>NZ_JBFSVK010000009.1:0-192592 GCF_041467855.1 Vibrio sp. 10N.247.311.51 | reverse complement strand
CACTTGGTAGCATGAGTGCCATGGCTCATGATTCAACGGTTAAGTACGGTATTGCTATATCTCACGATGGTGAGCAAATTGCGTATGGCAAAAGTGGGAGTGGGGAGACAGTGTTGATCTTCATCCACGGTTGGAGCTTAGACAGTAGGCTTTGGCAAAACCAAGTGAGTGAGTTTTCAAAGCAGTACCAAGTAATCACCATGGACTTAGCTGGGCACGGTAACTCGTCGTTCAACCGTGAAGAGTACACCATGGTTGCGTTTGCTGAAGACATCAAAGCCGTAATCGAGAAAGAACAACTCGAATCCGTCATCTTAGTTGGGCATTCCATGGCCGGTGGTGTGATTGCAGAAGCCGCTAAACTGATGCCGAAAAGAGTTAAGGGTATTATTGGTGTAGACACATCGCAAAACGTTGCACTTGCGGTTTCACAAAGCGACCTAGATGCAATGACCAAACCGTTTGAAGCAGACTTCCAAGCGGGCATTACTATGTTCGTGAAAGACTCGCTACCAAAAGACGTAGACGAAGATTTACTTTACTGGGTAACGCAAGACATGGCATCAGCACCGCCAGCTATCGCGATAAATCAGTTCCGCCATTATCTAGGCCAATACGTAACAGGCGAAGCACACCGCGTGTATGAGAACGTGAACGTGCCAGTAATATTAGTGAACGCTCGCTTATGGCCAACCGATTCAGAAGCGAACAAGAAACACATCAAAGACTACAGCATTTACTACATTGAAGACTCAGGCCACTTCCCAATGCTTGAGCAACCACAGCAGTTCAACGCAACGTTGATGAAAGCAGTGAAGTCAGTGAAGTAGGGCGGTTGTAGTTGCTAAAAGATGGATGTAATCGTTGATATAAAAACCAAGGCCTCGCATGTGCGGGGCCTTAGTTTTTTAAGTTAAATCGATGGAGCCTGTCAATCTGATAGAGTCCATTATTTTTTGTCTTGAGATTCTTTATATTTTTTTGCAATCCACTCATGCAAATGAAGCCCCGTTTGACGCTTTAGGAATACACTGATACCAGCCAAAATTAACAGTCCAATTATTGTGCCCATAATCATCTCCACGTTTTGTCATTTTTAAATTCAGTTTAATCAATATGTTAGTGTTTTGATTAATCCATTGATTTCATCATTTTATCGATATTAAGCCCACCAAGATCCTCGAGGTTATTCTTAATCTCTTCATCGATTGATAGCTGGCGTTCCACTTTCTTTATTTCCTTCTCAAGAAATTTTTCAACTTCTTGAGATACATTGAACATTAGCCCTTGTTCACGCGCTGCTTTTCTCGCTCGTTTAAGACGAACATCTAAGTCTGATGAGATTTTGATGTTCAGTGATACTTTGGATTGTTTTTTCTGTAATGACATATTGATTCTCAAGTTTAGCTAAAAAATACCATAAACTTTTCTACCTTTTTAGCAAGAATATTTTGGCGTTGACGGACTCGGAAGTGAACAAGAAACACATCAGGGTTTGCAGTGTTTTCTACATTGAAGGGGCAAGCCATTTTCCAGTGCTAGCACAACTCAGCAATTCGACATTACTCTGGTGAAAGCTTTGAAGCTGATGAAATAGGGTAGTTGCACGTGACAATCCCCTCCTAACCTTCCCTTGGTTTACATCTCCAACTTCTTGCTGGCAACGAGAAAGGGGAGGAACTGAATACCGATCGCTACATGTGCTGCTATATGTTCAGCGACAAAGAATGTTCTCCCCCTCGAACGTTAATCTAAAGAGATCGGTGAACATAATTTGAGGGGGAGCTAGAGGGGGAGTTTTTGATGCTAGAATCGTTCAGTACAACGTGACGAAAGCGGTGAAGCCAGTGAAGTAGGGTGCTGTCGTTGTTAAAGGGTAGCTGTAACGGTTCGTTAGAACACTGAGGTCTCGCGATTGCGGTGCCTTCTTGTGTTCCGAGTGAAACTCAATTTCTCCCACGCTCTACACTTGATAGTGATAGAATCCCCGCATCAGAACTATCGAGAATCTAGGTATTTATAAACAATGTTTATCCATCATGTGAACGGCATCGACTGGCTGGTGATTACAGCTTTTGAAGAACTGAAACCGATGTTTATCGAAGATGCTGGTCCTATCCCGTCTTACTTCTCTATTAGCAGTGAATTAAGCCTGATTGATCAAGCCAAGCGCAGCTGTGGGTTTTTACCGACACTTCGTGGCGTCATCACAGATACTGGCACGTACCAAAGCAAAGATCTTGAAGAAGATTTGAACCCACAATTGGCGTGTATCGTTGAAGGGCGTGGGCGCGTTTTCATCTATCACGGCGACTACGTGGCTTTTGTCGA
Organism: Vibrio sp. 10N.247.311.51; assembly: GCF_041467855.1. Classification (NCBI taxonomy): domain Bacteria; kingdom Pseudomonadati; phylum Pseudomonadota; class Gammaproteobacteria; order Vibrionales; family Vibrionaceae; genus Vibrio; species Vibrio sp. 10N.247.311.51. The sequence continues at coordinate 190,261 of NZ_JBFSVK010000009.1, read as the reverse complement.
TGACGAGCAAACCTTCATTACCCGAATGAATTAAAGCCAGTGAAGTAGGGCTATTAACCCTTGATAGAAAAACTAAGGCCTCGCATGTACGAGGCCTTTGTATTTCTAGCGAAGTTAACGATTAATCTAGCTTAACGAAAGCTTGGGATAATCGCTGGAATCCCTGGTAGAAGGCCAACCAACGCCATGACACTTGTTAGTACAACAAACATAATGCCCGGTAGTACCCAACGGCTCATCTTACTCAGTTCACCACTACGTTCTTTACAGCCAACTAAGCCTAAGTTGTCTAGCAGCATGGTGAGAGACCAACCAAATGCTGGGTTCACAAGCGCTGATGAGAACACAACAATCGCTGCTGACTGTGTGGTTTTTCCTTCACGCGTCATTTCCATTCCAGCTTCTAGCAATGGCACAAATACCCCAACAATCAGCGCCACACACAGTACAGGTTGCCAGATAGCTAAATCCATCGGGTAACCCCAAACTGCGGCGATGATACAGAACAGAGCCGTCAGTAGAGCACCCGCAGGGATAGGGCGTTTTGCAATCGCAGCTGGTACGATGTAGGTACCCCATGAAGAGGTAAAGTTAGTACCGCCAAGAAGCGAGCCGAATGTTTGACGAATAGACGCTGTGGTCATGGTGTCGTCAATGTTCATGTGCACTTTTTCAGTACGCTCTGGGTAGCTGATCTTTTGGAATACTTGATGCCCCAAGAAATCTGGTGACCACATCGCTACGGCTAGAATCGCGAACGGCAGTACTACCATGAAGTGTTCAATCGTCGGTAAGCCTAGCATCCAACCTGTATCCTCTCCCCACCAATACATAGGGTTCATGTTCGGTAGGCCAGGCTCTGTGTGGAAAGCGAATGGGGCACCCATGGCAAATGCAATCGTACCACCCAGCAAGCAGCTAAGAGGTACAGCTAACCAACGCTTACGGAAGTGCTCCAATAGTGCATACAAGATAATGGTGCAGAAGATCACCACAAAAGCGATGTGGCTTATGCCGATGCCTTCTGCCCAAGCGAACAGCTTTTTCACTTGAGAAGCGGTACCCACAAAGCCTAGGTAGAGCAGCAATCCGCCACACACGCCTTTACTGGTGAGGTTAGCCAACATACTGCCGCCTTTACTGATGGCTAACAGCAAGCCAAATGCGCCAATCAACAAGCCAAAGGCCATTGGGTGACCGCCAGCGGCAACAACAATAGGGATTAATGGAATAAGTGGGCCATGTGTACCTGCGAGGTTAGCCGTTGGTAGTAGAAAGCCAGAGAAAAGAATGATGAAGACAGAGGCGATAAGGAGTTCGTATCGAACGTTTTCTAGAATGAAGTCTTCATTTAACCCGAGAGCACCAGCAAAGGTGGTTGCAATCGCGCCCACCATAACCACTTTACCAATGGTCGCGGCCATGGCAGGGATGGTGTCTTCTATCTCAAATCGATAATCTTTAAACGGTAAATTTGGACGCCAGCGCTTAGGCGACATGATTTGTAATTCGTGCTCTAGATACTGTTCTCGGGATTCAAACTCTGAACTTGGTTTGTGTTGTTGTTCATAGGAGAGCTCGTTCTCAATGGTTTGAGGCTTTTCTCTTGGTATATTTACGGACTCTAAAGTACTGCTCATTTTGATTCCTTTCGTTCACACTCTAAGGTGTGTTATTCCAACAAACGTTGTTGACTCACGCAGAAGCGCAAACAATGCGTCAACTTATAATTAAAGATTCATTAACATTTAGTTGTTAGTACCTTATACCAAACCAAAAAAAACAAATAGACTCAGTCGGTTAGACATTAGTCGTAGGGTGAAGGTGCTAGAATGAAAGACTGTAAGTTAGGTGGGGCAGTTTATTGGTAGGGGATGAGCTTTATTGGTAATAAACGAATATCCAACAAGAAATGCTTGGTGCTAAAGCGGCAGATAACGTCCACCAATCAGTGCTTTCTGACGTTTTGGAGGGTGGATGGTGAAACACCCTTCAATGTTGTTCAGCCGTCTGAGACCAAGGTATACGCTAGAAGATAATTTTTACTATCCCAAAATGAAGATGTTCACCAACGACTTTAAGCCTTTTCAAAGCATTACACAGCGTACAGTTATACGAGGTGATATAATTTTTGCCTAAAGCTTTGAAGAGCTAATGAATTAAAGGATTGATACGATGGCAAAAACGATCTCATTGGTACTCGGTAGTGGTGGCGCAAGAGGCTTGGTTCACGTTGGAGTGATCCGTTGGTTAATTGAGCATGGCTATCAGATCAAATCCATCTCTGGCTGTTCAATTGGCGCACTTATCGGTGGTGTCTACGCTGCGGGCAAGTTGGATGAATTTGAAGAGTGGGTCACCAGTATCGACCAAGGGGACATGGCGATGTTGTTGGACTTTTCATGGCAATCGAGTGGTATGTTCAAAGGCGACAAGATCATCGACACACTGCGTGGACTTATCGGCGAGATTTCAATTGAAGATCTGCCTATCCCTTATACCGCCGTTGCCGCTAACGTCGCCGATGAAAAAGAGGTTTGGCTGCAATCAGGTTCTCTGTTTGATGCCATTCGTGCCTCTATCTCTTTGCCATTGTTCTTTACACCTCATGTCGTCAATGGCGAAGAACTCATTGATGGCGGAGTACTCAATCCCGTACCAATTGCGCCTACCTTTGGTGACAACACAGACTTTACACTGGCAGTGAACTTAGGTGGTGAACCTGAAATGCTTCAACAGGAAGTGATACCGGTTTCTCTACCAACGAAAGAGAGCAACCTGCACGAGAAGGTTGTTCACTTTATCGATAATCTAGGTAGCAGCGTAAAAAGTAAAATGAGCTTCAATTTTGCGGCCTACGACATTGCCAACCAAGCGTTTGATGCGATGCAATCGACCATTGCTCGCCAAAAGCTGGCCGCTTATCCTGCCGATATTACGCTTGAGCTGCCACGCAATGCTTGTGGCACTTTAGAGTTTGATCGTTCACAAAAGATGATAGACAGAGGCTACCATTTGGCACAGGCTAAACTGGGCAACCGACTTTAATGTATTTGCAGCTGAATGAGAGTAATTATGGAAACTGAACTCAAAGAATTGGTCACAACAAAAGATGTCATCGTGCTCACAAGCATAGAAGTGCCTGCTGTATCTTGGCTGATAGATAGCTATCAAGAGAATGCTGATATCCAAATTATCGAGAACGCACACCAGTTAGATACTGAGGCGATTTTGTCGCAATGCCGAAGCTGCCTTAGTGAAAGTAAAAAGGTGATACTCACCGCGCAGTTTCGCAGCCAGCTGCCTATCATCAATATCGCTTCACTGTGTAATGAGAAGCGCAAATCATTGATCAATATTGAGTTATCAGGCTGGGATGAAGAAAGTCGCGTTCCTCATTCTTATAGTAGTTTCTAGCTTATATTTGTTGCTAGAGAGAAAAACAAAGGCCTCGCGTGTGCGAGGCCTTTATGAACTAGAGTAACTCGATAGATACTGAGTCCGTGGTTAGTCATTCCGAGTCATATTCGCCATTTGCCCCAACATACCATCTTCGCCAAAATGGAATGTCTCAAGCTGGGCTCTGGGCGTGGAACTCGATTTAATCGAACTTGTATGCAGAGCTTCATCTTTTGTGTTCGCGGCATAAAGTTGTCCTGAAAATGGGATGCTGGTGTCGTAATTTTCAAACCATGCAGCCATTGCTTCCGTTAGCAAATTGTCAGACTTGTCGACATGCGCTAAGTAAGAGCTATGGTTGGCAAATATTCTCAAGTCGTGAACCAAATTAGGTGTGTTTTCATCTGGGAAGACAGCAGCCATCAAGATACCTGGAATCTTTTGGTACCACATGTCACATACGGTCTGGAATGAAGTGCCTAGATTCTGTATTCGGCCAGGTTTTACATAACGCGTAGTAAACCCAAACAACGGAGGACCTTCTTCTCTACCGCCATCAGGTTTCATGAAGCCTACGATACTATTCTTAAATTCGTAGCGTACGCCTGAAACAGCTTGAGTTTTCGTTCTTGTCTCTTCATCCCACCCGCCATACACAGCTAAAGTGTCTTGGCTTTCAGATGAGAAATCATACATATCCCACAAAGGTTCTCCTTGAGTAGGGCGAGACAAGTAATCGTTAAACGTTCGGGCACTTCGTATCCATAAAATATGCCAGTATGCCAAAGGATCTTCTTTATCAGGAAAGGCAAAGATTGCTTTTATGTCTGGGTTTTCTTCGTAAGCTGATTTGGAGAAAGCTTGAAATGCACTATTAAATTCACCAAGTTTTTCTTTTTTAATACGACGCTTACCATAAACAAGAATCGGTGTTATTTGTGCCGAGCCAGGTATTACAGCAGTTTCTTCAAACTGAGATGAAACTCGGCTTACTTGCTCTTTATTATCTTTAGGTTGCATGCCTTCTCCTAACTGAGTTACCACTTCTATCTATAATTAATAGCTGAAGTTCAATTTAATTCGCGTAGAACGAACATCTCTTATTTGTTCTGAGTGAAATACAAAGCCTAGATACAAAAAAACCTCTGGCGATGACTCACTCAGAGGTTTTTTGACGACGCAAAAGCCTACCCCCTGAGTAACCTCATGGTGGTAGTGGTGGTTTTTGCATTTAGGTCAATTCTGTTCATAGGACAAATTAGTAACACCTTCCAGATAACTGCACAATGTAAATTTAGATTTCACAACAGATCAAATTACTCTATTGCCTATTAAGAAAGCTTTTGGTTAAAGAACTCAAGTGTACGTTTCCAAGCTAACTCTGCTTCTTCTTCAGCATAGCGGCCAGTTGAATCGTTATGGAAGCCATGGTTCACGCCGTCATAGATGTAAGCTGTGTAGTCTGCTTCGTTCTCTTTGAGTTCGGCTTCATAATCTGGCCAAGTTGCGTTCACACGTTTATCGATTCCCGCAAATTGGATGAGCAATGGTCCTTTTACGTTCTTTCTCAAATCTGGTGCGGCAGGAGTACCATAGAACGGAACGCCCGCATCGAGTTGCTCTGGCATTACCGCCGCCAACATATTTACGATATAGCCACCGAAGCAGAAACCGACTGCGCCTAGCTTGCCGTTACTTTTTTCATGGGACTTCAAGAAGTTTGCAGCTGCGATAAAGTCTTCTTCGATTTTCTCTCGTGATAGCGACTTCTGCATTGTTCGACCTTCATCATCATTACCTGGATACCCACCAAGCGAATAGAGTGCATCAGGTGCAAACGCAATAAAACCCGCCGTTGCGAGTCGTCTTGCCACATCCTTTATGTATGGATTTAGGCCTCTATTTTCATGAATGACCAATACAACAGGCGCATTGCCCTCTAACTCTTTGGGTACAACCAAGTAGCCATAGCCTTCGCCGTGTCCTTTAGGTGAAGGAAACTTCTCGTAAGTTGCTTTGATGGAAGGATCATTGAAAGAGACTTGCTCTGCCTGCGCATAATTAGGAATCAATGCAGAAGTTAGCGTCGTCATGGTTAAGCCAAGTACAGCTAGCCCAGAGAGACGAGCCATAAACTCTCTGCGATCAATCAGGCCGTGTGCATATTCGTCGTACCAATCAAATGCTTCTTGAGGGATAGATCGAGTTGGGGCTGATTGAGATTCGGTATTTGGATTCATAACTTTTCCTTGTTGTGAGCTGTTTAACCAATCAACTATAGTGGAAAATTTAATATAGTTGAACGATCGCTCAATAACTTTTGAACTATTTGTTATATCAAAGTACAAAAATTAGATGACAGTCCGATAAAACGATCACTTCGAATCGATTCCCATCGCTTTGGTTTGTTTACGGAGTAATTCAAGACAAGGTTGATGTAAGGGGTTAAGTCAGTGAAGTAGGGTGTGATGATTGTTTGTTTTTAGGGAGGTTCTAGCTCTAAGTTGGGCACATCAGAGCTAGGCTCGTTTCCCGCAGGCATGGACAAGTACGTTTCAATGCAAAACGCTCGATTTTACTCTGGTATAATCTTTTCCATAGGGACGACCTTAGCGTTATAAGAACCTTCTTGATGAGAGATAAAAATAGATGTTGAAACTTTTGCGTCAGATAAAAAAATGGAAACTTGTAACGTTTGGCTTATTGATGCTCATTGCCGCTTTTTTTATCTACAACCCGTTCGGGAACCGTATGTCCCGTGTCGACGAGGCAAAATTTCTAATCGGGCAACTGAATACTGTTTTGGATGCTGCTGAGCAATATTCTCGTGATAATGGCTCTTTGCCTCCGATTACTTCCGATACCGATACGAATTTCGGCTACTTAAACATCAATCACTTAATCGAAACCCCGGGCTTATCCACATGGCAAGGGCCATACCTACCTTATGACGATACATGGATAGGTGGCGATCAGTACATCGACCACCCAGATTACATAGCAACGCAATTACTGCTTAAGGAAAAGGATAGCCTTTGGGTAAGAGGAAGCTCCGAGACAGGTTGCGAATCGTCATCATCCACTTGCTCTGTTGCAGCTTGTATCTGGTTGGTACCAACAAAAGTCGCACAAGAAATTAATAAGATTGTGGACGGCAGTTCGAGTATAGAAAGCTCAGATGCGACAGGAAAAATACGTTACGACAAAGCTTTTGGTGGCGCTCTTATCTGTATGATTGGAGACGACTATCCAATGCCATCAGCACAGCTAAATTAAGTCGTGTCTAATTATCTCACTGGCAACTTGGTCTTAGTTTTTACCTGACCGAAGGCGAAGCTGGATTCAATAGAAGCAATATTGGGTAGGCGAGTTAGTTGTTTACGGATGAACTGCTCGTAGCTTTTTAGCGACTCACTGACGACATGCAATAGGTAGTCATGATTGCCCGTCATCAGAAAACACTCTAACACCTCGTCAATCACTTCAATGTGCTGCTCAAAGTCTCGCATGTTCTCTTCTGTCGGCTTTTCAAGTTTCACCAACACAAACACATTGACTGGCAGGCCACACGCTTCTTGGTCGACACTGGCGTGGTAACCACGAATTATCCCTTGTTTCTCTAATGCTCGAACTCGACGCAAACAAGGAGAGGGCGACAGTGCCACTCGATCGGCCAACTCTTGGTTAGACAGCCGAGCGTTGTTTTGCAGTTCAGCCAGTATTTTCTTGTCGATCTCGTCCATTAGCATATCCCATCAATATTCAAGTTTATTTGGCAATATTATTGCTCAAAGTGTATGTCTTACTTCGCAAATAGCAATTTTTGACATCTGCGTAAAACTAAAATTAAAGGAGGACAACAAGCATGGAATGACTTAAGAACTATGAATACTTCAACTCAACTTAGCCCGCTGCGTAAAACCACTAAACACGAACAAGCAGAAGCCCTTGCCATTGAGCAAGCAAAGCATTTTGGTATCGACCCAAACAGTGATTACGGCGTCACGCTTATCGAACTGGCGACGACACTGTACCAAGCCAATACCAAGACACACGACCTTTGGGCATTGACCGTTGATGGACTTTCAGAGCTCGATAAAAGTGACCGAATCGCTTGGTTTAACGCTAAACGTTTTTTGTCATTTCAGATCGCAAAGATCCTCGACAACCTGCAAAACCCAATGCGCGCCACTTACCAATCTATTGCCACCAATAATGGTAATTTTGCGTCTAAAGGTGCGTATCCTATCTTTGATAATGTTGCTGCTATATTTTCTGCAAGCCCTGTGATTACACGTACCGCGACCTATTTGTTTGCGTGTACAGAATGGATTGAAGATGCGTTTAACGGTAAAGAGCCGTTGCACGATATCTATTCTCGACTGCTTAACCCTACATCGATTTCACTGGCTAACCACATGGTTGACCTTGAAGCAGGATCTAGAGCTAACGAGTACCTTGCGTGGAACTTTAATTCGGGCATGGCGGCTATTGATGGGTTGCTGAGCCATTTGCTCGGGCATGAAGATATAGTCTTGGCTTCACGCAACATCTACGGCGGTTCTTACCAGCTGTTGGAAGATTGGTTTGGTAAACCTTCTAATCTGAATGTCGCGGTAGAGTGGGTGGATGGTTACTCCGGTGATGAGTTTGCCACTCGCCTTGATGAGGTTGCTCATAAATACGCAGATCGCATCGCTGCGGGTAAGAAAATCTACGTCTACCTAGAGTCACCGTGTAACCCGCATGGATACGTGTTGGATGTTGCTAGCATCAGTAAAGCTGGTCACTCTCGTGGTTGGGATGTGATTGTTGACTCAACAGTGGGAACGCCTTTATTACACCCAGTACTAAAACGCGATGATGTGATGGAAAGACCTGATTACGTGATTCACTCTTACACCAAAGAACTGGCGGGTTCTGGTACCACAACTGCCGGGGTTGTGATTGGCCGCAACGAGACTATGTTTGTGCCAAAAGGAGATGAGGTCACTTTCACCAAGCCCAACGGTGATGAGGCCAAAATCCCATGGAACGAAACGCTGTTTTGGAATGTGTACTACATTAAGGGCGCATTCCTAGACGCAGACAAAGCGTTTGAAGTGCTCAATGGAATGAAAACCTATGAGATGCGCGTGGTGCAGAAAACGATTAATACACTGACTCTCGCAAAGATCTTTGATGCTCACCCAGACATCAATGTGTCGTGTCCAGCTCTGCCAGACAGCGATAACTATGAACACTGCCAGAACAACATGTACTTGGGATTGCCAGCCGCGCTTTTCACTATCGATATGGAAGGCAACGGCGATCGTGCGCCAATCAATCGAAGTGGGTTCAAACAGTTCTTCGACATGCTTGAGCCAGCAATCGGCATGCAAGTCAGTTTAGGGCAAACCAATACCGTGGCGCTGTGTCCAGCACTGACTACGCACTCAGAACTCACTGATGAAGCGCTCAATGAAGCAGGCATCAAACCGACCACAATGCGTATCTCTATCGGCTTAGAAGACCCTAGAATGTTCATTGCTCATATTGTCGAGGCCGCTAAATTGTCGATTGACCGCAACCACGCAGACTTCTCATCGAGTTTCCCGAGTGGTGACAGTATCGATGAAATCTATATGCAAACTTATATGGATGTACACCAGAGGTTTGTGAAGAGCTTGCCGAAGTTTAGTCAGCTGAGTCAGTAACTTAGGTCAGTAAGGAAAGTTAACAAAAGAAGTCAGTTAAAAGGCAGTCAATAAAAAAGTACCCTGCTGACTCAGTAGTCGGTAGGGTGCTTTCTCGATATAGAACCAAGTGACCATATTGGTTTACTAAGTCGCTTACTATTTAGGCTGGTGGCCTGTCTTCTTCGCAAGCTCTTGCATAGCCTCGGCAAACGTAGTTGTTCCGCCTTTCGCTTTAACCTGAACCACCTTATATCCTTGGCTTTCCAGTGCTTGGCGCTCTGCTAAAACGGCTTTGTCATCTGGCTGACTGCCTTGGACAGGTTGATGAATGTAACATCCTTCTAATTGACCATCTTCGACCAGTTGGTGATGTTTCAGTGCATTGATATCAAAATTCATAGTAAGTCTTTTCGCTTTAAATGGAGAGTCTCTGTGGCAAAGGCCGCGAGTCTTTATAATTTTATGGTTTGTACAATAGGCATTTTAACCATAAGAAGCCAGTGCCAATTAAGTAATCTAATGGAATGTAACTGTGTACGGTTTACTTCTTCAATCTCTTATTGCTCGTAGGGAGGGTGAGGAACGGAATTCTAACGTTTCAATACACCCTTATCTGACCTTTTTGCTCAACTATTGAGCGAAATCGGTACAGATTATCAACCTTTCCAAATGTGGAATCCACACTTCTTTTATTGGCTATATTTTCCATTTGTGAATGGTTATAACCTAGTTTTCGTAGAAAAGAGAATCGAATAAGCCGTGAGCGCGGCGCGTCATAATGAATGAAAACTAGGCACAAGCATGAACGAAAATTTTTATAGATACGCGATTTACACTGTTTTTTCAGCGGCAGCATTGTTCTCCGCTTTTTTAGTCACCTCAGATAATGTTTCCCCTTTCACCACTCAAGCGACTTTGTATCGTAACGTGGCGACCATTGCGCCAGAAGTGTCCGGTGTGATTACCGATGTCATGGTTAGTAATGGCGAGTTGGTTGAAAAAGGTCAGCCATTATTTGCTATCGATGCCAGTAGCTACCAATTGAAAGTGGCACAAGCGAAAGCCGAACTGCATCAAGCGCGTGATTCTGACTCGGCGAAATGGCAGCAATTAGCAGCAGCGAAACAAACACAAAGCCAACGAGAATTCGAATATCACAACGCGAAACAGAAACTTGCACGTAACCAGAAACTGCGTAACAAAGGGCTCGCGACGGAACAAGACCTTGATGACGCAATCACCAATACACAAGTTGCGAGTAGTGCGGTTGAAGCTGCGAACGCGGAAGTGAAACGTATTGAAGTTGAGTTATCGACCCAAGACCGCACAGCGGCCATTGAATTAGCAGAAGCAAAACTGGCCAGTGCGGAACTGGATTTAGGCCACACTCAAGTCGTCGCGCAAACGGAAGGTGTCGTGACCAACTTACAATTGCAATCGGGCAGTTATATCACTCAAGGTACTTCATCATTACTGCTGGTGGACGAAGCTCATGCGTGGATCAGTGCGGACTTCAATGAGAAAGGCATTGATAAGCTTACTAATGGCCGCGAAGTTTTGGTCTCTTTTGATGCGCTACCGGGCAAAGTCTTTACGGGGGAAGTGAGTAGCCAAGAGCGTGCGATTTACGACACCAATAACACCAATGGCAAACTGTCTAGCGTGACTAATGATACGCGTTGGATCCGTGAGCAACAGAAAGTACGTACCCGCATTACCGTTAACGAACTGGATCCTTCGATGATCTCAGGTTCACGAGCGAGTGTGATTGTTGAAAGCGGTAACCCAATAATGCACGTTATTGGCTCTGCTTGGATTCACTTGGTTTCAATATTTCGCTACATCTACTAGTAGGAGATGACGATGTGGACATTTGAAAACACCGCACAGGGTCATTCTCAACGTAATGAAGCGCTGCGTGTCGCACTTACTGTGGCGATTTGTATGGTGTTGGGAAAGCTACTAAACCTTGACTCTCCCGTTTATCTGGCGTTGTATCCAACCATCATCATGACCAAGAACAAAGATTACTCTTGGCTTGGCTTGATCCGTACCTTGGCACCCACTTTATTGGCAGCAAGTACAGCATTGGTGGTGACTGAGGTATTTTCACAGCATCCGTTTGTGGTGTGGACCATTAGCCTGTTCTTCTTCGACTTTATGCGTCGTCGAGCCACTACGCCAGCGAAGAAAGGTAAAATGTTGATGCCAACCTTCAACTGGATTTTGATTGTGGTGTTTGCTCAGCACACCACCATGGATATGCCGATGCGTATTCATGAAATTTTGGTATCCATGTTGATTACCATGGTCGTAGCAAAAACCATGGTGGCTTTGTTCTCTGTTGAGCAAGGAAGCAAGCCCCCTGTATTCAAAGAACAGCTTGTCACATTTGAGAGCAGAGCAATTTCACTCGCGTTGATTGGTCTCGGTTTAGCATTCTTGATGATCGTTGACATCATCTCAGCAACGTTCTGTATGGTTCCAGTGATTGCCGCTGCAACCCAAACCACGCACAAAAGCTTTATTGACGTGGTTGACCGCCGTTTTCAAACTCAAGTAGGCGGCTGTGCAGTAGCCGTGGTGTTCACCTTGTTGATGGCAGGGCATCAGTCTACATTCGGTTACTACACCATAGTGTTGGGTTTATTTACCTTTATGATCACCGCATCAATGGCCAAAGCGAAAGGTCTAGCCAAAGACGTTCATGCCGATGCGTTATTAGCGACCATGCTGCCGATTCAGTTGTATATGACCAGTAGCAATTTAGGGTTGGAAAGTACCTTCCTACGCGCTTGGGAGCTGGCTGTGACTTTGTTTGTGCTGTGGGCTTTGTGTCATTTTGTTCGTAAGCCTAATGGTGAAGAGCCGGCACTCGTTCGCTAATAATCAAATCCGGCCAACCGATTATGGTCTGATTTGATTGCGCCTTTCATAAAATTAAAAAATGCTTTTACTCTGGCTGAATCTTCTAAATCTTTATGAGTCATCATCCATAGGTCTGTATTTTGGTGCATCACTTCCATATCTACTCTGTGCAGAGTTCCCTTACTGTTACCTAAAAAACAAGGTAAGTAGGCTAGTCCCATCTGATTTTCAGCCGCGATGATCAGGGGCTCAAAAGAGTCGGCTTTCATGACAATTTTGTCTTCTGAAATCAGTTCAGAAACCTGTAGCGAAGCACTGCCTCTATGCATCATTAACCAAGAAGCGGACTTTAAGGGGTGCTTACTCTTAAGGCCATTTATATATTCAGGCGATCCGTAAACACCAAAGGCAATTTTACTTAACTTGGTCCCAACCAAATGGGCTGGCAACTCATTTGCCGGGCGAATCGCGATATCTGCATCTAGGTGTGAAATATCCAATTGACGAGATGTGAGGCTGAGTTCTAACTGAATTTTTGGATAAAGCCGATGAAAAGCAGCCAAGTGAGTACCCAGAATGAGGCGAGATAACGCATCGGTCGTCGTTATTCTTAGCGTTCCTTCTAGCTTCAATTCCTGTCCAAAAATCTTGTGTTCTAATTCTCTTACTGTGGATTCGATAGCGAGAGCTGACTCCAGAAGCTTTTGTCCTTCAACCGTTAGTTTGTATCCGGTAGGAAGCTTATGGAAGATTCGTAATTTGTGACGATACTCAAAGGTGTCAATACGACGTAAAACGGTGCTGTGGTTTACACCAAGTGCTCTTGCCGCGGCCGACAGGGAGCCTTCATTCGCCACTGTAAGAACATATTGCAGGTCATCCCATCTTATGTTGTGCATTTGCGCATATCCAATGTGTTCAATTAGTGAATTTACCAAAAATTTAGCACAGCTATAGTTATCTCACCAAGGCAACAAATAGAACTGAAGTTCAAAGCATGCACAGATGGCACTTTTAATCTCCCACGCATTGAGCTTCAAAATTGACAATCAGGAGAAAGAAAATGTTAAAGAAAAATCTACTTATCGGTCTAGCGAGTCTTCTGGCTTTCTTTCAATTCACTCCAGCCTTTGCAGATGAAACAAACGCAGTCGATTCAGCAAAGACACTAGAAACGGCTCAAGCATTCTTATGGGCGGCAGGCTCAGGTGATATGGCAAAACTCGAGTCATTAATGGCCGATGATTTTGTCTGGCACAACGAAGGTGACGCCGACATCCCTTGGATCGGTAACTGGGAGTCAAAAGAAAAAGTGCTCAACACTTTCTTTCCTCGATTTGGCGCAGGTTTGAAAGTCACAAGCTGGTCAACAGACTATAGTTTTGTAAACGGCGACCAAGCAGTATTCATGGGCAGCATGAGTGCCATTGCAAATGAATCTGGTGTAGACACGGGTAAATTCAGCTGGGCGGTTCGAGTTCAGGTTGAAGATGGCAAAGTGAAGAGTTGGAACTGGTTTGAGGATAGCTACGCAGTATCTAAAGCTTATCACGCCAAACAGTAACCACAGTGGCCAATTAGGTTGTAAAAGCTCGATATTCTACAGAGGTATATCGAGCTTAACTTGGTTTTGAGTAGCGATGCGATGGTCGAGCCTATTCAACAATCCGACAGTTAAAAGGACACCTGAGACAATCTAGTTCTGAGTTTCAGTGTACGAGCCAAATAACGTACTTTGGCATTATTAAGTTTGGAGAAACTATTTATGAGCAATAAGCTAGCGAATGCAACTAATCTGTATATGGAAGGTATCCGAGATGGTCATACATTAGAGGCGGTAACGAAGTACACCGGTCAACGTTATACTCAACATAGCACTGGGGTACGCAACGGTATTGATGGTTTTGTTGAGTTCTTCGAACCCTTCTTAAAACGTTGCCCTGTTAGAGACATAAAGATCATACGCTCAATCGTCGATGGCCAATTCGTGTTTGTTCAAGCATTCCAAGATATTAATAATGGCGAATATAAGTGGGTGACTACGGATCTATTCGATACCGATAATGACGATAAAATTATTGAACATTGGGATGTGATTTCTGCCTTCGAAGCTCAACCGACGGAAGGGGAAGGTCGGCTGCAAGGGCCAATCAATCATACTGACCTAGATAAAACAGAAGAGAATAAAAACCTTATCCGTGATTTTTTATGTGATGTCATGGTACTAGGGCAGAAAGAAAAGCTATCAAAGTACCTCCAGCACGAAGAGCTAGCCGTTTATCAAGCCTCAGATGTGAGCCCTTTAGAGAGTTATATTGGTGGCTATGACCATGTGTTTAAGATTGTCGGTCAAGGTAATTTCGTAGCAGCTTACAGCCGAGTTATTGAACATGGTCTCGAGGTTGCGCGTTTTGATCTTTTCCGAGTTGAGGGCGGTCAAATTAAAGAGATATGGGTAAACCAAGAGCCCGTGCCACCAAAAGCAGAATGGGTAAACGGCGGGAAGTTCTAGAGTCGCTTTAAGGGGGTTACGCCAATAATGCTATCGCTAAAACAAACCGAAAAATGCGCATCCTTGCTAACCTTACTTGTTGTGTGTGTTTAACTTCTTGAATCTTAGCCAACATGTTTTGTGATGGAAGAATATTTACACTGTTTTACAACTCGGCTTAACGCTCAACAATGCAATCGCGCCCTTGAGATTTTGCGTCGTAGAGGGCGTTATCTGCTCTTTTAATTAATGAATTCCAGTCATCGTTTATGAGAGCTTGAGTCACGCCAATGCTGACAGTATACGTGCCAGAAGAGAGCTCTTGATTGGAGTTGTGTTTTGCGTGGTTTCTTATTCTTTCAGCTATCTGCATTGCTTGAACTTTATTCGCTCTAGGTAACATGACCACAAACTCTTCTCCACCATAGCGAAAGCAGAAATCGCTTGTGCGGCATGTATCTTCAAGAATTTGACCAAAGTGCTTAATCACATCATCTCCCTTGTCATGACCATAAGTATCATTAATTTTTTTGAAGTGATCTAGGTCGGCCATCAGTACAGAAATGTCAGTCTCTCGGCCTGGTTGAACAAGCTTGGGTATCAGCTCTGCTAAGCCTCTACGGTTATAAAGGCCGGTTTGTTCATCAGTGATCGATGAACGATAGGTCTGCTTCAACAAACGATCAGTTAAGATCCAAAACACTGAAAATACGAGGCTAACAATTGTGATTGTCATGATAACGAAAGACAATTTATGAATATCTGATATCAGGTAATAGTTCGAGTTCGTTCCTTTAGTATGAGCAAGTACGCCCCGAATTGCCATATAGAGAATGTTGATGATCAGGGTCAGGTTCAACAGGCACTTTGCTTCTCTGTTATCGTGCTTTTCCCCTGAATAGTTTGCACATAGGGCTAAGATACATATCGTCACAACGAGAATACTTCGTGCCTCGATCCTAGAAGTAACAGAAGGCGCAATTAGGGCGCTATAAAGGAAGAAGCTAATGCCAAGGGAGCTAATGATGATTGATATTACGAGAAAAGATCGACTTGCTCCTCGTAACACGGTTATGCCGACGAGTAGTAAACCAAAAGCCGTTGCGTATGCACCATTGGAAAGAAAAACGATGGATTCTGAAGATTGAGTAACGCCGAACGAAAGTGGGGTAACACTGGCTCCTAACAGCAAAGCAGCATAAGCAATATAATTCACCCCTAACGTGGTGCCTGCGAGTATATATTTATGCGTTAACAACATAGCGCTCGCAACCGTGGCTGCTAACAAAGAGGTATATATAGCTAAGGTGTGAACATCCATGAAATCACCAACAACGTAAAAAATGAACGCCTCAATTCAGTATTGCGCAATTTGTATTATGAATGTTTAGTAGTTAATCATTATTAAACCATATGCTGATGCAGATCAATTTATGCTCAGGTGCATTGGTAAGTGTCGCGCAAGGTACGAGCTATCCCAGAGCTCTTTGTTATACTTTTATTTTAAATTCTCTAAGCCCGATGTATCGACGCCTTTTAAGGTGTCCTTTGCTACGTCATCTAAATCCGTCGTGGTCGATTCTTGAGGATAACTAGCAGCGGCACCTTTACCGATCGCTGTTGCTTCTGCTTGTAGTTTTTTCCCCTCAGACTCACCCGCGATCCAGCCTTGCTTGTAGTCACTGTCTGATTCAAAACGCTTTCCATCTTTTATGTAGTTTTCGAAGCTATTACCGCTTTCTTGCATGCCGCTATGCCTACCGTCATGAAAACCTTGTATGTAAGAGGTGTTGTGACCACTCTCAATCAACGCACTATCACTTGTTCCACATCCGGACAAAATAAAAACCAATAAGATCAAAAACAGTTTATTCATGCTCAAAGCCTCGGAACTCAGTTGTCTAAATGATAAGAATAGACCAAGATCATCTCGTAAAGGCATAACCGCTCTCTAGGCGGGAAAGCTAGTTTGAGAATCATGATATTCAAAACTTGAGAGAGTCGAGTTACTACTGCCTTATTAGATCTAGAACGATAGCAAATCACTGGTCGGTAATTTGCTATCAAACACAGAGTGAATATCCGTTGTGTATATTGGAGAACTTAAACTTAAACTTAAACTTAAACTTAAAATTTAAAGATCGAGGCGAGAAGACTTATTGCTTATTTGAACGGTTAGCAATAAAACTCAATACCACGACTGCAATACTAAAGCCCACAACACCCATCCAACCCGCACGTTCAAATGCCTGAATTCCCACAAATGAACCAAACGCACCACCGAGATAGTAGCCAAGCATATAAATTCCGTTGATACGACTTTGAGCTTGTGGGTCAATTGAGAATACGCGTACTTGGTTCGATACTTGAGCGCTGAATACCCCTAGGTCAATGAGAATGATACCGACGATCAATCCAGCCAGTGTGTCAGCGAAAAGACCCGATATAACAAAACCAGCAGTAATAATAACTAACGCCATGCTGATCATGTTTCGAGAGCCAAACTTGCTCACCAGTGACCCTGAAACTTTGGCACCAATGACTCCAGCAAGTGCAATAACACCAAACATTCCTGCCTGTTGTGCATTGTAGTTAAACGGAGATTCACTGACGTGCAGAGCTAACGTTGCCCACAGCGCATTGAACGAAGCAAACCAAAGCGCGCCAGTTAAAGCGGAAGTACGCAATGTCACATGCTGCTTGATTAACGTGGCCATGCTCGCAACCAGTTTAAGGTAAGGTATTTTAGTTGTCGGCGTGTTCGTCGGTAAAAAGGCATACAGCAACACACCAAAAATCATCGCAATACTTGCTGACATCATAAATACCGCACGCCACCCAAATTGCTCACCGATGAACCCACTGAGTGTACGCGAAAGCAAGATGCCCACAGTTAGGCCTGTCATTAATGTGCCAATGACTTTCCCTTTCGTTTCAGGAGTACTTAATGACGCTGCAAATGGAATCAGTTGCTGAGTGATGTTGGCGCTCAAGCCAATCGCAAAACACGCAACAACCAGGGCTACTAAGCTAGATGCAGAAAACGCGACAAAAGATGACAACACCAACATGACAGACAAGATCGCTATTAGGCGCCTGCGGGGTAACGTGTCTCCTAATGGCGATAAGAACAGTAGTGCCACGGCATACCCAATCTGACCTGCAGCTGGCACTGCGCCTAGCTGTTCGCTTGTTAACCCTAGCTCTGCGCCGATCTTAGGGAGGATAGGTTGGTTATAATAAAGGTTCGCAGCAGTTGCCGAGACAGCGCTCGACATCAGTAATAAACGTCCTGTGCTCAACACTTCTGTAGTCGATTTTGACATGGTGACACCTTAACTTTGGTTCATCGTTTTAATGAATGATTTCGATGAGCTAAGTCTAAGGTTAGCGATTGAATAACAAAAATAACCATTTGATCTAAATTCTATACGAATTTGGTATAGATAACTTTCTAAGCCATGTTTTGTTGAATCGCCTCAATTTCACTCTGTACGACAGCAACAAATACACTGGCCGTGGGGGATAGAGTATGTGAATGGTGTGTCATGACTAATGGCATTGGTACATCCACAGATTCAAGGTTAACAAATACACAGCCCTCACTGCGTAAATCACGAATTGCATGCGGAGCGATAGAGACACCTAAGCCAGAAGATACTTGGGTTAACACAGTTTGCATGTTGTTGGGTTGTTTTTTTATATTTGGAGAGAAGCCAGATAGGTCACACTGAGTAATGATGGAGTCAAATAATCCTACCGCTTGTTCACGTTCAAATAAGATGAAAGGGTCTTGCTGAAGTTGTTTTATTTGAATGGTGGAGTGTTGCGCCAGTTCGTGGGTGACGGGCAAAACAGCAACAAGCTTATCTGTATAAATCGTCACCGAGGTGTAATCATCAACAAGCAGGTTCGGCAGTGGGCGAGAGAAGCTAATATCGATCTCTCGTTTATCCAGGGCTTCGATCTGTTCAGAAGCGGTCATCTCAACAAGATCAACATCAATATTGGGGTTTTCAGCAATATACTGTCGAACTAAACGAGGCAGAAAACTCAGAGTTGCGCCTCCAAGATAACCAATAGTTAAAGTGCCAATACAACCAGAAGAAGCTCGAATCGCGGACTGTTTGGCTTGTTCCGTTTGTTCGATGAGTTTTATCGCGTCTTTAAGTAAGTGCTGCCCTGCGGCGCTAATGACAACTTCGCGAGATGTACGGAAAAATAGGCTCACACCAAGTTCGTGTTCAAGGCTTGTGATATGGCGGCTAATGGCAGGTTGAACGGTATTCAACTCTTTTGCAGCTTTTGAAAAACTGCAATGTGTCGCGACAGCCACAAAGCTTTTTAGTACTTTGATTTCCATATAGCCTCAATATAAACCTAGGTGATAAAAAAGCGCTAACCTGCGCCTATATTGCTTTTATTATCAATCACAAAGACCTTGCTAGCAAACCTTAGGGTAATAACGCTTGCAAGGCTTTGGTCACTTGTGAAAGCGGGGCGATAATCCTACATATTCAGCTTTCAAGCTCTCTGTTTTCTCGCTTATTCGTTTTCGAGCTTTTAGTTATCAAGTTCTTCGTTGTCAAACTTTTCGTTTTCGAGATTGCGCCGAACTAAATCGTGCATTTGTTTTACTGTCATCAGCGCTAACCAGATGATTTCTTCTACCGAACGTTGCCCAGCAGCTGACATTGGATGTTGGGCTTCGGTTTGATTAGTGAGCGCGGGCAACTCATGGACGCGGTTATCACGAATGGTATTGATCAATGCATCCATCACATCATGAATCAAGCTCTCAACTTGTTGTGAGCCTTGGTATTGCGTGCCTTTCCTGACCAGCGGAATCAGCAAGCAGAGGTAATGGCTTAACAATCGATAGTGACTCAGCATATCTTCATAATAGTGAGGGTCGGCGCGAGTGTGTTTTGGCTCCTGCTGCATCTCGTTGTAAATCAGCTCAAGGTCGCTTTCTGCGGTTAGCATAGCGGCACGTTGCTTGGTTAGCGCAGTATGGTCATGTTGTTCGGTGCCAATTTGCAGCTGTTCGTAGCAATACACAAATAAGCTTTTTGAACTATTAAGCGCCTTTAACGCTTGAGTGTGGATCTCTTTGCCTCGCCATTGCGGCCATAATAAGCTATATCCGAGCAGGACAATCGCACCACCGACCAGGGTGTCGATAACGCGTGGCGCGGCAAAGTCGAGCCCTTGGTGCGCCATGGTCTGATACACCAAAATCAATAGCGCCGTAATACAGCCAATGGCTAGCGAGTAATGGCGCATAATATTAAGCATCGCGACAGGTAAGAGGATGACGATAAGCGTATACATCGCGTTCGTCGGTACACCAATGTGAATCAAAGAGGTCGCGAACAGCACACCAAGCGCTGTACCTAAACAGCGTTGCCACGTTTTACTGCGTGTCGCTAAGAAGCTTGGTTGAATTACCATTAACATCGAAATCAGAACCCAATCAGGGCGGATCAATTCGAAGTATTCCGCAATTCCAGCGCCAAGTGCGAACATTAAACCGACACGGGTAACATGACGCCATATTGGATTGGCTCGGCTTGGTAGGCGAAAAGACAGCTCGAACGGCTGCACTTCAAAAGAACGTTCATAAGCGGGCTCATTAAGCTCAATACGGCGAGAGATGTGCTTCACGGCGAATGCCCAATAACGAAAGCGGGGTTGGTCTTCGAGCTTGACCGCTTCAATCAAGTCGTCGGCTTCTTGTTGTAATGAACTTAAATGCTTCATCTCTTCGTTTGTGTTAAGCAGAAGCTGTTTGGCTTTGTGTCTTAACCTTTGCTGGCAATGTTGGCTCCATACCAATAGCAAGTCTCGTTTGTGTTTATTGGACTGAAATTGGCTTAATAGATCGGGATTTGTTGTGTGGCTGCTGATTATCACTTCAAACGTATCAAGCGCGAGGAACAAGGCTTGTCGGAGCGAGTTAGCATCTTCTTGTTTAGATCGAAAAGATTCGGATTGAAGAGCCTGTTGGAACAACTCGATGAGTTGGTATTTGATGCGTCTTTTCGGTGCATCACTTTCGCTACCTAACAAGAATGCTTGTCGATATTGGATGTAGTCTGCCAAGGTTTCGTAAATCGCGGAGACACAGACGCGCAATGCATAGTGCTTCCATAGCGCAAACCAAAGCCAGCTAAACAGCGAAAAAGTAAGGGGGCCAAGTACCAACATCGGGTACAAGCTTAACGCTGTGTTGGAGTTATGAAGCGACAGACTGACGACAGCAATCAGGAGGCTAGACATGCCGAGCCTCGCCCAGAATGGACCATTGACTGCCGCACTGGCAAGCAACGCACCCATAGCACCATAAGTCACCCATAAAGGAAGTCCGCTTTTCAGCAGAGCGTAACTGACGGCCAGAGTCATGCCCCAAGCGGTTGCGGTAATCGCAAAACGTGTCCATCTCCTTGGCCCTGCTGCGTCGAGTCCACTAATCAGGGCGGCTGGCATGGTCATCAGCGCGGTCATGGCGATAGTGGTTTGATTCGACAGCACCCCTAAACCGAGAAACAGCACAATGGCACTGGTGGCGCGAAGCCCAAGGTTAATAGAAGGGGAGTACCAGACTTTACGCAAAATGGCAGGAGAAAACGTCATAGACCCTCGTTATTTGTTTGATCTTAATGAGTGTAACGCCAAATCTGTTTCCGCGCTGGCTTCAATCACAGATTGATAAATTAAAGCACAACAAACCTTTAGGTGAAATTCGACTCACCACACCTTCCTAGCGTTTCCTAGCTGAGTCAGTTGGCTCTATGCGCAAACAGAAGCTACATTTGATTTTATAGCTCAAACTTTTTAGCCACAGAAAAGACGGATATCGAACAATATGGTGGGCGATTACTGATCACCCCGAGAGGTAAAGATAAAGAGTCCACCAATACGTTTCGAGGCTCTTTTCGCGTTTTACAATCCTTCATATCAGCCTCTTTTGTGTGTAAATATTCAACTTGCTAAACGATCTTAAATGGATGAACAAGGACAGTGAATCATGCCAGATATTTTGAACAACTCTTTGGAAATAACAGGTGACCCGATAGACGAAAAACAACTTTTCTTTCTTAGGTTTTTTAGTGAAGTAAGCATCGATGACACAGTAAAAACACCTGAACAAATCAGAAAAAATAGAAAGGTGCTGAACAAAGTCAGAAAAATAACGAATGAGGTGAAGGATCTCTCAAAGTCGAATGATAGTGATAATGGGCAAGCGGTAGGTGACACGTCAAATGAGATCTTCGCTCAGGTAAACAGGACGGTTCAAGGCGTTCCTGGATTGGAGTTATTACCTTCAAACGTATTCACCGAGATGAAACCTTTGATCTTTGACTTAGTCAGCGATGTTTGGGAAGAATTTGCTCCTTTCATTAAAGACACCAAAGGGATAGTTCAAGGCGCATATAAAGGCCTGAAGGGCGTTTCACTCTATAAGAAAGCGACCAAGGTGATATCAGTAGCGGATAGCCAAGGGCAGATGACGCTGAGAGTGGTGAGAAGAAAAATTAAAGCGACAGCCTTAGAAGACGGGTTGTTGGAGTTTTCTTTTAATTCCGCAACGTTAGTGGTCAATATCGTTTCTTTGGGTACTGCCTCACCAGCGACAGCCATAGCAAGAGCGGCGAAGTCGATTTGTCAGTGGTGCGTTAATTACATTTACAGAAAGATTACTATCGCCCGATACAAAGCTTTCCAAAAAGAATGCCTGAGAATGTATCTGAACAAGAGCACGATCACTGGCCTAGCTTGCTGTACGTTTTTCAACAAGAGCATCCAAGATATACCGGTTGTCGCGATGATGTGGATTCTACATCCTCTGGTCAGCTCCAAAGAGGAGGTGCTCATTGGCGTGCTGGATCTGCCAGCTTATAAGAAACGTTCGCTTATGAAAAAGCACATGAGAAAGCTCAAATATAAGTTTAAGAAGGAGCCCGATAAGTTTGCGACCTATGCTCCAGGTAGTGAACTTGCAGGTAAGATTTACAAGTCTTACGAAAAAACCAGAAAATTCGCCCGCAAATACATCACTAAGTCGGGTATAGAATTCGTAACTATGGACACCATCTATGTGGCTTACTTAGCTCAAATTAAAGATGGCGTGAGTTATCTCAATACATCAAAAGACGAGTTCGACAAAGCGCTAAGCAAAAAAGACAAGTTGAAAGGTAAACTCAAAGAAGTAAAAGAATATTTGTAGCGGAGCACCAAGTTCGCGGAGTATTAAGTTAGCAGCGCAGCAAGGTTAAAGCTAGCATCCTCAAAGGTAGACAGCTTGATAGTCGATGGAATCAGTCGACAACGAGATTCGACTTAATCCTACCTTCTCGCTGCGATTGTATTCATTGATCGAGTGGTCAAAGCCATAGGCTGTCGACGGGGCCATATATTGGGTGATGCCTTGTTGTGTCGCCGTTATTCCATCATGGCCATGACCGCAGATCACATAACGAACACGATATTTTCGAAGTACGCCCATCACATCAGCATCGTTCTCTAGACGTATTGCTTTCATCCAATCTGCACCGACTGGAATGACAGGGTGGTGAACAACCACGATAGGATCATTGGCCTTTCTCAATTGTTGTTTTAGCTGAGCCATGCCGCGGTTATCAATACGCCCTGAACCAAGTGGATGTTGTTTATCAAGTGGCTTGAAACTTGAGTCTAGGAACACAAACTCTCGTTCACAGATGGTGGCTTTATCGGTGACACAAATCGTCGAGCCTTTGAGCTCAGTGCGCATTAAGCGAGAGTCATCATGATTGCCCGCAATCGCATAAATGGATTGGTCGCTAATGTGTTGCCTAATGAACGCCTCTAATCGAACGTAGTCGCCAGATTTTGGATTACAACAAATATCACCAGTCAGAAAGATGGTCTTGCATGCCGTGTCTTTGCTGACGTATTCCAGTGCTCTGCGCAGGTTCTCATAGCTGGAATCATCGGAAAGGTGGCAATCACTGATTTGGTACACGGTATTCATTGTTATGGTCCGGTCATTCGATACATTGAATTAAAGGTGGTAGAAAAATGCCTGCTAAGTCAGCAGGCATTTATTGGTGTTATTTCGCTTTTGATGCGGCATGGTGTTCAATCATAAACGCAATGGCTTCATCGCTTAAACAAGATTTACTCACATATTGGCGCTGTTTACCGATATGCAGGATAAAACCAAGATCGGTCTGCTCAAGTTGGTCGATGTCACTCCACGCGATAGCGTTGGTCGCTTTGTGGTTTTTGTAACTTACTCCGTTAGCATCACCTTGAAAGACGATTTTGCTGCCTGCGCCTGAGCTGATCTTTTGTCGCCATAACCACCAGGTTCTTTTGCAGTACACACTGAATGCTTCAATCACACTCAAAACAATAAAGAACCAGCCAACATAGCCGTTAGGTAATAGTTCAAACTCCAGTAGAACCACACCAAAAATAAGAAACAGTATTCCTTTTAAGTAGGCTTTTGGAAATTGAGTCGGAAGACTAGTTTGATCATAACACTCCGCGAAAAACGTCTTGTCGAGTTTGTATTCTGTAGTGAAACCGGGTTCTTTAGACATGTGAGGCTACTTTAATGCTTCTTGTTAATGGGCTTTCTTTGAATTGGTATTTCATGCTGCGATCTAGCAACTCGAGCATTGTATCGCTTCTCACTGTTTTTATTTAGATATTTTGGCTCTGTTTTGTAAATCGATGATACTTAACGGGTCTATTCTAACTTTAGCTATCAGACTAGTGTAGGGGCATCTTTAAAGTCACCTAAAAATTTGGTGATGGGATGGATAGATCTGTGGAGTCACCCGGTTGTTGGGACTACTGGCCTTTTTGGATAAAACTTCGATCTCATTTTGTTGGTTGATGGAGTCTATAGTGATTAGCGTGCTTTATCACTACTGTTGAGGGGCTGGTATAGCCTGCTCTAACAGAATAAACATATGAAGCTTGCAAAGTTCATCACTGTTCACTCTGAGAGGCCATGCCCAAAGCGATACCTTGGGCATGGCCTTATTCTATTTCAGTTTTAGGATCAGTACTCGATGAATAATGACACCTGCTTAACGTTAATGAAGAAACTTCTTTCATAGGGAGAAGAGGTAAGAGCAATATCTAGTTTGTTCAACCCAGACACTCTCTTCTCATTTAATGCTTCTAATAGTTTAGAGTTGGTAAACCTAAGCGTTTGACCTGCTTCTACGTTGTTGAATGTAGTGAGTGGATTACTCCATGCTGCACATATTGTAAAAGACTCACAGAACGTGTCGTAATCCAGTGTGTTTGGAGACCAAGTTTGATTAACGATATGCGCAGTTACATTGTTGAATGGAAATTGAAGAGTTGAATCTCCGAAATCAACAATAAGCGTTGCCTGTTTAATTTTCCCTCGAACCTCACTTAAGTCAAAACTCGCTAGTGTTTCGTAGTCGTATGGGATTGAAGCCCCCGCTCTTAAGTAACCACCGACACGATGTTGCGTGACTTGTGTTGCCGGGGTTGCTTGCCAGTTTTCTCTTTCCAAACCGAATAGGTTAGAGGGGAGGGTCACATTCACTGGCGGACTGAAATCAGAGGCTTGGTATGGTGGAGTTTGACCGAGAACTCCTTGTCGATAGGAGTCAACGCCACTGTAGATTAGCAGTGCGTTCAGTTCATAAGGACCATCGGCTTGCTTAAACGTGTTACCAGGAACGGTAAACTTGATGGTGTTTTCGCCAGCCTCAAGCGGTTCTTGGAAACTCACTAGCTCTAAATACTCTCCGGCTGCACCAACGATATTTACCGAACCTGTGTAAGTTCCACTGCGCGTAACATGGATAGGAAACTCAAAACTCAGCGAATCAATGTAGGTTCCATCTTGCGACATAGTCGGTGTGGTGACTAAACTCCCAGTGACTTCAATCGGTTCGCGGCAACGCTCAAAAGATGCTAAATCAATAAATTCTTCAAACTGAATTCGAGGGGCTGAAATTCGTATGTCATCTTGAGTGATTGCGTAGATGATCGTCGGGTTGGAGGTCAAAGTAGACGCTGAATCAAACGCGCCAAAAATATCTTCAGTTGAGTACTGTAGAGTGACGATTTGCTTCGCAGGTTTGAGTTGCAGACGTTTGCTTGTGTTCAGCTCGTCAATTCCATCGGTGAGGTAACCATGAATGGCAAAATCCCCCGCGGATTTAACATCAAGTTCCAAGCGCTGCTCTAAGGCAATAACACAGCCTTCAGAGGAAAACAGTGGAGCGAGTGAGAGGCTGACAAATTCAATGTCAGAGGGTAGTACGTGGATTTTTTTACTTGTCTGGCGAGTGATAGTTGTTCCATATTCTTCAAAAGACGTTATGCCTTCAATTAGATAATCCCCTTCAGCGGGTGGAACGAAAATATTGCTGTAGACACCATCTTTAGCAATAGCATCGAAATTGACACCCTCATCTTTAAGCGTCAGGCGTGTTTTTATTCCAGCTTCATCAATGATCACTGCGCTGGTTTGGGCACCTGTGATTGGATTCCCTTTGTTTGTCAGTAATGCAGAAACGGGAACTGGTTCACCGACCACAAATTGGTTTGCAGCTATCGCCATGCCAAACGCAATTGGGGATTGGATCGCAACCTGAGCAATAATTACTGTGTTGTAACTTGGGTTTGGAAAATCAACGACGATCTTCCATTCGCCAGGTTCAGGGTTAGTTACTTCAGGCAAAAATAAATAGCTGCCCGGTAGCGGCGGACTTTGTGTGTCACCTGAAAGTATGTTCGCTTGCACATCATTGGATGATGTTGCGACTTGCCCGTTAGGCTTGACTAAATATACGGTTGCATCATCCAACGGCACGATGATTTCTGCTTTTAGGGCTTCCGCTTTGTCGATGGTAAATAGCATTGTGACTTCGTTATCGTTACTAGTCACTGGTTGAGATAGTGTCGTGCTTGTACTCATCCCAACGGGTATTGCATTACTGGCGATAGCCGGTGTGATGAAGGTACAGAAAAGACTGAACACCATCACTAATTGCTTGATGAATTTCATTGTGGCCACTCCTTAGCGCATTGAAATAATTTGTTGTAGAAAACGTTCAACGTTTTGTCCCGTTTTCATTGTTGAGTGGTTAGCCAATACGTTACCCAATGCATTGGTATAACTTGGGTTAGCGCTTGCCAAGGTCACAACAACATCATTTTCTTGCGGTACTGTTTGAATGGCTTGGTAACTGACTATGGTGATTGGATGAGCTTGTGGTCCATACACACTTGGCATTGTGACCGATTGAGTTTGAGTATCGAGGTAGGCCGCAGAACTAAAGCTTCTTAGCGCCTGCCAAGCGGTAACGCCTGCCCAACGCGATCCCCATGGGAATAGGCCAACGATATCAGGATCTTTCTCAATAACACCGTCTTGGTTGAGATCGGCATTTGCCCCAATAGAAAATGTATTTGCAATATTGCCGCGAGTACGCATTTGGATCGCGTTTGATGCTGTATCCGTTGTTAGATCACGGATACCAGGCATTTTAGGACCCGCAAACGGAATATTTGGGAGTTGCATGTACTTGCCAGCGTAATTATTTGGATCGGTACTGACGTTACTGTAGATATCGGCGTAGTGGTCCATTTTTATCACCGACAAATCTGCTGCGACGCTACCAAGGTGAGGTGTGGAGAAAGTAGAAAGGGAGGTTATCTCAAAGGAAGGGCTAAGTGCTTTGAGGTTTTGGGTATCTAGCCCGCCTTTACTGTGTGCAATGACGTGAACTTTGTCGGATTTCAACTCACCGAGAAAACCCTGAATTTTGTTGTTCAAGATATTAGCGTTAGTCGCTGTGGTTCCATTTTTGTCAGCAGAGAAACGAGTATAACGAATGCCATAGTCATCAAGTGTAGAAAGCACGCCTGGAGCCGTATCATCATCCCAAGTGTCTGATTGTGCAGCAATGCCATGAGCAAGAATCACAGGAATGGCAACATCAAACTCGATTGAGACCCAATCGACAGACATACACCAGTTGTCTCCCGTATTGCCAGTATCAATATCGACGCGAATCTCATTGTTTTGGCCGAACTTGATATCACTGATATCGACTTGAAGGTTAGTATCCGTCCAACGGTTATCAGTGCCTTGCAGCGTACCTAAAGACTTTCCGTTAAAAGATACGATATCTATTTCTGGAGCAATATTACTGACGTTGGCATTGGAGTCTATGTCGAAGACCGGCATGCTGATCCTTGCGTTAGAACCGATAACGCCTTTTTGCTGCATATCGCCCAGTTTACTCGGAGCAATTCTCCCGTCACTTTGTAAAACGTTGGGGCTGACGACCATAGGAACAGGTAAAGAGATAAGTAGAGGTCCGCCAGAAGCATAGGTACAACCGGTATCCAGACCAGGACCCGAATTCACAACATAAACGCCGAGTTCTTCTTGCGGTGGGGCTATCCCAGAGCTTTGTGAGCGCATCGAAAAATTACGCAATTCGTATGAATCAGGTATATCTTCGGCACTCGCGAAACTCGGAGAAAGTAACAAAACACTGAGCGTGGCGCTCGGAATGTATAGTTTCATTTGTTTACCTTTGAGTATAGGTTATCCAAGAATTTGGTTGAAGAAAGCTCTATCTGTAGTTGTAAGGTAAAGGCTTGGAGTTTGATGTGAAATTTATTGGGTATAATTTCGGCTTGTTACTCAATTGATAAAACTGCTGCTCTATTTTTTTTCAAAATAGGAAGAGTGCGATCGCAGTTTCTGGATTGCGGAAGTTATGTCCTTATTTTCAAAAGGAGGGGGATAGTGCTCTAATATTGTTAGAACAATCTAAGTTAGTTTATGAAAGAGTAGCTAAGAATAGGAAAATCAAAGTTGGATGTAGGTTTGTTACAGAACTACATAGAGCGCGCTGTTCTGAATGGCTGACTACTAACCTAACTGGCTGTGCAAAGTTAGGTTAGTAGAAATTATGTGGCTGTTAATTCAGATTTGAGAGATAAGGGCTAGTGTTTTTTAGTAAAAATGGTAAAGGTCGCAATAAACTGAGGTTTGTTATTACATCGTTCGCTACATAGTGAAAACAGGCGACATACCGCTGTCTTGTCCACTCATTAGCAACAAGCCAATCAACACAAGTAGAATGCCACCGAAAAGCTGAAGATAGTGACCTGCGACTTTCAATGATTCACTACTGTTCTTGTTACCCGCTGCCAAATAGCGCTTCACTAGATGTTTACCTGTTAGCGTCATCATTGCAATTAATGAGGTTGTTAATGCTGTGCCTACGGCCATCGCAAAGGCACTCAGAACGCCCATCCAATATAGGCCAACCATGTTTGCGAAAAGCAGAACCATGATTGCTCCGGTGCATGGCCTGATACCAATCGTCACGATGATTCCCGCATATTCTCGGAGCGTTGAGGCTTTGTTGATTGCATCTGCATCGGCTACATGCTGGTGGCCGCACCCACAGTCGGCATGAGAATGATCTGCATGAGTGTGGTCAGCGGCTTGCAATGCATTGGTAGCGCCCATAACCATTGAACCAGATGAACGAAGCGCCATTGGCGTACGAACTGGCACTGACGAGCGAACTGACACTGACGAAGCTGTGCCTGTTGCTAATGGAGTGATGGCTTTCACTCTCAGAGTTGGTTGCGGTTTACGCATCGTTGAGTGGATGTTTTTCAGAGCTTTCCAGCAAATCAACGCACCTACCACGGCCACTAATGCAAAGCTTAATGAAACAAACATATTCGCTTTGTCATTCACGACTCGCATGGAAGCACTAAAGCCCCACAGCAACACGCTTACTAGTAAGATTGCGACCAGTGCTTGTAAAAAAGCGGAGACGACCGTAAGTACCAAACTCGCTTTTGCTTTGGTTGGGTGAGTGGCTAAGTAGGTAGATACAATAACCTTGCCGTGCCCAGGCCCCAGAGAGTGGAGCATGCCGTAGATAAAGCTGAATCCGATAAGGTAACTGCCTGCGCCCCAAGGATTAGATTTGGCTTCATAGAGTAGGTCGGCTAGCTCTGAATTGACTTCTCTTTGCCATTGGATGCTAGAGATAACTAACGATGGCCACATGGACCACACTTGATATGCACCGACAGCAATAAGCAATAAAGCTCCGGCGCCAATAAGGTAATAGTTTGTTTTAAGTTGATTTGTCTGCATTTCACAAGAACCTATATCAGATATTTTTCTCTAAATGAATTGAGAAGCTTACGTAATGGCGATAAAGAGTCACTTTATTAGGATGCAGGAACTGCTGCACAATGAAGCTCAACCGATTGTGTAAACAGTTGGCCTAACGTGTTATCTGGGTCAGCATCGGCTGGTAAAGACATCGCATAACTCATCTGTTCTGGCGTCGGGTTGGGCTCGATTAACTCCAACTGACATTGTCTCGCTAGTTCAAGTGACAAGGTCACGTCTCTATTGGATAGCCACGACATGTCGACGAAGTAACTAGGGTCAAAAATGAGTACGCGAAGCGAGTCTCGTGTCACTGGTTTAGGTTTAGAAAGTGGTAGGTCAAATGTTAGAACCATTTTGGCTTTATCACGCTCAAACTTGGCGTGTTCAGCAACCTGATATTTGATGGGCTCTTCACCATCATAAAAGTACGTGAAGTAGTGCTCATACTTCATGTTTTCAATAACAGACGCAGCGAGCTTTTTGAATGTTTCAGCTTCTGTATCGGCAGAGACATCTTCTCCATCCAACATGTACATGGAGGTCATTGCATCAAAAGACCACTCCATAGAGAGACCGGTGATCATGCCATTCTCTCCCTCAATATGAGTTTTCATCTCTATCCAAGAGTGAGGGTGGGCATATAGATTTGGCGTAAAAAACAGTAATACTAGGCCAAAAGGCAAACCCTTTAGAGAACGACAGCATGTCGAAAAACGGCTTACATAGCGTGTGGAGAAACGATTGATGACATCGATTAGAATAAATAGCTGTTTCATGAGAGCGAATAGTTATTAAGTGTAATGTTATAATATAACAATTGAGTGAGTTGTTCACATCAAATTTGTGTCATGTTTTGCCTGTTTACGTTTCTATTATCGGTTCCAATTCGGAGTTGCTTTTATTCGCAACTGCTTTAATTTGCAGCAATGCCCCGCAAGTGCGAGGCATTTATTGTTGGGGCAAGCAAGGGTATGACCAAATTAGGCGAGTGAATGGACTTGCTTAGAAGAACTTCTTAATCGCTTTTTCAGCACACGCCACATCTAGGTGACCTCCTGGCGCACCACCCACACCAATCGCACCAATCATGGCATTGTTCAGTTGTACCGGAACACCGCCAGCTAAGAACAGCAAGTTGTCATCCATATTTTGTAATGGTTGCATGATTGGCTTTTCTGCAATGAGCTTCATCAGATTACCTGACGGCTGCTTCATGCTAGTGACAGTAAAAGCTTTCTTGCGTGAGCTATCAAGCGTGTGGATACCTGCGCCATCTGAGCGAAGTTGCGCAATCACATTCCCTGATAAACCGACGACCGTAGCAGACACCTTGTAACCATCAGCCTCACATTGGCTAACCGCTTCATGAGCAAGCTTGAATGCCGCTTCTGATGAGATCTGTGTGAAAGAGACCGTTTGTGTTTCTGCTGCCATTGCGTTGTGAGAAAGGCTAAGGAAACCAAGAGTTGCTGCTAGTACAGTTAGTTTTGTCATTTTCATGTTTACTCCGTTAAATCATCTGTTTTCAAAAAGAATCTGTTTTCAAATTCCGAACTCTATTTTTTGTTTGTTTAGAAAGGGTGTTTTTATTCAACAGGTTCATACTAACGAACACATGATTACGAGGAGCTTTCTCGAACATTACAAAGTTGCAATGTTGGTTATATTCGAGAAAGGATATTGATAGAGTGTGTTTAGACCACGGCTAACAGATAAACGGACGTTAATGAAAATACTATTGATTGAGGATGACATTCATATCGCGAGATTTTTGGTGAATGGTTTTCAGCAAGAAGGGATAACGGTGACGCACGCAACAGATGGTGTTGATGGATTACACGAGGCCGTAACCGAAGAGTATGACGTGATCATTCTCGATATCATGTTGCCAA
Organism: Vibrio sp. 10N.247.311.51; assembly: GCF_041467855.1. Classification (NCBI taxonomy): domain Bacteria; kingdom Pseudomonadati; phylum Pseudomonadota; class Gammaproteobacteria; order Vibrionales; family Vibrionaceae; genus Vibrio; species Vibrio sp. 10N.247.311.51. The sequence continues at coordinate 158,725 of NZ_JBFSVK010000009.1, read as the reverse complement.
AGAAAGATGGGTTTGAAGTGTTGGCTGAACTCAGAGGGCAAGGTTACGCGACGCCTGTCATCATATTAAGTGCCAAACACTCAGTGGAAGAACGAGTGCAAGGGCTACAGTCAGGTGCTGATGATTATTTGGTAAAACCTTTTGCGTTTCCTGAGTTATTGGCTCGTTGCCAAACCTTGGTACGCCGAGGAAAGCAACCCACGCCTCAAGCATTAGAATTGCATTACGGCCCACTTAGCCTAGACCTACTTAAACACACGCTACAAAGAGAGCAACAAACGATCACCATTAATCAACGCGAGTTTATGTTGATGAAATTATTGCTCGAAAACCGAGAGGCTGTGATGTCGAAAACCGCGATTCTTGAGCATGTTTGGGGGCATCAGTTTGATCCGCAAACCAACGTGGTCGATGTTTTGGTTTGTAGGCTTCGCAGCAAAGTTGATAAGGGTTTTTCTAAGCCATTAATTCACACACTTCGAGGTGTTGGCTATGTCCTCAAGTCGTAGTATTGAACAGGCGCTTGCTAAAACGCAGAGACATTTGTTGGTTCGCTTTATGTCGGCCTTACTGCTCTGCTTGCTGCTGGTGGAACTGATTGTTGGGGCTATCTTCTTTTTCGACCTTTACCAAACGGAAAAGAAGATCCTTACGTCTATGTCGACCGAGTATCAGCGTATTTTGACTTACGATTCGAGTGAGCGATTGATTCATGTTTTAGAGGCGAATCCTCATCGGCTACTCGAAAACAACATTGCGGCGTATAAGCTTGAGAAGGGCGCTTCATCTGATGGCGTGTTTATCGCTGGTGTTCAACATTTATCGACAGAACAGCCTTTTTCTAGCTACCAAATTGATGACAATCGTTCATGGCTGGAGAGCTTCATCTTGAGTCCCTATATGTCGTTGCCTATTGAAGGGGAGCAGTATGATTTCTGGTTGGTTTTGGATAACCGAGCAAGAGACTTTATCGCGTACAATCAATGGCTAATGACTTTATATGCGTTGCTTGCTCTCGTGGCTGTGACCGCAGTTTTTACTCGTAACATTATCCAGAGTGCGATGTCTCCGTTAGTGACCTTTGGCGACCTGCTCGATAAGCTGAAAAAAGGGCAGTTAGAATTTCCTAGCGCTAGCACTAAAAATGAAGCCGAATCTGATTTACCGCAAGGGCTCAATGTGATCAGTTCTAGTGTCCATACTGCGGTTGCCAAGTTACAGCACGTGACGACAACCTTGAATACGACCGTCGATGCGATCGCTCATGATATTCGAACTCCTTTGTCGCGTATTACGTTAGCCTCCCAAACGGCATTGCTCAATAACGCCGACCAACAAGCGATGAAAGACGCATTGGCAGATTGTTCTGAACACGCCATGCAGGCAAGCAATATGTTAACCGCCTTGATGAAGCTGAACGACGAGCTGACTGGAAAGCGCATACCACAGAAAGTGCCGACTCAGGTCTCTGATGTGATTGCCAATGTGGTGAGCTGGTATGAAGATGTCGCAGAAGATAAACAAGTTGAGCTTGAGGTTGAGAGCGCTGATGCTCTTGTTATTCAGTCAGATCCTGACAAATTGACTCAGGTGTTGGTTAACCTTGTTGATAACGCGATTAAGTACACCGAGCCCGAAGGAAGAGTGACGGTCAAAGCCGAGCAAAGTTCAGAGGGTAAGATCGCGATAACCATCCAAGATACTGGTGTTGGCATTGAACAGAAATATCAGGATTTGATTTTTGAACGACTTTACCGAGTCGACAGCAGCCGCAGCAATATCGAGGGGTATGGTCTTGGGTTATCTTTAGCGCTTGCCATGGTCGAGAATCTAGAAGGAACGCTAGTCGTTGAATCTGAACTGGGTGTGGGGAGTACTTTTACTCTTTCGTTGTAACAACGATTTATATCGTCACTTCTGCCTTTGAAATTCCAGCTCGCAGGTACAAAGAATGCCCCGCACTAGTGGGGCATTCTTGTTTTTGGGGAAGGGAGGCTCTCCGTGAACAGGTTTGGGAGGTAGAGTAACCTGCGCCAACCCTATTGGCTGCTTGTAGCTTTTGATCTTAGTTATCGATCCAGTAAATCTTATTTTTCACATGATAGTTGTTGGCATATGCTAATAATGGGGCGTATGCTGAACTTCTGATCATCAATAACAGGAAGTTACTATGTTATACGCAGTACCTTGTCGCGACCTTCATGTAGGCAACCATTTTGCTCGTTCCCCACAGATTGCGATTGTCGATGAACAACGACAAATAAAGCAGATTGTTCCTTTGGTTGAGTCCGACACCGCTTGCAATAAAAAGAAGCAATGGATCTCAGTGCTTCGTTCTTACGATGTGAAATCTGTAGTCGTCCGTCACATAGGGAAGAAGATGCTAGCGCACTTGTTCAACCACGATATTCGAGTCCTGGCATCAACAGGAAAGGCCGAAATAGGTGCTTTGGATTTTAGTAATCTGCAACAAGTGACCGATCTCGATTACGGTCGGGAGCCTCGCAACGTTTGTCACAGCAAAAAAGGGCACAGTCAGAGAGGGTGCAGTAATAAAGGGAGTAGTAAGAAAGGGTGCGGTGAGGAAGGGCGCAAGAAAGACTCCGCGATTCTTATGGCACAGCCGAATCACTTAGGGGGTATTCGAGGGTTCCGAAAATGACCTTTTTGTTGACGCTATTGGGGTTTGTCGGAATCGTCGCGTTGATGGCGATAGGTGTGATTTTTTCTCGCAAGCCAATCAAAGGCAGCTGTGGAGGGCTTGCGCAGTTAGATATTGAGCGTGAATGCAATTGCAAAGATGCCTGTGAAGGGCAGAGTCGAAAGCTGTATCAGATCTCTGAGCCATCAAGCTAAGTATCGAGAATTCACTGTCGTTGAGCTAGCTAACGTTGGGTTAACTAACGTTGGGCTAGTTCGCGAGTTAAGCGCTTTGAATCACCAACGCGTGACCGTTGACGATGCACTTGGCGACTTTGGCTCTTGCACGCTTGATGATGTTGCCGAACGTTTGGCGAGACACCTGCATTTGTTCAGCGGCTTCAAGTTGGCTCAATCCTTCTTGATCAGCCAAGCGTAAGGCTTCTAACTCTTCTAATAGCAATTCTTCTTTATGAAGCTCGTCCATAGGAACGCCATTAGGCTTAAAGCAAGAGTAAGCCGCTCGGGTGCATAACTGGCGATGTTTTTTTGGTCGAGCCATATTAATCTCTAGGTATTTAAGGTTAAAAGGTAAGTATGAAGGTTTTCATTCCACACAACCATCGGCGTTGCCAAGTGTGCAGCCAAGGTTTTTTTTCAGACAATCCAATAATATTTGAAGCTATTGGTGAGCACGAGGCTTTAGTTAAGCACGATACTTTATCCAAGTATGAGACTTTAGCTAAATATAAAACCAGGGCCAAGATTGTACCAACAGATAAAGCTGAGGGCTACGATGGCATCATGCAGGGTGGCATTGTCACCGCGTTACACGACAGCGCGATGCTGCATTGTTTGTTCCAAAATCACATCACTGCAATGACGGTGAGTTTGGCGTCTCGCTTTCATCATCCTATTTCCATTGGTCAAGAACTGGAAGTTCGTGCCCAATGGGTCAAAAGCAGACGTAATATCTACTTCCTTGAAAGCCAAATTACGCAGTGCGGAAAGTTATGTTCGTCGGCGCAAAGCCAGTTCATGTCATCACCCTAGCTATCGAGCGATAGCCTGGGTGGTGCTCGTTTGTTGATTCCGCTGTTTTGCACAACAAATAGAGGTTTTCTATAGTTAATGTAATAACGAATAAAACTAGCCGGGCAGTCTTGAATTCATTATCCACCTTTTAGTTCCTGAGCACGCTTGAATCCGTTCATTAGAGCGAGTTTCCCCGCACTCGGTTCATCACTGCCTTTTCTCGGAGGGCTGCTGATGCCAAAATTCTTCAAATCGACATTCCAATATTGTGTTCTATCAATCGTCTTACTTTTTCCATTCTTCAGTAGTTATGCTTCTTCCGCCCCGCTTAAAGTCGGTGTTTATCCATGTCCTCCTTTTGTCATTAGCTCTATGGAAGGCGACTGGAGTGGATTGAGTGTCGAGCTCTGGGAGCAGATCGCCAAAGAGATGAGCGTTGAGTATACGCTAGAGACCCACCGCTTAGATGACTTACTCAATTCGATTAAAACCGAGCAAATTGATGTCGGTGTATCTTGTATTTCAATCACCCCAGAGCGAGAGTTATTTGCCGACTTTTCTCATTCTTTTTACGAAACTCATCTCGCCATTGCAGTTAAAAAGCAGGGCTACCTCCAAACCTTGCATGCCATTTTCTTCAATCCCGCGCTGTGGTTGATCATTGGTGCCGTCGTCTTTGTCTCTGGCGTAATTGGCGCGTTTTTCTACCTATTGGAGCATGGCGAGAATGAAAAACTCTACTCGATGAAAAGCCGAACGGGACGTTTGTTGGAAAGCTTTATTATGGGCTTACTTTTTATCACGCGAGGTCCATTCAATTACTTTGAGTTTAAGAGCTTAACTGGGCGAATTGCCACGGTGTTCATTGGTGTGTTTAGTATGCTTTTTATCGCCAGTATTACCGCTGTTTTAGCCAGCAAACTGACTCTCAGCCAAGGCTCTTCCCATATTGAAGGTGTTAATGATCTTGCGAATGTGGAGGTAGGAGCAAAGGTTGCCACGACGTCTTCTTTGATGCTCACAAGCTTCGGAATTCGACACAAGAGTTATGTTGATATGCCAAGGCTTCTAGCGGCTTTAGAGGATGGTGAAGTCGAAGCGATTGTCGCTGATGATGTGGTGCTCAAATATATGATCGGTAACGGCAGAATAAGCGGGCAGTTTGAAGACCTAGAGGTGTTGCCGTATCAGTTAGAAAAGCAGAATTATGGCTTTATCATCACTGAAAATAACGTGTACGAAGAAGAGATTAACCGAGCACTGTTGAAGATTCGTGAATCGCGAAAGTGGCGTAAAATCTTGATCGATTATTTCGCAGATCAGTAATCGAAATTAGAGGCATATTCAAAAGCTTTTGGACTTTCGCCGTTACAGTTGATCTGAACCAGACGCCATGGTCTTTTTGAAGTATTTGAATGCACTCCAAACCGCGTAAGCCGCAACACCCACAATCAATGCCGAGCGAAGGAGAATAGGCGCATCATGCTCAAGTTGACCAACATGCGGCACAATACTGGCAAACAATCGACTGGTAAAAAGCAGCCCCATTACTAACATAATTACTTTATTCATGTGACCTGCCATCCAATTGAGTACGTTGCACAGAACGAGTTATGGGGCGATTACACGGTTAACACGCCAGACAACGATTCTGCTCGAAATAAAAGCATGCGCTTCTCAAACGTAACCGTCAACGCGTTATCGGCGTTAAGCCAGTAAGCTAAAATTCCGTTTTTGGAACTGAGGAGGGAATTGATTTAATGGGGGAGTTCTAAAACCAAAAATGCCACTACAAATCTGCAGTGGCATTAGAACGATAACAAACTATCACTTTGCTCAAACCTAAACTTTAGTTCTTACATAAACTATAGCTCTAACAGTTTGGCCAATTCACGCTCTTCGAGAAGCTCTTCAATGCGTTGACGAGTCTTAGGTGTTTCAGCTTGCGCTTTAGGCGACTTACCTGCTTTTTTGCTTCGGCTCGTTTTCGCTTTTTCCTTAGTCGTCATCGTAACCTTCCTTGTATTTTTGTATTACAGGTTGCACGTCTCTTTCAGTGCTTTGCCTGCTTTAAATGCTGGCGTCTTTGACGCTGCAATTTGAATCTCTTCTCCGGTACGCGGGTTGCGACCAGTTCGAGCGGCACGAGAGTTAACTTTAAAGCTACCAAATCCAAGGATCGATACGTCATCACCGTTAGCAAGCGAAGTAGAGATACCTTCCACAAGCGCATTGAGCGCCGTGCCTGCTTGGTCTTTTGAGATGTCTGCAGAAGTCGCGATGTGTTCAACTAATTGAGATTTGTTCATAATCTATATTCCTTATTGAGTACGGCTGGCGTCTACTTTTAGCACCTAGCTTATGCGATCTTATCAACGGCAACTGAAATATTGTCAGTGGTTGGGTAGAGCTTTGTAAAGTAACCAACAGAATTGACTATAAAAGCATCTGTCGGCTCAATCAATGGAATTCCTTGATTATTATGGATTTAAAGCGAGTTAGTTGAGTTCACGAGAGATAAGTGACTGTGAATGTCTTGGTTGATTGAGAGTATCAATTAAAAGAACGCTGATCGAATTCATGAATTATAGACAGAAAAAACTATAAAGCCCAGCGACAGGGCTGGGCTTTATGGCGTTAAAAAATCTAGTATTTGAAGCTATTCTGTATTTAAAGCTAACGTAACGAGAACTACTTAGTAATAAAGATTTGTTCTGTTTCTAGCGAAGTCATGTCGCGAACTTGGCGCCAGATGTAGTAGAAGATACCAAGCATCATTAGAAGGCTTGGGATAGCGATTGCAGGGTAACTGTATAGTGTCAGCTTACCTAGTTCTTCATTGAAGGCTACCGTGCCCGCGGGGCTCGTCACAATCCAAGTCGCAAGGAAATAGTTCATTGCAGAAGAGAAAGCGAAGGTACTTGCGAATAGGTAGTTCGATGTCATTAGGCAACGATCAAACTTTGCTTGGTTACCGAACTGCTTGAGGCGCTCTTCAATAAGAGAGATGTTTAACAGAGCCGGTGTGAAGATAACTTTTTGGATAAACGGGTAGCGGGTGAAGGTTGAGCCAAGAACCGCCAAACCAATTAGACCAGGGATTAATGCTTCTTTTAGTGCTAACCAGCGAGTGTCTAGTTCGAAGAAACCAATACCGCCCGTTAATAGCACGCTGACGAAGCCAAGTGCCGCGATGAAGTTGAACTTCTTATTACGGATTAACTCCATACCACCGTAAGCAATAGGGAAGGCAAGGGCGACGAGCAATGCTAAGCCTGTTCCAAGGTGCTCCTCTCCACTGAACTTCATTAGGATGAATGAAGGAAGAAAGACGTTAAACACGACTTCGAAAAGAGGACTCGATTTTTTGTTTTCTGTGCTACTCATAATTTCTAAATACATTATGTTATGGATTTATTCTCAGGGATTGTTGTTTACCTCGCCCAAGATGTAAAGCCTTAAGGCGTCATGCTGTGTAACGACATGTGACATCAACGACACCTTTGAGCCTATCTAACGCTCAACTCTAGACTTTGTACGCCTTGTTTCTTGCCATTTTTACGACTCTCGACAGTGTGAATCTAACAACGTTTTATATCTAGGTTTGTTTGCTAATCTCTCAATGCTTACGTGTGTCAGTACGTCTGCGAATGGAGAACGGTGTAAAAAATCGGTGATGTTTCGGCTGTTCGCTTCATCAAACAACGCAGTATGTCGGAATTGGACGTAATCCAAAGCGACATGGAGATACAGCGTGGCCAAGTTATCAGTAAGAAGGGAATCTAACCCTTGTGTGTTTATCTCTTGGTCAAGTTGCTTTAGCGCGGCAGCGATACCGTCTTGTCCTCTCTTGATTAGCGCATTATCACTGTCGGTATAGCGTGTTAGTGCTGCGGTTCGAAAAGCTATCTCTATTAATGTCTTTGCTGTTCCTAGATGCTTCATTTGATGGGCATCACTTAACGTCACTTGGCGCAGCGTTTGAGGTTGATACGTTTCAATTAGGTATTGGCAGATACATAAGCTTTCTGTCAGTGGAGTTCCGTCTTCCAGTTCCAATGCCGGAATTAAGCAAAACGGATTTACGTTTATCAGGTTGGTCGGCGTACTCCAAGGGTCGACCCAAACAAAAGACAAAGGCGAACAACGAGACAGAAGTGCTGTTGCTGCGACTACGCGTGAAAACGGAGAGGTTTCATTTAAGTAGAGTTGCATGTTAATCCCTTATTTTATTCGATAACTGGTCCAAAAAAGCGCGTTTAGATTTAGATTGAGTGTTCCCGCTTAGGTCGAGTCGCGGTCATTAAGGTGCACACTGCAGACAAAATTAAAGCAGCAGCACTCACGCTGAATAACAGATCGTACGACGCCACGTGATTTAAGTGGTACGCCATCACAAGCCCGACGACTCCTTGTGATATAGCAAAAGAAAGTGTCATCCCAGCCCACGCTTTAGTGTGCAGTTCATAACCGACAATCTCCAATGTGTAAGTCGACACCAGAGTGACCGTCCCCGGCGTGAAAATACCGACCAGTAATGAAGAAATAAGTAGCGCGATGGGGTGAGTGCTAAAAAGGGGTAATGCGACGCCTAGAGCCTTGAAGCTAAATGCAATGCAGAGTGATTTCTTTAGCCCTAGCTTGTCTCCCAATATGCCTGTTATTAATGGGCCAATGGCGGCACCAATACCAAAGGTTGCCCAGAATAACCCACCGCTAGTGAACGACATGCCCAGTTCACGCACGATGTAATCAACCCAAAATAAGGTGTGTGGTAGGTAGCCGATAGCGTCGAAGGTATAAGCCACAAGAATAAGCGTTACGCTGATTAACTTAGGTTTTGATAGCTGAGAGAAGGAAGATTTTATATAGGGCGCTTTTGACGTATTAGGTTGGGTTTGCCATGTATTCCAAGTCAGTATCGTTGTGACTAATGCGATGATTCCCATGCCAATCCAAGCCGACACCACACTAAAATAGATCAGTACTGGGATTAATGTGCCAGATAACATCGCGCCAACTCCAATGCCTGAAAATATGACACCGCTGACACGCGCCTTCACATCGGGATTAAACTTTCGGACAATCACTGGTGGGGCGACAACCATTAATAATGCTCCCGCAATTCCAGCCAAAGTTCGCCAAACATAGAACCATGCCAAGGGCGCATCCTGCAGTGCACAGCCCAAGTAGCTAAAGCTGCTCACCAACATCGCGAAACGAATTAACTGACCGGCGCTGAAATAACGCAGTAGTATATTGGCAGCTGGTGCACCCAATATGTATCCAAGAAGGGTTGCTACACCAAGATAAGATGCATCACTTTCGCTAAACCAACCACTTTGAATGAGAGCTGGCATCAATGCTATATAGGCAAACCTACCGATCCCGTTGCCTATTAGAGTCGCCCCCATTCCAGCCAAGCTGTCTCGATTAACGATGTGCGTATTCAGCATAAAAGGGGCTCTTTTCAGTTTGACTAGATGCTCTGGCAATAGGACAAAATCTTTGTTTGATTTTGCATACTGACATCATTCACCATCAATATCACTAGGCTGTTAGTCATATAAGTTGCATATCTAAAAGTGGTTTCGAGGTAGGAAAATAGCCAGTATGTTTAAACACTTAGGTGGACCTGTTGCTCTGCCAAGGGGAAGGCCGTAAGCGATTGTTTTAATCACCTTAGAATTGAGTGATTAATGGTTAGACTAAAGTCGGAGCTAAATGATTAGGTTATTTAGAAAAGTTTGATGCTCAGTTGCTCTCACTCACATTCACCGCTCTTAAACGATTGATGAATGTGAAATGAGGCAGAATAGAAAGGAAGAGTTATAAGCCCATTATTGGTCGAAAAGTAGGTTAAAGCTCAAAGGGATTTTGTCGGAAATAGCTAATCCACCTACGGTTGCTGAAAGTTTGTTTAGATTCTCTGTCGATATCCCAAAATCAGCGCCGTTGACGATGATTGTCGAGGCTGAGCTAACCATGACAAACCCTGAGGATGGAACCACCACAACTGGGAAATCGATCGTTTTGGTTACGCCGTGTAAAGTAACTTCCGCTGCTATTGTTGTTGTTCTTTTTGGGTCACCGGATAGCATCGACGGTTCAACCTTTCCTGAGATCTTCACTTCAGGAAAATTCATTGATTCGAAGTAGAGTTCATTGAGTCTCTGGTCACGGATAGCGACACCGGTGCTCACGCTTTTCAAGTCCAATACTATTGAAAACTGACCCTCTTCGGTAAGCCCTCCAGACATTGGCTTGATGGATGCAGGCTCGACAACAAACTGCTTTTTAATGGTCGCGAATGTGATGTTCGATAACTTCGGATCTAATGTGTAGCCCGACTCCGCGAAAGATTGAGCGGAGATAACGGTGCATAGGAGGCCGAATGTAGAGATTAGTTTTTTCATAAGTTGTCACCAGATTGATGAATTCACAGGTTTACGTTCATGAGTCGTACGTCTTTAAAATGGTTTTTTGGAAAGAGTGATTGATAGAAGCTTAGTTCAGCATTCGAAAAATTACCGCTGGCAAAGAAGGGCGTCGCTGTATTACTGGAATCATGATCGACTAAGTGACTTGTTTATTTTTAGTTATGTTATAACATAACTAAAAATCACTCTTACTTAGAATAGTTATTATATTGGTAGGAGAGAAGCGATGAGCATGTATCAAGGAGACGACGTAATGAATGCCGTGTTAACCAAGCCTTTGGCAACCAATAGCAACCAGCCACTCAACATTAGTTCCGTTGTGAGTATCCAGGATCAGGCAAATCACAAGCCAAGCTTTAGTGCTTCTAAGCAGCCAACGGTATTAGCGGATATCTACCAAAGCGATATTAATATGGCGGTATGGCAGCGACAGTTTGATGAAGGCTTAACGACGGCAATCAGTGAATTTATCGCCTTGAATCCAAACTTTAGTAAGTCTGTTAGCGTGTCACCTGAAAATGCTTTCGATAAGTTGGAATTTGCTACCGATGGTACCGCTTCTAAAGCGCTATTAGAAAATATGGCAGAGCTGGTGGATATGTTTTGTTGTTTGTTCGAGCTTGAAGAAGTCGGATTGCGTTTAGCGGTTTTGAACAAAGCGATGTGCCCGCGTTTCCATTTTGATCAAGTGCCTTGCCGCTTGGTGACAACTTATCATGGTGTTGCGACTCAATGGTTGCCAAACGACTTAGTCGACCGTTCTAAGCTAGGGCGAGGGGCCAACGGACACCCAGATTCAGAGTCCGGCTTATACAATCATGAGTCAGATATCCAACAACTGTCGAGTGGTGATGTGGCATTACTAAAAGGGGAGCGCTGGAGTGGCAACGAAAATACGGGGCTTGTGCATCGCTCACCAGTCACTTTATCTGACGAGACACGATTGCTGTTAACGTTGGACTTTGGTTGATCAACTTTTGACTATCTAGTCCATAGCCTGTTTCTTTTCAAACGTTTAAATACCTTTCTAATGAGCTGACGGTATAGAGCGATCTGTGCCGTTAATATTCTCAAACAGAGACACCCATCAGCTGACCTTGATTAGCACATTAATTCAAAATTTAGAGTTTACCATTCTCTAAATCAATGGGTTACGATGCGTGCACTTACTCACATATATCAATATTTCAGTTCCTCATCGGTTTCTTAATTTATTTTAAAGCGTAAAATATATCCCGCTTGCAAACCTCTTTGGCAACCAATTTGTTCGCCACGGTTTTTTACTTCCACATTATAGGTTTCCTATGTTCAAGAAACTCTCGCTTAAAAATAAACTGGCGATTTCAGCCAGTATGGCCATTATCCTGGGGGGGATTTTGGTCGAGGCATTGTCTTTTCGTGCTTCATTGCAAAGGTTGGATACAGAAGTTGAACAGCGTTTAGAAGGCGCATCGGCTTCTTACAATCAATATGTATCGGATTGGATCTTATCCAAAGAGCGTGCGCTTACTTCTCTTTCGAAAGAATCCAAACAGGAAAGCTTGGTGACTCACCTAAAACAGGTTCGTGATTCAGCCTCTTTTGATAATGTCTTCTTGGCGTTTCCAGACGGTTCGCAAAAGAACGCAAACGGAGTGGTATTGCCGCCGGGCAATGATGACCCACGTCTATGGGGTTGGTACACCAACGCGGTAGCAAATCCTAGTAAGGTGTTCATGGATAATCCAACGGTTGCAGCTGCAACTGGGGCGAATGTTGTGTCGCTGGGTACTGCCATGCAATTACATGGTCAACAGGTTGTGTTAGGCGCGGATGTTGAAATTACCGACATTCTTAATAGCCTAGAGCAAGTGATTCTTCCGGGTGAAGGTTACATGTTCATCGCGACCAATAAAGGCACGGTTTATACGCACCCTGACACCAAGTTACTGAACAAAAATATCAGCTCACTTGGGTTAGATTTTGCGGACGTACAAAAGGCGCTGACTAGCGGTAAAGACACTTCTATCGAGTTGAATGGCAGCGACTATGTTCTGTACGCACGTGCGATTGATGGAACGAGCCTGATTACTGTGAGCGTTGTTAACCATGACTCTCTGGTTGCGCCACTATTTGATGCAGTGATTGGTCAAGTGTTGGTGACGCTACTTGTGGTGATCGTATGTACCATACTGTTTAACCTGTTGTGTACGATTCTATTCCGTCCGTTGAACCACGTATCTCAAGCACTGGCGCAAATCGCGAATGGTAGCGGTGATTTAACTCAACGCATTCATGTTGAAAACCAAGATGAAGTGGGTGAGTTAGCTCATAACTTCAATACCTTTGTTGGAAGCTTACAGCAGTTGATTGGCCATATCCGTGGGCAGTCAGAACAGCTAAACAGCCAGTCAGAGCAAAGTGCTCAGCGTGCGAACCGTTCTGTGGATGAGCTTAATCATCAGCAGCAAGAAATCACTATGGTCGCGACGGCTGTAACTGAAATGGCGAGCGCTACGCAGGAGATTGCATCGCATGCCGAGCAAACAGCAAAAGCGGCGCAAGATTCAGCGACAAGCACTAACAGCGGTCACGCACTGGTTGTCGACACCAAAGGTTCAATCAATAACCTAGCTAATGAAGTGAACGAAGCGGGTAGTGTGATTAGCGAACTTAACAAGCATGCTCAAGAGATCTCGACTGTACTCGCAACGATTCAAGGCATTGCAGAGCAAACCAACTTACTTGCTTTGAACGCTGCAATTGAGGCGGCTCGTGCGGGTGAACAAGGTCGTGGCTTTGCTGTGGTTGCTGATGAAGTACGTGTGCTTTCGCAGCGCACTCACTCTTCAACAGAAGAGATCAAATCAACGATTGATATTCTACAGCGCACGACAGCTCAAGCGGTTGAGTTGATGGAGAGCAGTTCGAAACTGGCGATACATTCCGTAGAAGATGCCGACAGAGCTTCGCATGCGCTTGAAGAGATCAACTCGGCGGTGGCTTTGATCAGTGACATGGCGACTCAAATCGCAACGGCTGCTGAAGAGCAAACACACGTGACGGGTGAAATTACCCAAAACATTACGACCATTAAAGATGTTACTGACCACTTGGTTGTGGGCGCACAGGACAGCTTAACTGAGTCAAACGAACTTAAAAGCCAAGCCGCTGGTTTAAGCGACAAAGTGGCCACTTTTAAGCTTGCTTAACTGTTTCACTCGCTGATGCCTGATCAGTGAGTGCGGGGTAAGCAATAAGTCAAAGCGACGTAGATTACGTCGCTTTTTTTGTATTTGTGAGTCATCGAAGTCTTAATTAATCAGTTTCTGAAAACTCTTTCAGCGCACTCATTGCAGCTTCTGCTTTGTCTTTTTGAACGAAAATGTGGTCGTGATAGTAGCCCGCAACAACGTTAGCGCTAATGCCGTATGAGCCTAGCTTGGTGGCAAAGGCCGCTGTTAATCCAACCGCTTCAAGGCTTGAGTGTACCGATAAAGTAATCAAGCTAAACACACCATCGAAATCGAGTTGAGCTTGGCGTGCGGCATCTTCAGCGAGCACCAAGGTTAAGCCTTCTTTTTCACGAAAGGTCGCGATTGGGTCGAGTTGAATATAGTCTGCCAACGCTCCATCGACTGTGCAAAAAACATAGTTCCCGTTGATTAATTCTGGTGACATGGATTTCAGTAGGAGGTCTAGATCGGTAATGGCAACCATAGTCAGTTTCCCTGCGTTAATAAGCTTATTGAAGATGTATGCAGTCACGATAGAAGTAACTGGCAGTTAAGTAAAATTAATGATTTTAATTCTGCATCAGTTTTACTAATGGCAAGTTTTCCTCTTTATTGATGGCATCGTACTTCTACCAACTTTTCGACTGTTCCATCTCATTTGATAGATGATCAATAAAGGCCCTTAACAGCGGTGTGACTTGTTTACGCGTTCCATAAACTGCGTGCACACCCAGCGTTTTCGGTTTCCAGTCAGAGAGCAGAGGAACCAATACCCCGTTTTCAATTAGGCCTTCGACTGAAGGAAAGGGCAGTAAGCAGATACCGTTGCCTTTGAGTGTGGCAGACAACAATACCTCGGAGGTGTTGGCGCTGATATTCCCTTTAATCGGAACCGATTCTAGTCCATTGGGGCCATTGAACGTCCAAGCGGTTTTGCCAAAGTAACTGAACGATAAACAGTTGTGGTGCGCTAGATCTTGGGCTTCTGTGGGTGTGCCTCTCTCTTTTAGATATTGAGGCGACGCGCAAATCACGGAGCTGCATTCACCGATCTGCTTCGCGACAATATTGGGCGTCAGTTCGTTGGTTATGCGAATGGCCAAATCGATACGTGACTCAACCAGATTGACGGTCTGATCAGTCGAGATAATGTCGATAGAAACCTCTGGCCATTTGGCGATGAAGCGACTGATTGATTCCATCAAGAAGCTATCGACAATCGAGTAACTCGCAGTGATACGCAGTTGACCTTTTAAATGCTCTCGGTTTTGGTTTCTGATTCCAGCTAGGGATGCTTCAAGCGCTAGAAGTTCTCTGGCGACCTCAAGTGTTTCTTTACCTGCGCTGGTTAAACTTAAGCTTCGTGTTGTTCTGTGAAGCAAGCGTGTGTCCATCCATGTTTCTAACTCACCCAAATAACGAGTGACCTTGGTTCGTGAGAGATCAAGGTGCTCTGCCGCTGCGCTCAAACTGCCACGTTCCACTATGGTGACAAAGACATTCATTGCCTCGAGTTTATCCATTGTTTTATTGCCTAGAGAATTAAACCGACCTCAGTATATGTCCGAAAACTGCAACAGTTAAAGTCAATTTGATGGCTATTTCATCTAAAAACAATCAAATAAGATGTTTGGACATTCAGCGAGTTGGCAGGTGTTCAACTCCAAATACCGGAATAAAGCCATGAATACATTATCGAAAAACCTGTTATTAAAAAGCATGCTTTTAGGAACGATAAGCCTAGGAACCGTAATGGCATCAAGTGTTGCTTTATCTGCGGATCTGAATATCACTCACTATAACCCCGGCGAGAACGCGATATTCCCAGCCAGCTCGGTATTGGTCTCGGGTGAGAAAGAAGTGATTCTGTTTGATGCGCAATTTAGTGTGGCTGATGGTCAAAAGCTAGTGGAGCAAATCAAAGCCACAGGCAAAAAATTATCGATGATTTACATCAGTAGCGGCGACCCAGATTACTACTTTGGTTTGGAACCGATAGTTTCGGCATTTCCTAACGTTAAGGTCGTTGCCAGTGAAGCCGTTGTCGCGCATATCAAACGCACCAGAGATGCAAAGCTTGAATACTGGGGGCCTATATTAGAAGGTAATGCGCCCTCTAAGGTGATTGTTCCAACGGTGATGAACGACACAGCATTAAGCATCGAAGGTGAAACCATCGAAGTGAAAGAGATAAACACACACCAAGCTTACCTTTGGGTTCCATCTGAAAAGACTGTATTTGGTGGTGTATCGGTGTATAGCGGTGTGCATGTATGGATGGCAGATACCGCATCGAAAGAGATTCGTAGCCAGTGGTCACAATCGTTGGAGCGTATGAAAGCACTTGAGCCAGAGGTTGTAATTCCGGGTCACTATTTAGGTGAAATGCCAACTGGGATAAATGCGGTTCAGTTCACGCAGGATTATGTGGCTGATATTGAAAAAGCATTGGTGAGCAAAAGTAATCCAACATCGGTCGAGATCAGTGATTGTATGAAGAAAGCCTACCCCAAATTTGAGGCCACGGAAGGTGATTTAGCACTTGGTGCGAAAGTGCTGAGTGGCGAGATGGTTTGGCACTAGAGTTGATTATCTCGGTTGTGTCGCAGAACAGTCTGAAGATTGTATGCTAGATTTATTAATGATACACAACTGGAGATATCGATGATCTGGCTTTCAGTGAAAGTACTACAGGTTGGACTTGTCTATGGATACAGGAAGTATCAAAAAACGAAAAGAGCTCCAGCTTAGGGGCTCTTTTTTTGTTTCGGAGAGACGATTTTCTATTTCAAGAGGGAAAGAAAATCTGCATTTGCCCGGTTTACTGTTAGTAGCCAGATTAGCCTAGTAGCCAGATCCGCCCTGCAACTCAATACCACCAATAAGCGAAAGTATGTTGAAAATAGAACCCATTACTCCTCACATCGGAGCTCGCATCCACGAATTAGAGCTTTCTACATGCAGTGCTGATGAACTCGATAAGGTGTATCAGGCGCTTCTAACCCATCAAGTGATCTTTCTCGACGGGCAGACTTTGTCTCCAGAACAACACTTGATGATTGCAGAACGCTTTGGAACGTTAGAACCTGCACATCCTTTCTTCCCTCGCGTGGAAAGTGCGCCTCAGGTGAGTGTGATTGAAACAACCCTAGGCAATGCGCCAATGGAAAGTTATTGGCATACCGACTTAACGTGGCGCAGCTTGCCGTCGAAAGCTTCCCTGTTGCATGCTCAACACATTCCAAGCGTCGGTGGTGACACGATCTGGTGTTCTATGACGGCGGTTTTTGAATCTCTAAATGAAGATATGAAAGCTAAGTTGAGAGGCTTATCGGCGACTCATTCGCTGGTGGCCTTTGAAGGTATAGAGTCAGAAGACATTGAGCTCGATTGGCACAAATCCTTAATCAAAACAGCACAGGAGAATCCGCCAGTGGTTCACTCTGTTGTTCAAGTTCATCCTGAAACGGGTAAAGAAACGCTGTATATCAATGAACAGTTTACGCGTTATATCAATGAGCTCGACCGCAAAGAGAGTGATGTTTTACTCAGCCAACTGTTTGAAATTGCGAGACGCCCTGAGTTTCAAGTTCGTTTCAAATGGGACAACGGCTCAATGGCGATCTGGGATAACAGGGTAACGCAACATTACGCAGTGATAGATTACGGCGATACTCCAAGAAAAATGCATCGAGTAACAGTTACATAACAGTAAGTAAGAGGGGTAATTGGTGTAGGCGCTAGCGGACAAGTCTCAGGAACTCAGGTTTAGTGTCTGAATTAAAGTATAAAACTGAGACTTTATTCATCTAAGCTTAATAATAAAAACAAATCTGTTGGTTCTTTGATTGAAACCCCACTGCTCGGACGTGATGTGTAATATAATCGGCGCCAAAATATAAGTATAAAAACCAAATCATAGAATTAATAAACGTCAGGGCTTAGAGAACAAAGTATTTCGTATGAACGCGATTCGTAAAGTTTACCAGTACGCAGAACCAAACCTTACTCTCGTAGGTTGGATGGGCTTTGTCGGCTTTCCAATTTACTACATTGTGTGGGAGTTTTTGTTTCCGCAACCCTACGAAAACTTAGCGCTTCGCCTGTTTTGCTCGGTATTGTTCTTTGGCATTATATTTCGTAATCGTGTCCCATTTGAATGGCGAAAATACCTTCCGGCTTATTATCAAGTTGCTGTAACTATCTGTTTGCCAGGTTTCTTTTTCTACATGCTGCTAATGAATAATTGGTCCAACGTTTGGGTTATGTCATTCATGTCGGCTATTTTCCTCCATATTTTATTGGTGCACGTGACGAGAGTGATGTTTGCACAAACCTTTGCCGGTATTGGGATTGCTACGTTGTGTGCTTGGATTGCACAAGGCTTCTACCTCGAACTCACAATGGATTGGACGCATGTGCCAATCTTTTTGTTTATCTACTTATTCGGCAACTTGTTCTACTTCCGCAATCAGGTGGAACATGAAAACAAGGTGTCATTGGCGAAGTCTTTTGGTGCGGGTATTGCCCACGAGATGCGAAACCCTCTAAGCGGATTACTTACCTCTATTGATGTTATGCAGTCTATATTGCCTAACCCTAAAAGTGGCGTTCAAAAAGGGCAATATGCGTTAAGCAATGAAGAAGTGATTCAGTTGCGTGAAGTGGGCGATGAAGCGATGGAGATCATTCATTCCGGTAACGAAACGATTGATCTGTTACTGACTTCAATTGATGAAAACCGAGTCTCTCGCTCTACGTTTAAGAAGCATTCAGCGCAAGCCGTGGTTGAGGATGCGATAGACAGTTTCAATTACAAGCGCACTGCTGATAAGTTAGCAATCTCCTTGGATGTGCAGAGTAACTTTGAGTTCTTGGGCAGCGACACCTTGCTGAAATACGTCATGTATAACCTGTTCAAGAATGCGTTCCATCATCGTAGCCCTGAAGATTTTCATATTCATGTCACCATGTTCAGTGATGAAGTGACGAACCAAATTATGGTGACGGATAACGGGTCTGGTATTTCGAGCGATATCATTCGTCGTATTTTCCAAGATTTTTACACCACAGGCCAGTCGGGTAATTACGGGCTGGGTTTACCATTTTGTAAGAAGGTGATGCGTTCGTTTGGTGGTGAGATTAAATGCCAGTCTGAAGTGGAACAATGGACGCAGTTTACGATGACGTTCCCATCTTTGGCTTCAAATACAGTGAAAGAGATCAAGAGTGAGCTCACTAAGCTGAAGACCGTATTAATGGTGAGCGACCAGAAGATTCTGACCAGTAAAATGACCGAGATATCGCGTTTTATGGGCTTTGAACTTGCCGTCTTAGATGTCGCATCTGCGCTTAAGAACAAGGAGTATCAGTTCGAATTCGATCTGATCTTTGTTGATATGGAGAGCTTGGATTTAAGAGCCAATTGCCTCGATAGGATTGAATCGTTACTTTCGTTTACTGAGGCGCGAATCATTTACTTGTATGAGCGTCATCCTATCAAGCATGTACGTAACATCTCTTTCGAGCCTATTTGGGTGGAAACACAAGTCTGGCTACTGAATACTAATGCGACCATTGACCGTTTACTGTTTGACTCCAACTACGTGATGACATCGGTTGCTGTAAAACCGCTAGAGGCCACCACTAAACGTACGATTATGGTGGTCGATGACAATGAATCTCTACGCCGATTTACGGCAATGTTATTGGAAAAACAGGGCTTTGATGTTGTGCAGAAAGAAGACGGACAACAAGCCTTAGATGCGCTTGATACCGACGACATCGACTTGATCCTAATGGATATTGAAATGCCAATCATGGACGGTGTTGAAGCTTCTCGCCGAATTCGAAGTGCCGACAAAGAATACTCTTCGGTGCCGATTATTGCTCACACGGGTGACAGTTCTCCCGTTACCTTGGAAAAGATGGAATCATCAGGCATGTCGGACTTTATTGTTAAACCAGCGGACAAGAACCGACTGTTCGATAAAATTGCTCACTGGATTTAGGGGGTGTAATCGTCTGAAGTTCACGGGCAGTGGGTAGACATAGATTCAAGAAAGAGCTCAGCGAATTGCTGGGCTCTTTTTGTATCGCGACATGATAGCGTCCATTCAGTCCTGCCGTTGGTGTTAGTTATAAATATGGTTCGAACAAGGTTACACGAACTCTAACTCGGGGTGATGGTACGCTTCGTGACAAACCGTGAGCACATGGTCAATGTCTCTTGGCGTCATGTCGGCATTCACTGAAAAACGGATGATGTTTTTGTTCTTGCCAGTAGCCGGGCGGCAGAATACCGCACCGAACACATCACGCTGTTCTAGGAAGTCACGCACACGTTCAGTGTTCCTTTCATTGCCGCACTCTAGCGCTATAATTTGAGACTCACTGCGGATGTTAAAGCCAATTCGCTTTAGCCCCGTAGTCAGCGACTTAGCCCGATTGAATAAGGCTTCTCGTTTGCCTTCCGCACCTTTGATCACCTCCAACGTTTTCTCCAAACGAACCACCTCTTGTGGTAATACCGTTGAGCTAAAAATCGCAGGGTACGCCACAAACGGCAAGGTTCTAGACAATTGTTTAGGACCAAGGATTGCCCCGGCGCGATAAGCAAAGGTTTTTGCCAAGCTAACAGTGATAAAGTCGACTTGGTTGGTGAGCCCCAATGCTTGCACTAAGCCTGCACCATTTTCCCCATGTGTACCCAGTGAATGCGATTCATCAACGACAACGGCACAATCAAACTCCTGCGCCATTTCGTAGATGTCGCGTAGTGGGGCGATGGTCCCAATGGTGCTGTAAACCGAATCGACCACAATAACGCCTGAGCCGTGGCGCTCTAGCTGTTTGCGCAGGTGATTCATATTGTTATGCATAAATGGGTGGGCGAGGGCGCCTGCAGCGCGAATGCCTTCCCAAAGCGACATGTGTGCAAAGAAGTCAATGTACACCGGTGTGCTCGGTGGGCAGATGGTTTGCAATAGCCCAATATTGGCCGCCCAGCCTGATTGAGAAAGCAAACAGCTCTCCATTCCAACATAGTTCGCAAGCTCAGTTTCGAACGCAGGTTTAGACTGCTCATCTTGTAAGAAAATGGCAGACATCACCACGTTGTCATCGTGCTCACAGATCGCCGCTTGATGGGCTTGTTGGATCTGTTTGTTGTGTGACAGCGCTAGGTAATCATTGCTCTGCATCACAACGGCACTGCGCTGGGGGCGTTTACCCAATACCAAATGCTTTTGGCTTTGGTTCTGGGTAATCAGGTCTTGAATATAGAAGTTCAAGCGTTCTTCGATAAAGGAAGGTAGTGGTTTGTTTTTTGTTTTATCACTCATAATAGTTCTCTTCAAATACAGGAAAACGCCAGCGCTGACGGCTGTATATTGACGATAAAAAGTGATGTGTCATTAGCCAAGTTGCATAAATTTGTGGGTGCTTGCAAACTCAGCATTTAAGGGTTTTGAGGCGAGTGGGTTTCCTTACGGTTCGGGGCTTTAACCGAATCAATATAGGAATAATAGCCTTCTTTTTTATGACAAAAGGCTATTAAAATTCGGTGTTCGAAAGGCTTTTAAAAAAGCTGATTTTGAAAGGCTACGGGCTGTTAGCTGTTAGCTGTTAGCTGTGAATGTGGATAAGCTCGATTAAGGCATCCAATTGCTGCTTAGTTTCACCCTCTAACGAATACCCAATATTGATGCGTAAGCAATTGCTGTAAAGGTCGAGAGTGCTGAATAGGTGTCCAAGCCTGATATCAAGGCGCTTCTCGGTAACAGCTTGAGCAAAGGTTGGTTGATTCAGGCTTGGTATTTGCAGCCAAAGTACCATGCCACCTTGCGGGTTACTTATCTTCACGTCTTGAGGAAGGTGTTGGGCTAAATAACTAAGGTATTGCTGGCGCAACGAAAGGATTTGAGTACATCTTCTTCTAACGTGCTTTGCGTATTGGCCAGATTCGATAAAGTCAGCAACAGCGAGTTGAGTCGGTAAGGCAACGCCATAGCTTGCGGCAGAAAACTGTGCCTTGTATTCATTAATATACCTTCCCGGTAAGCACCAACCTAAACGGTAGCTCGGTGATAGGCTTTTCGATACAGAACCGCACCACAGTACATAGCCGCCTTTGTCATAGTATTTCGCTGGTAGTGGTGTGTGTGAGGAGTAAGACAGTTCAAGATACACATCATCTTCAATGATCGGCACTCGATATTGATTCGCTAATTCGGCAAGCTTCTGTTTTTGACTTGCCGACATATTGATCCCCTGAGGGTTCATATGAGAAGAACAAAAGATCGCGGCATCGACTCGCTTGTTCTTCAAATGCGCTTCCAGCTGTAGCAAGTCGACACCATCATCGAGCGATGGGATTTCGATGATCTGGCGTGACATCTTTCCGAGCAACTCCAGAATGCCATTGAAACAAGGAGAGCTAATCGCAATGGTGTCGCCTTCTTTGGTACACGATTCAAGAGCGGCCTTAATCGCTGACATACAGCCTGCGGTGATAACCATCTCTTCAGGTGAAAAACGGACATCGAGCTTGGCAAAGTGGGTGGATAATGCCTGTCGCAACATCGGCTCACCTTGTGTATCAGGGTAGTGGTTGAGCCTGCTACCCATCCGTTTAATAGCGCGACGAAAACTTCGTTCCAGTTCAACGATCGACTGTTCATCATTGGTGGTGCTCGAAACCCCTAAAGGTCCGTTGATTGAGTTGTGAGTCGATGACGTTTGCTTAACGCTAGACACCTTACTCTCAAACTGTGCCCACTCAGGCGTTGAGTGAGATGGCTTGTGAGGCGAGACAAAATAGCCCGCTTGCGGTCGAGAATGTATCCAGCCTTGTGATTCCAGTTCTTGGTAACAGCTCACCACGGTCGACATGCTTATGGCTTGTTGCTTGGCCAATTGACGTAGCGAAGGCATGCGTCCGCCTTCCGCTCTTTTGCCTGTTTCTATCTCATCGATAAACTGATTGGCTAGCTTTCTATAGATACTCATTGTCACGATCGTTGTTAACTGTACTGGTTTTTATTATAAAAATTGTAGCTGTACTGGTTTTATTATTCAAGGGATACTCATTTAAAACAAAGGAGGGGTCAGTATGAAAAGAAATGATTTGTTGTTAGCGGTATTCGTCATGGCGATTTGGGGATTCAACTTCTCGATGATCAAAATGGGTGTGACTAATGTTCATCCGTTGTTAGCAACCGCCGCACGTTTTTCGCTAGCGGTGATTCCGGTGATATTTTTTGTAGCGAGACCTAATGTCGCTTGGCGCTACTTAGTGAGTTATGGCTTTGTATTCGGTGTGGGAATTTGGGGTATGGCTTCATGGTCGATCACTGCTGGTTTATCGTCTGGGCTTTCATCGGTCTTGCTTTCAACCAACGTATTAATCGGCATGGCGGTTGGCGTGTGGGTGTTCAAGGAGAGTGCTTCTGTTCGTAAATTATTGGGTGCGATGCTAGCTATGTGTGCGTTGGCGGTATTGGTATCCGCAGCAACGGGCAATGTCACCGTTAATGGCGTGATCTTGATTATGATTGCGGCGTGCAGTTGGACCTTGATGGGCGTGATTGTTAAGGCATCGAAAACCACTCAAGCTTTTTCGTTCAATGTCTGGGGGATGCTGTTTGCTCCAGTGCCATTAGTGTTATTTGCCGTGATGTTACACGGTGACCAAATTATCTGGCAGGGCATCGAACAATGGGATTGGAACACGACGATTGCGGTGCTGTTTCAGGCTTACCCAACCACGCTATTTGGTTATTGGGTATGGAATAAGCTGCTAATCCAATACCCGTTAAGTACGACCGCACCGTTAACCTTGTTAGTGCCTATCTTCGCATTGATCAGTGGTTACTTTATGTATGATGAGGTGCTGTCTGTGGCTCAGGTTGTTGCATCAATACTGTTTCTTGTCGGGATTGGTTTGATTGTGAAACCTGCGAGTTCATCGAATACCAAAGCGAAACAAACACTTGCCGGGCAAAAATGATTGAAGAAAACTGATATTGCATAAGCAGTTTTGAATGATAAAAAAGCCCACTAGTTTTGGTATACAAGGCTAGTGGGCTTATTTCTTTCTGTGACTTAAGCGATCATGCACTCAAGTAATTGGCTCTCTAGATCGTCATCTATTTCTAGACCGATCACTTCTATTCTGGTTTCGATACACTCATCGAGTTCTGATTCCGTCAAGCCATCCTCTGTTAAGTTGTACCCGAAAATACCACTTTGAGTAATGAATACCGCTTTCATCCGCTCAGCTTTCAATCCAACTAAAAAGTGTCTCAAACGCTGGTGGTCAAACAGTTTCTCTGCAGAGAATCGCCAACCAACGCTTTCAAAACCTTCACCTTGGTTAGTCGCTTTGATCATACCGCTTTCTGGCATCGGTAATTCTGAAGCGAGCGGCTTTTCTTGCTGGTGATGATGGTGGTGGTGCGCTTGTTGGCCAAAGAAGTTTGTATCTCCTTCGAACTCTTCAAAAGGGATTTTTCCATGGTGAGCGAAGACTAGCTTGGTATTCGGGTGACAAATTTCAGTCACGTATTCAACCAGTTTCTCTGCGTCGCCATCTTGGTATAGGTCGACTTTGTTACCAACTACGGTATCGGCAATGGTGATTTGCTGATTGAAGGTATCGTGATCTGCATAGCGAGAATCAGAGAGCTTCCGTGCATCGACTAAGGTAACGTTTTTCTGCAGTGATAGTACTTTATGGTAATGTTCAGAGGACAAAACTTGCAGCACTTCTTTAGGGTGACCAAGCCCTGTTGGTTCGATTAATAAACGATCGGGTTTGGCTTCGGTAAGCAGTTGATTGAGCGCGATTTGCATCGGTAAACCTGCCGCACAACACATGCAACCACCGGGTACTTCACGAATGAACACTCTTTGTGTGGTCTGGTTGCCTTGAATCAAGCTACCATCAACGCCGATTTCTCCAAACTCATTCACTAACACAGCCCAGCGTTCATTTTCTGGTTGGTTCTTCATCAGGTTGAGAATCGCAGAGGTTTTTCCCACCCCAAGGAACCCGGTAATAATGTTGGTTGGAATGCCTAACATAGGTGACTTATCAGAGCTCATTAGCAATTCTCCTGTAGCCTTGAACTAGGGTGTGGTTGGCTGATACCACAGACTCTGAAAATGCAGAGTATTCAGGCGGTACTTTGGAGATGCTATTTAAGTCAAACCCTGAGCCTATATTGGTCATTGGTGGAACATGGAAGTTTTCCGGTAAATCGAGGCCATCTACCACACAGTTGTGGCGAATGACGCAACCTTTGCCAATCACAGCATTGAATACCACCGAGTTGAAGCCAATAAAGACATCGTCACAAACTTCACATGGCCCATGAATGATAGAGCGGTGAGCGATAGAAGAGCGTTCTCCAATGGTAACCGCTGCTCCTGCTTTTGAGTGGATGACGACACCATCTTGTATATTGGTATCGCGCTTAATCACGATTGCTTCCATGTCACCTTGTTCGTTAACCTCGTCGGCACGAATGACGGCGTAGGGGCCGATAAACACGTTATCTTCAATGATGACTTTCCCGCAGATGATAGCGGTCGGGTCAATGAAGGCGGTTTCCGATACGTTTGGCATATGGCCGCTAGGGTTTCTTCTTAACATATTGAGCTCTTTTATTTTTTTAGTCCGCAGGGCCTTCCACCATTGATGGAGCGAAATATTTATGTGTCGACGCATTCATCACATACGCAGCTAATCTCTA
Source organism: Vibrio sp. 10N.247.311.51 (assembly GCF_041467855.1). Classification (NCBI taxonomy): domain Bacteria; kingdom Pseudomonadati; phylum Pseudomonadota; class Gammaproteobacteria; order Vibrionales; family Vibrionaceae; genus Vibrio; species Vibrio sp. 10N.247.311.51. The sequence continues at coordinate 133,639 of NZ_JBFSVK010000009.1, read as the reverse complement.
ACTGGGGGCTTGTTACAGTAAAGCCTTCTTGCTTTGCGTGAGATTGAAGATCGCGAATGATGGAAGGGGCGATGGTTTGCTCGGTGATTTTGTCGCACTTAGAGCAAATCAAAAACTGCGGGATGCCGTGCTCATGATCGCAAAGGATATGGTCGCAAAGTATGTACTTATTAGAGACTTGCAGTTTGTGCGCTAAGTGCTGTTCTTCAAGAAACTCCAACACTCGATAAACCGACATCGCTTGAACGTGTTGAGCAAAGTGTTCCTTACAATATTCAACGATTTCATACGCAGACAGCGCTTTGTCGGCATGACCCAGTGCACGCAGTATCAACAGTCTTTTAGCGGTAAACTGTTTTCCGTTTGTTTTACAGCCTTGTTTTACGTGCTCGATGATCGCTTCGATGTCTCTCATTCAATCCACAAAATTAGTGATAATGTGGATATGTTATAACATAACAGCTAGTTGTAAGGAACGAACTTTTACTTAAACAACCTCTTAGGTGGGATCTCTCTTTTCAGGCTTACTTTGTAGATGAATAATAGCCGTTTATTGCTCATCATTTTGCATGTTGTGCCAAAGAAGCTTTCTTATAATGATTGGATTACTGATTAAAACCCCAAAAGAGAGTGGGTTGTTATAAGTGAATTCGAATTAAATTCTGAAATGATACAAATCTCATATTTAATAACGCTTATTTAGTAACCTCTGTTGAGTCCCATATCAAATCAAGTGGCTGATTTTATTGGGTATCGGAGAAAAGTCTCAAAAATTATTATTTAGATCGCTAAAGTTTTAAATTCTACCAAGTGTTATTTATATAGAATATAACTCCATTTGGTGGCGGTTGAGTAGATGGTTTTTAGCTATATATGTGAATTTTGAAGCGAGTTATCTTTCTGATTTGAAAGAATAATTAAATAGTTAAGATAAAAAAGTTGGCGAAAATCAGAAGCTTGGCATACACTTTCCTTGTAAATGACCTTATCTCATTGATTGAATAGGGTAAATGCTTTGGCGCTACTGACGATAGTAGCAATGTTTAACATAGCTTTGAGGAAAGTTTTATGGCACTCACGAAGGCCGATTTGGCTGAGAACCTGTTTGAGACACTCGGATACAGCAAGCGGGATGCCAAGGAAACGGTTGAGGTGTTTTTCGAAGAAGTTCGTAAAGCACTCGAAAATGGCGAACAGGTAAAACTGTCTGGTTTTGGTAATTTTGATCTTCGCGAGAAAAACGAGCGACCTGGTCGTAACCCGAAAACTGGTGAAGACATTCCAATTTCTGCTCGACGTGTTGTTACTTTCAGACCGGGACAAAAACTAAAGGCCCGAGTTGAAAATATTAAAATCGAGAAGTAGCCAAGCAATAGACCACGCCTAGCGTGGTCTTTTTGTATCTGCATAGAGTTTAAGCGAAACGCATTTCTCTAACTTCGAGTAATCTTTCTCAAACTCTCAAACTCTCAAACTCCATCTTCTTTCTGTTCCCCGTAACGAACTTACTTTAGATGCTAAAACAGAGACTAGGCTTCTGCCTTTGAATCTTCGCTCTAAAGGGCTTGTTGAACCTTACTTGCGATCTCTTCAGATACCCAAGGCTTCCAAACTTCTGGAGAGCTTTCTAAGAAGTAATACATAGCTTCTTCTGCATCCGCTTGATTTTCTTCCATCCAAGCTAACATCTGGCTCATTTTCTGATTGGTGAAACCACGTTTCTGGAAGTATTCGTAGGCAAGAGGCTGGCTAGTTGCGAAGCTCTCCGTTGTTACCGTGTGAACCGGCGCTGGTGGGAACATGGTCACTTTAGGTGATTCACAGTCAGGTTGAGTAGTGCAGTTTCGAAATTCCTCGAGGTCGATACCGCTACCAAAATCAACTTTAACCATTTCATACTTACCTAGCACAGGTGTAGGCGACCAGTAATATCCAAACCATGCTTTTTTGCGTTCGTAAGCTTTCGCTATCGTACCTGCTAAAGCGGCGCCTGAGCCGGGATCAACCATTTCAAAATTGTGATCTTCTAACTTAAGCGCATCGAACAGGTGACCGGAGGTAATCTGACAAGTCCAACCCGCAGGGCAGCTATAGAAAGCAAACTTCTCATCATCTTCTGGGTGTTCAAACAGCTTTGCGTTTTTAATCACACCTTCAATGGTTGTGAGCTCTGGATACTGTTCAACAAGGTAGTTCGGGACCCAAAACCCTTCTTCACCCCCATTAACCAGCGACTTACCTGCATAGCGTAACCGTTTATCTGCTACGCCTTTATCGAGTGCTTCTTTGATTCCGTTTGTCCAAAGTTCGGGCGCGACATCTGGCTGACCTTTTTCGATCATAGAGGTACCCGTTGGAACGCTATCTCCGGGGATAAGTTGTGCGTCGCAGCCATAACCTTCATTAAGAATAAATTGGTCTACGTGTGCTATTAGGCTTGCCGAGTTCCAGTTCATATCGGCTATCGTGAACTCACCACATTCATTGGCATGAGAAGGTAACGTTAGAGCGGAGAGCACGAAAATCGCAGATGTTTTGATTTTCATATGACGAAATCCCTTTAATTGTCAGATGGTTGAAATTGTATCTAAGCAAAAAAACTTAAAGGGATAAAGAGCAATCACCCAGATATTTGTGACTTATTTGAACTGACTACGATCGGTCTGTTTCTGGGTTAGATGAGAGGAGTTGGAATAAAAGATAAACCACACATTTAAAATGGACAGCTAGAGAGTATGGATTAAGTGTATCTTATTGGTTTTTTAAATCTGTTCAGTGAAATTGAACAGAGGTTAAATCTAATTGAATTTAAATAGACCGAGTGATTTGCTGTAATATGCTCAATAAACAGCCAGTTAATCTATTTTGTTGATCTAAATCTAAGGAGAAGCTTTGCGTAAGTCCGCTTTAGCTTTGATGTTACTCTTTTTATCAACTGTCGCTTCGGCAGCTGAGTACCAGCAACTCGCCAATATGTGCATTGCTTGTCATGGCAGTAACAACGACACCTCGTTTCCCTCTATCCCCAACCTTAAGTGGCAAAACCAAGTCTACCTTACTGAGCAACTGACTGACTTTAAAAGTGGTAAGCGTGAGGACAAAACGATGTCCAAAGTCGCGCAACTATTGTCAGAAGAAGACATCAAGAAGTTAGCTAATTACTTTTACCAACTGAACAACACAGGGTCACCACAATGAGTTTAGATAGAAGACAGTTCCTTAAAGCCGCGCTTTCAGCAACCGCAGTATCTGCATTGCCGGTGTCGTGGGTATTTGCCGCGAATCGCCCTGAAGGCTTAGCAGCACTGGACATCAATGCATTAACGTGGGCAAAAGCAGAAGATCTACCGGATTACTACACCGTTTTAAATACCAACCCTTTAAATGCGTATCCGCCAGAAAGTATGCTTGCACCTGCTGTGACTCCTGCAGATGTTCCCTTTGTTCGTTGGAATGGTTTGATGCCAGATTTTACGGAGATGGACCCAGATACTTGGACCTTTGAAGTGAAAGGTGAATCGGTAAAACAGAGTAAAACCTACACGATAGCTGAGCTCAAATCTAAGTTTAAACATCACACGCAAAGCCTAGTATTGGAGTGTGGCGGTAACAGCCGAAACAATTTTTATCCGAGCACTAAAGGCAACCAATGGAACAATGCTGGTGTCTATTGTTCACAGTGGACAGGTGTCTTGTTGAGTGATGTGCTTAAAGACTGTGGCATTAAAGATGATGCGGTTTACGTCGGTAACCATGGCTTTGATAAGCACTTGAGTGGTAAAGGTGAGGCAATTTCACGTGGCGTTCCTATTGCAGCGGCGATGAACGATAACGCCTTGATTGCATGGGAAATGAATGGCGAGCCAATTCCTTATCTCCATGGTTATCCGCTACGAACGGTATTTGGCGGTCGACCGGCTTCTGTTTCTCAGAAATGCGCAACAGGCATCAGTATTCGAAACAAGATTCATGATGGACACAAGATGGCGGCTCCTGCTTATCAAGTGCCTAAGAACCCAATCGCTCCGGGTGAGAAGGTGGATAACAAAGATTTCCGAATCATTGAAGAAATGATTGTGAAGTCGCTGATTACTTCTCCAAAAAGTGGGACAGAGTTTGCCCTCGGTAAGAAGGTTAAAGTCAGTGGTCATGCTTGGGCTGGGTTAAGAACCGTTGAGAAGCTGCAAGTGAGTTATGACTACGGCACCACTTGGCATGATGCAAAGCTGAATAAGCCGCTAAACAAGGGCGCGTGGCAACAATGGGAAGCCGATCTAGACCTTCCTATGACAGGTTATTATGAGATCTGGGCGAAGGCGACCGATAGCGAAGGTGATAGCCAGCCAGTCGTGCAACCGCAATGGAATCCTAAAGGTTATCTGTTTAATGGTTGCCACCGTATCGCAGTAAGAGTGTCGTGATGCTGTCTATTTCCAATAAGCCTATTGATGGCCGTTCTAAGCTTACTAATTTGGTTAATGGCCAGTCATTTCATGCAGACTCAACTCCTGTCAGCAAGCGCAGTTACCGTAAAGGCATAATGAGAGCGGCATTGGTGTGCAGCTTATTAACGTCGATGCTTGTTCATGCTGAAGACATTCCAGAGAACCCAAAAGAGTACTATGGCGTAGATAAAGCGTCGGGGCTGATCATGGCACCCGGTTGGGAGACCGTGAAAGGGCAATGTAACGCCTGCCATACCAGCTTAATCGTTGCTCAGAATAGCGGTAATCGAGAGCAATGGCGTGAAACCATTCAGTGGATGGTCGACACTCAAGGGCTGTGGGATCTGTCTGATACTTGGGACCCGGTATTGGATTACCTCAGTACCTACTATCAAGACAAAGGTATCGATATGAACAAGTATCGTCGTAAGCCTATTGATAGCGCTTTGATGCCACCTATACCGGGAGAGAGCCAATGATCATCAATCGATTAAAACGGACCGCTCTTGTGAATGGAATTGTTTTTAATAGAGCTGTTGCAAATAGAGCTATTGCGATAGCCGCTGCAGCAATAGTTTTGTCGCTGTCGGCGTGTACTGATGAACAGCCGAGCACTGAAGATAAAGTTGCCTCGCGAGTCGAATCATTAGGAATAGAATCGAAACCAGCGCCGAAGCTTGAAGTGGAAGCTAAATCTGAGGTTGAAACGCTTGTCGATAGCAAGGTAATCACCAAAGATTACATACCTAGCTTAGTGTCAGGTGAGAAGTTGGTTCAAAATCTATGTAGCCAGTGTCATGGCGACAAAATTATTCCCTTCGTACAATCTTATCCGAATATCAAAGGTCAGAAAGCTGGGTTCATTCTTAAACAGCTGCGTGATTTTAAAAGTGATGAACGCCAAGATCTGTACATGCAGTCGGTGGTCAAACACCTTTCAGATGAAGACCTACAAGACGTAGCCGCATTCTATGGTACGTTGAAGCCATTGGACTTATACAATCGCACTAAAGAGTATTATCACCAGTAGGTGCGCTTTCTCTGGGTACTGGCTAAGTTGGTCTCTACGAGGTTCGGTGGGCAAAGCAGTAGATAACGATAAGTAAAACGATGGATAAAAGAAAGGGCTGCGATTATGCAGCCCTTTGTCGTTCTTGTTTATGATAATTGCTTAGTCAGTGATTAAGCCGCTTTAATGTGCGTTGTGATGTATGGTTGCCATGCTTGTTGATAAAGCTCTAAAGATTGGCGTCTTAGGCTATTAATTTGTGCCGCTTCGATATCGTTGATTGGGCGATGTTCTGCAATTGCGTGACGCTCAATACCTTGGATAATTTCGTACAGCTCGTGCTCAGGGCCACTTTTCACATCAGCAATCGCTTTTAAGTGGAGTTGAACCTCTGCAATGATGTTGGTTTTAGGTAAACGAACCAACAAGTTAAGGTCACGGTAGCCAGAGTCAGCTGGTGATTTAAACTTGTTTTTCAGCTTAACAACGTCTGCTTCACGGCTTAACGCTTCGTAAACTTCAACCAAGCTCTCGACATCGTTCGCGATGATAGTTGCACGGGCTAAGTCGGTAATTTTTGTCACATCACCATCAAGCTCAAGGGCGATTTTTTCTTCTGCACGAGCTTGAGATTTAACGCCAGCAAATAGTGCTTCAGAATTGGTGAGTAGAGCAGTACTTTTACAGATAGTTTCTAGTTCAGCTTGGCCTTGATGCGCTTTGCTGTACAGAATATCGAAGTCGGTGTAAGGCTGAGTCGGGCGTGAGTCGAAGGCTTTGATGCCGTAAAGGCCGCTCAAACTATGACGGAATACGTTTGAAGATACTTGGTTTTGCGCAGGAGTGCGCGTTTGATCAGTTGAACTTGTTGAAACAGGTGCTGCTGCGAATGCAGGCGCTCGGCTCAATACTAGAAGCATTAGGGCCGTCGTACGGAGAAATACACTCATTCAAACTCCAAAATACAAGGTTACAAAAAACGGGTAGTCAAAAGGGGTAACCAGTAACGCACAAGAGTAAAAACAGCTTAACTAAACTCACTACATATTAAATGGGGCTAGCTAAGACAGAAACCAACTCTAACGTTTAATATTGCTTTAAAATGTGAAGATATAGACAAATAATCCAACCGTTAGTTCCGCAATTATCAGAACTTTGAACTTAGCCAGTTTCTGGTTTTATCGAAACCAATTTGGTACTTTAAACCAAGCTAAGGTTGCTCTTACCTCTCTATACTGTACCCTTGCATTATGACTGTTTAACATGAACGAAAGATGAATAATCCTGAATTTTGGCACAATAAATGGGCAGCCAACCAAATTGGTTTCCACCTCAAAGATGTAAACCCACTTCTGATTAAATTTTGGGAAAAGACTGAGCCTAGCTACGAGAAGAGTGTGTTTGTTCCACTTTGTGGTAAAAGTGAAGATCTGATTTGGCTAGCTTCAAAGCATGAAGATGTTCAAGGTGTCGAGTTAAGCCAGATTGCGGTTCGCGCATTTTTTGCAGAGCACCTTTATACGCCGACTGTGACTCAAATTAGCGGTCAGCACGAGCTCTACCAATTCGATGAACTGAACATCTACACGGGCGATTACTTCACAGCGCCAATCCAGCCTGTCGACACCATTTATGATCGCGCGTCTTTAGTCGCATTGTCTGAAGAGATGCGAGTGCAGTACGTAGAGCGTTTGAAACAACTGTTGAAACCGGGCGGTAAGATCCTTCTGGTGACTCTAGATTATGACCAAAGCGAGATGGCGGGGCCTCCGTTTAGCGTACCTAAGTTAGAGATTGATCAATTGTTTGCGGGATACAAAATCACATTGTTGAATCAAGATATTGCGGACGATAAACATCCGAAGATTGCTAAGAAGGGCTTGTCTCGATTCAGTGAAGAAGTGTATTTGATTGAGTCAGACGCTTAAGTTCAGTCTGCTTAGTTAAGCCAACAGATAACACCAACAAAAAGACGGGCTCGATAGCCCGTCTTTTTTTATTGTTCAGATTTGAACTCGTGATTGTTCAGAATTGAATAGCTGGTTAGTAAATCACTTTTACTTTTGACGCGCTCTCAATTGCATCTTCAATCGCTGTCTCTGTACTGTTGCGACGAGTAAGCGCCACACCTAGACGACGGCGACCATCGATATCAGGCTTACCAAACAAGCGAACTTGTGTTTGTGGTGCGTCTAGCGCCTCTGTAAGACCTTCAAAACGAATGTTGGTTGAAGTGCCTTGGCCAAGGATAACCGCTGAAGCACACGGGCCGTATTGCGTGATGGATTTGATCGGCATACCGGTAAAGGCGCGTACGTGCAGTGCGAATTCAGATGAGTCTTGAGACATCAATGTTACTAAGCCAGTATCGTGTGGGCGAGGGGATACTTCATTGAAGATAACGTGATCGCCTTTAACAAACAGCTCGACACCAAAGATACCGTGACCACCTAGTGCGTTAACCACTTGTTCAGCTGTGTATTGCGCGGCTTTCAGTGCATTGTCTGACATCACTTGTGGCTGCCATGATTCGCGGTAATCACCGTCTTCTTGGCGGTGACCGATAGGCGCACAGAAGTGAACACCGTCGACTGCGCGAACGGTAAGTAGCGTAATTTCGTAATCGAAGTCGATGAAGCCTTCAACGATTACACGACCCGCGCCTGTACGACCGCCTTCTTGTGCGTAGTCCCAAGACTTCTGAATGTCTTCTTCTGTTTTGATAACGCTTTGACCTTTACCTGAAGAGCTCATTACCGGCTTAACAACGCAAGGCATGCCCACGAATTCAACAGCGGCTGAGAAATCTTCAAAGGTGTCTGCAAAGCGGTAAGGAGAAGTGCTCAGTTTTAGCTCTTCTGCGGCTAGACGACGGATACCTTCGCGGTTCATCGTTAGCTTGGTCGCATTCGCAGTTGGAACGACATTTAAGCCTTGTGCTTCTAGCTCTACCAGTTTGCTGGTGGCAATAGCTTCAATTTCAGGAACCACATAATCTGGCTTTTCTCGTTCAATGATCGCTTGAAGTGCATCGCCGTCTAACATGTCTAATACATGGCTACGATGCGCAACTTGCATCGCTGGTGCGTCTGCATAACGGTCACAAGCAATAACTTCCAAACCTAAACGTTGGCACTCGATAGCAACTTCTTTGCCGAGTTCACCTGAACCTAATAGAAGTACACGAGTAGCATTTTCACGAGTAGCAGTACCAAACATAGAAATTCCTTCCGATCTTTTGAACGATTGATTGAAAACGGGGTGATCATACTTATTTCAATGACAAAAGCAAACGTTTGCGCAAGTTGTTGCGTTAATTACAGGCATAAAAAAAGCAACCCTGTTAAATAGGGCTGCTTATTTAAATTTTTGTTAATCAGATGTGCTTATATTGCTAAGTAAGTCACTGGAATGTCGGGATTAATCGCTTCTAGTGTAGATTGCGTATCCGCTAGGTGACTGATGCTACCTTCTGCGATTTCAACCAAAGCAGCACTTTCAATTTGTTCGAAATCGAAGCCAGCCAGTTTAAGTTGAATTAACGCGACTTGCAGAGGAGGTAGGCTCGGGTTGAACGCTGCATTTTCTGCGTAAGCACCCGTGAAAATCTCACCTGACGTCAGTTGTAATGAAACACCACTTAGGTTTTTGGTGTAAGGAGCATGGCTGCGGTTTAGTGCTGCTAGCGCCTCTACAACAATAGGTGTTGTTTCTTCGGTCGTGTACTTATGATCAAGCTTTGTCATTAGGCCAGTTGTCACACCTAAATCAGCAGGGCCGAACGAGTCTGGTAGGTACTCTTGCAGAGACATTTCATCACGTTGTGGAAGCTGAACTTTAAGTTCTTTTGCTGTTGTCAGTTCGTTCATGAATTGACGACAGTGACCACAAGGACTGAAGTTGATGGTGATATCTGAGATACCGAGTTCGCCTTTCATCCAAGCGTGGCTGATTGCAGATTGCTCAGCGTGAACGGTTTGACCAAGTTGAGCACCAGCGATTTCAAGGTTTGCACCAAAATACAGAGTACCAGACAAACCACGCACGATTGCACCAACATAAAAGTCAGATAACGGAGCGTAAGAATACGCTGCGGCAAAAGGAAGTAGCGCAATACGTAGTTCGTCATCCGCTAGACCACTTGCTTGCAGTAGGCTAGCAAATTGTTCTGGAGACAATGTCGCGTCAAAGTTGTCTGCTAATACGATGTCACTCAAAAGCGCTTTCATTGATGATGGAGCACTTTCCAGCGCCAGGGTAATACGACTGTTCATGTTGAATCCTTAATTGACCTTAGGCTTTAAGTTTATGCATTGCTCAGGAATTTTCTGTGATAAAGATCACTATTGCATTGTTGTTGTTACATTGGTTTGCATAATTAGAGTGAGGTCACACTTGAAATCGATTGCAAGAGCCATTTATACAGCTGATATCGCACTTAGTGCTCGTAAAAGACCGTGACTTGACTGCTAGTGCTAAATAAATGCGAATAAAAAGCCCAAACAGACACTGTAATAAACAGCATTCTGGTTGGGCTGAATCGCGTAGTGATCGTTTAGGTTAAGAATAGAACCAAACCACGAGCGAAAATATACTCGGTGCGATGATTGAGGTGATAACGCCACAGAGCACAAGAGCCAAAGAACTGAATGCTGCATCTTCCTGATTCTTTTCCGCACAAGTCGCGGTGCCTAAAGCGTGAGACACGGTACCCATGGTTAAACCTCGTGCAATAGGGCTCTTAATACCAATGAGATTGTAGATTGGATAAGCAAAAATTGCCCCAAACAGACCAACAATCAATACCAGTATTGCCGCAATCGCAGCTTCACCACCTAAATGGCTCGATACTTCCATCGCAATTGGTGTGGTGACTGACTTACCTAATAAACTCGCAATCAAAGTTAAGTCAGCTTTAAAAGCCACTGCGATTAATGCTGTCGTTGTCATCGACATCACACTGCCTAGCGTGCAAGCAAAGGTGATGATGCGCCAGTTTGCTCTGATTTGAGGTAGCTGTTCGTAAAGCGGATAAGCAAGTGCAACAACCGCAGGCTGTAGCATGTAGGTAATCCAAGTGTTGTCAGCATAGTAAGTCTCAAACGGTACTCTAAAGAACGTGAGAATCGGAATGATGATACCAATGCTGATAAGCAGGGGGTTACACAGCGGCGAGTTTACTTTTTGACTTACCCAGCGAGCAAATAGGAATACCACGATGGTGAGTAGAATCCACATGATCAGTTACCTCTCGAAAGCAAGCGGTCTAAGAACCATGATAAGGACACCAACACCAGTAATGTGCCACCAACGGCGCTCGCCATAATTGGCAATGCGTTCGCGATGAGCATGTCGAAGTGATCCATCAACCCAACACTGATCGGAACAAACAGTAAGATCATTAGGCGGATAATCAAGCTTGCACCGGGCTGTACCCAGTGCGAAGGAACAATACCAATCACCATGGCGGCAAACAGAATCAACATGCCAAAAATACTGCCTGGGATTGAGGTATCCAAAAAGTGCTGTAACGCGTTACCTGCTGTAAGTGCACCTATGATTAAGGTGAAGGAGATTAAGCAGTAAACCAGTTGGATCAATCTTTCTTTCAAAGTGTTACGTCTCTTGATAATGGAATTAGCTAGCTAACTTTTCTACGTATTGATAAACCGCCTTCAAGATAGCCATTTTCTTCTCGTCACTTTCATGTTCGTGCGCGAGGTTTTCAAGGTTGAGCATGTACTCTTCTAAACGGCACTCATAAAACTCACGACAATGGTTCGCCCATTTCAATTGCTCAGCTTCGTCGAGCGTCCATGGGAAGTTACGCGCACGGTAACGGAACAGTAACGGTTTAATTCGTTCGTCACTGAAGGTGATATCCAAAGCTGCCAAGTTGTTCGGGTCAGTTTCACGAATGATGTTCATCGCTGTTTTATCAGCAGGTGAAAAGAAACCGTCGTAAAGGTGTGTGTCAACATCATCACTCTTTTCGTACTCGCGCTCTTGTGAGTACAGGCCGATCAGTTTTTCGCGGATCTCTGGATGTTCGCGCAGCAGTGCCAAGTTCTTCAAGCATTGTTGGCGATCGATACCGATGGTTTCGGCATTTTCAGCCGTCAGCGTTTTGGCTGGAGCAAGAATAGGGCACTTGTTCAGTTGAACCAATTTGATGGGTACGGGTAACTCGTCTTCATTCAGTTCACTGCGTTTGGTATAGAGTCTTTCTCTGAGTTCATCAGCGTCCAGTTCTAACAGTGGGCTTGGATCTTTGGCTAAATCAACCACGATAACGGCATTTTGATTGGTTGGGTGCCAAGCCATAGGCACAATCCAGCTGGTGTAGTTGCAGTCACGGCCAAACATGCCAGAAACGTGCATCAATGGTGTCATGTTTACGATATCAACCAGGTCATTTAGCTTACGCTTATGACGCATGTTGTAAAGGTAATCAAACATCTTAGGTTGTGCAGCTTTCAGCTTTTTCGCTAATTCGATAGTCGCAATAACATCGGCCATCGCATCGTGCGCGTTCTCGTGTTCAATGCCATTTGCCACAGATAGGTGTTCCAGTTTGAAACTTGGATAACCTTCTTCGTTCTCTGGCCAAACAATGCCTTCAGGGCGCAGTGCGTGAACAGCGCGCATTACATCTAATAAATCCCAACGTGAGTTGCCGTTCTGCCAGCTCCACGCATATGGGTCGATGAAGTTTCGGTAACAGGTGTAACGCGTTACTTCATCATCGAATCGAATACTGTTGTAACCAAGGCTTGTAGTGTTTGGTTTCGCTAACTCAGCATGGATCTTAGCGATAAACTCAGGTTCAGGAAGACCTTGTGAAGCCGCTTTTTGAGGCGTGATACGGGTGATCAATGCTGCTTCTGGCGCAGGGAGGTAATCAGCAGGAGGTTGGCAATAGATAACCAGAGGCTCTCCAATAACATTGAAATCTTGGTCGGTACGAACACCTGCAAACTGACTCGGACGGTCTTTTGCTGGGCTCACGCCCCAAGTTTCGTAATCGAAAAAGAAGTAGGTCGGCTGATTATCTGAACTCATTGAATTTCCTGAACAGCAAGCGCGGAACGTTTACTGTGGCTGAAGGTTAGTTTTGTTCAGTATCTGATAGTATGCGGTACGCGTGCAACCCAGATCACAAATAAATTGCCGGAAAACGGTGCTTTACTATTCAATCGAGTCAACAGGGAAGCTTTTGAATCGAATTGTGGCGATTTCTTCGTAACGGTTCTGCCTGTTTACGGTTTAGATGAGCGGCGGTGGTGGAGAGTCAGGGTCACTATCAAGGTACAGATGTTTAAGCTATCAGACGACCGTTTAAACCGTTACATCTTCATGCCTAATGCTCTCCCCAATTTAGTTGTCTTTCGGCAATATAATTCACTTAGCTTTGACGATTTATTGAGTATTTATGAGTGTAGGGGTAATCATGTTGGATAGTTCTACGTGTCTCATTTTTAATACTGTTTAAAACTTATGTTTAAACTGGCTAATACAGAAACTTAATATTTCATTTTTATTACAGATCAATGTTAATACTGGTTTGTTTCATTTATGAGACTATATTGCAACACGGTGATCTATATAGTGATTCATTTAAATAAAATGCTTGGTTATTACTTTTGTTTATTGTGCAGACATTTTAAATAAAACGTTTTTTATAAAAGTAATGACGTATAAAATTAAAGGGATTAAGTGTAAAACCAGTTTTATATATAATTAATAAAAACACCTAAATACCACTATTTTTGCTAGTGTTATTTGTGTCAATTTGCGTGATCTTATTCTCACTGCGCCTCATTTCTTTATAAATTAGTGTCAATGTATATATTTTCTAAATAGGATTGCTGTTACTTAATTGTTAACTCTGATTAACTATTAGGTAACCCTAATAATAAAGCCGATTTTATATAAAGGATTAAAGAAATGAACAAAATTTTTAAGGTTGTTGCTGTCTCTGCACTTTCTATCTCTTCAGCGAACGTTTTCGCTGTGAGTGACACTTTTGATGCAACACTAGAAGTAAAACAAGCAATTACAATGACAAAAACAAGTGATCTTGACTTCGGTATCATCACTTCAGACAACACAACAGACGTTGTTATCGCTCAAGGCGATGCAGGGGCGGCGGCATTTACTCTTTCTGGAGAGTCTGGTGATGCAGTAACAGTCAGTATTTCTGATACTAACTTGGTGAATGGTGTAAATACGATTGCAGCTGAATTTGACTTTAATAATGCTATTACCCTTACGGGTGGTACTGCGGATCTTAATATTGGTGGCACTGCACGTACTTCAAGTGCAACATTAGTTGCTGGTACATATACTGCTAACGTTGCAGTAGATGTAACTTACCAATAATTAAATGAAATCAGTATAATATTACGGCTGTTGCAAAGCAGCCGTCTTTACTATGAGTGTTCTATCCAAATACGCGATTTATATCGGTCTTATTTTTTATTCTAGCCCTTTTCATGCGCTGGAAATTATTCCTGAGAATATGGAAGTGAAATTTCCAGGCATGTATATCTCTGGATCGGGTCAGAATGCGGATTCAAACCCAGCCAATAGTCAGGTATATGTGGTGCGCTTTTACGTTGAAGGTGAGCCGGGTCAAAAAATAGTGGTTTCTCTCCCTTCTAAGCAATACCTAAACCATTCTCGTAAATCCAAGCGCCTGCGTATTAGAAAGTTCTATTTTGGTTGTGGCTTATCAAAGCGTGGTAGAGCCAAAATCAAAGGGAATGGAAGAAGCAAATTATTGTGTATTGGTGCCAAAGTGAAAATCGGCGCTAATCATCCCGCTGGCGTTTATACCAGTACAATTCCTTTTGAGGTTAATTATAAATGAAGTTATTTATCTCATGTGTTCTCGGCTTACTTTTCACGGCACAAGCCTCTGCTCAACTCCTAATCGCTCCAACTCGTTTTGTCTTAGATGCTGATACCTCTGTGACGGAAAAAATCGTGGTGGAGAACAATTCGGATGAACCGATTCGATTGGAGATCAAACCAATCTATCGACCAGTCAAGGCCAGTGGGTTAGTTCGTACCGACGCGAATATTGCTGAGTCTGAAAATATCGCTGATTGGATTAAAGTGTCACCGCCGATTATTCGTGAATTGAAACCCAACCAAAGACGCACTGTTCGCTTACGCATGAACGCATTGCCAGACGACATGCCAGATGGCGAATATCGAGCTTACCTATGGTTTTCGCCTATCGCGAAGGCTGTTGAAGCCTCACCGCCTGATTTATCCAGAAAGGTTCGTTCTAACAACGGTTCTGCGTTTCAACTCAACTTTCATATCAACAGTTATGTCCCGGTTTATGTACAAAAAGGTGAGCAGGTACAAGATGTGAAGTTTCAATGTGATGATCAGAACCTCAAGATCACGAATGACGGTAATTTCCAGTTCAGCGCTAAACTGAATGTCGACGAACACAGCGAAAAGGTGGTGTTACTTCGAAATGCAGAATTAACCAAACCGCTACCAAAGGGCTCGAAAGTTTCATTGGTGCAGAACGACCAGCCTTTGTACGAATGTGTTCTGTAGCTTGAACTGTGTGTTGCCAGTGATTGTGCGCTCAACTGAGTGACGACAAGATCCATGTTTCAACATTTGGCTTGTCGATTTGCCTTGCTTTGTTCACTGTTTCCATTTGTCGTTCTTTCGCAGTCAGAAGGGGAAAGTGAGGCGATTGAGCTTTATCCTGCTCATATCGAAGTTCGAGTAGGGCAAGTCGGTGATAGTTTCTATCGTGTCATGATGGATGATTACGAAGAGCCGTTTATTTCGATATCAAATGCCGCGTTTTCTCTGCTAGAGATGAATGGGCAGTGCGATGAGAACGGCTATTGCGAAATCTACTTGCCACAAGATGTAGGCAGAGAGTCACCTCCTTATATTGTTGACTCTGAGCAAGCGCTTTGTTTTCGCGATGACAACAATATCCAGTCGATCAAATTTGAAGTGATTGACTCAGAAACCTACATCCACTGGTACAGCTTACAAGCCTGTATCCCTGCCAAAATCCGATGGGACATTGATGACTATCGGCTAACCGTTTCCCCGGAATTCAGTTCGTTAACCGAGTTGGAAGCAGTGATCTCTAAGATCAAAAATGAATCCCGTAAGAAAGCCGAAGAATTGAAGCGTGCCAGTAATACTCCAGTTATAGAGCCACTTGCGACCGTGGGTTTGGCAACAAGAGTGGCGGCTTCTGTTTATCACGATAGTGAAACCGGCGGCGATGTTTACGCCATTTCCGACACTATCCTAAGCACCGAACATTCCTTATCTCGCTTGTCTATAGACTCACGAGAAGATAACCCCATCGTTTACTACAACATTGCGGTAGAAGCTCATGAAGGTGAAGGCTCTTTAGAAATAGGTCATGTGTTATTGGATGGCAGCGTTTTTACCGTCAATCAAACATTGGAAGACGGCCTTTATTACACTAATCGAAAGCGACAACCTGAGTTTGGTAACCTGCAATTAGAACGTACCACCCAGCCTAATATTAGTATTGATGTGTTGGTGAATGGCATCTATCAAACCACGTATCGCTCCGATGAATTTGGCCGTTTTGTTGTTGAAGAAGAGAACATCTCACCCGGTGACACCATCAAGTTTCGCTATTACTTATCGAAAGGTGTCTGGCAGGAAGAAGAGATCACCGTCGCTGGTTTAGAAGATGCATTTCTGCCACGCAACGAGTGGGGCGTGCAAGTGGTGGGCAATGAAGGTGCAGACCGAGCGGGTGCAGTCTCACTTGAATATGGACTTGCCGATTACTTCACCGTGGGTAGTGCCTTTATGAGGCAACATGGCAAAGACCTGATTGGCTTTCAAGGACGATATTTACCAGCGCACTGGCTTGCTGGTCATATCGGTTGGTTACCAGAGTTCAATCGTTTTCCAATGGAGTTTGATATCCTGATCAACGGTGACCAGTCGGCATCGATAGAGCTCAATAAAACCGATGAATTGGACTTAGAGTCAATGGAATACGATGTGTTCAAATATAACTTGTCGCTTGCAAACCTAACAGCCTTTTTGACGGTGAGAGATGATGACGACGAATTGAGCGTTGAACCTAAGCTTAACTCGAAAGTGGCTCGTAATCTGTTTGTTTCATACGCTGGCGACTATCGATATACCAAAGCTTCTCATCAAGATGACTATCTACATACGATTGGCTTGGCCAAAAGCGGGTTTTCGGATACATCGTGGAATATATCTGGAACTGTTGATGGCTCTGGTCATCATGAACGAACAGAATTATCCCTAAGGAATGCCTGTAAAGAGTGTCTGTTAGATCCGTTGGAGGTTTTTCAAGAACTCACGACCAACGTATCGGCTCGCTATCAAAAGCAGGAGATTTCGTTTACGGCTTCTTTGGAAGCTCGAGTGAATCCTTATTTGCTCTTTAAGCTAGAAGGAACTGAAGACCGATACGGTGTCGAGATGACAACCGAATTTGGCGCGAAGACTTACTTTGATGAAAGCATTGGTGAGTTTGTTGAGTGGAATCGATACAACCATTCTAAGCTGACGGGCATTGTCTACGATCACCACAAACAACCCATACAAGGCGTAAGCCTACAAATCTTGGACCAACGAGCGGTCAGTGATACAAAAGGCCGATTTGAATTCTCAAGTGTTCCGGCTCGAGATAATCTGCCTATCTATATTGATGAAGGGGCACTCGACCTTAACCTTACGCCGATTCAAAACCCCGTATTTGTAAATACTAAACAGGTAGGACTAACTCATGCTCATATCGAAATGGTGGTGTCATTTGGCGTCGATGGCATGGTAGAAGGTGACCTAGAAAACAGTGCTTATCTGCACTTTAAACATATCCAGAAAGGCACCGAGTATTCGAGCGAGATTGAGAGTGATGGCTTTTACATGGTAGAGGGGCTCATCGCGGGCAAATACATTGTGACTTTAGACATGGGAGACAAGCGATACGTGCAAGGTGCCGACTTGGACGGCGATTTCTGGGTAAGCGACCTCACATTCAACCTCATTGATTTTCATAAGGTGTACTAGACCCGATCGCTTTGATTAATCCGAGGGAGGTGAGAGTATCAACTGGATTTTCTGCTTCATGGTTAACTCTCGGTTCCTCAAATCTTTGAATATGGCCTTCCATTCTTGAAAGGTGACCACTATCGGGTTAAAACTGTTTACGGGTTTGGTGACGCCGTAACGCACGGTTTCAATTTCAGGTTCGAACGTACCAAACAACTTATCCCAAATGATCAAAACACCTGCGTAGTTCTTATCGATGTATTGCGGGTTTTTGCCGTGATGTACTCGATGATGCGAAGGGGTATTAAAGATGTATTCAAGTGGCCCCAAGCTTCGTATCCATTGTGTATGGACAAAGAACTGCAAACCTAGATTGAGAAGCACCACAAAGATGACCCACTTAGGGTCAAAACCTATGATGACCAACGGTACCCAGAAAAGCCACATCCCAGCAAGTGGATACATTAAGCTTTGACGGAAAGCCGTACTGAAGTTCATGCTTTCTGAACTATGGTGTGCCACGTGTGCTGCCCACATCCAGCGAACACGATGGCTTGCTCTATGGAACCAGTAATAGCAAAAGTCTTGCAACACCATCAATACAACAAAGCTCAGCACGCCCATTTCAATGTCCATTAAGCGCCAACCAAACATCCAAAGATACAGCTGTACGACCAATAACCCAGTGAGCAAATCGGAGAGTTGATGCATTCCTGCCAGCGTGAAGTTACATATTACTTCTGAAAGTTTATAGCTCGAGTTATCTGGCAATCGACCTTGCTTCTGACCGATAAAATACTCAGCCAACATGCACACCATGAACAAGGGCGCTAATACCAACAGTAGCCATTCTGGGTGATTGATTAATGCGTCGATATTCATGTTTTATCCTTGTTGAGACGCCATACGCGTTCTTAGTATCAAGTTTACTTAGACTTGCTCGCCTGAGATTCAACCAGCAGAATTACGTTACCAGCAAGCAAAGTGATCTTCTGTTAGGCCAAGAACACCATCGAGTTGATGTGTCACTCCATTGTTGTCTTCAACCGAGCCAGAAAAGTGACCAACGAACTGACGGAAGTTACTTTTTAACAGCCATAAATTGAGCTTTTCGCTGCGATTATTTAAGGGCGTAAAGGTCAGGTTTATACGTCCATCTTGTGATGTTATCTGCCAAGGTAAATTCGTATCTTGGCGATTAAACGCAAACTGTACCGGGTTAAGTAAGTGCCGAGTTCCATTGATCCATAATACGTTCTCGCAGCCTCCCGTTTCATTGACGCCTGCTGCGAGGTTCAAGCCAATATCAGTACCATTGGATTGCGTGTTAATGCTTGCCCAGCGCCAACTGGTCTCGCGCCTCATGTAACCCGCAGAAAAGTCATAACCGGCACGAGCTTGAGTGAGATCGAGTGATTCTCCTTTGATTTGAATGTCGCCGCTGATGCGCAAAGCATTGTGCTTTTGGGTGTAAGTCCAACCTGAATAACCCGTTGGGCTGCACATCGCCATGGGCAAGCTGTCGGTTTCAGGCTCTAAAGCGATATCGGCCTTTATGAGTTTGGTATTCAAGTGAACTCGCCATTGTCCGTCTTCAATATCAAAGGTGATACTTTGATCTGCAATGCTTGTATTTCCTTCAAATGGTGAAGGCGTTACATGCTTATCAAACCCTAATGGCCTCAACCAAGATGACTCTTGCAGATGGTTGTTTTCTATGTTGTACAGATAACAAAATGCCGAGCCCAAGTAGCGAATATCCGCGATAGCGACACCAATAATATGTGTGTCGGTGACGATACTGACAAACTGGAATTGTTTGTAGTGGAAGTGCTTCTGCCAAGAGTTTGCTTTTGAATCCATCGAGTTTCGGTAGTCAAAGTTCTCGATGTTCAGGTGTTTAGGGATGCCATCGAAATGTCCAATGGTCGGCTGACCATTAGAATCAATCAAACTGTGTGGGGCTGGGTTTGTTTTTATCATTGCGAACGTTCACATTATTTTAACAACTAAAGCCATTGTGCGATGAGACGCGTAGAATTGGGAGGTCATATTCGGACAAGAGCGCGTTACCAATCACGATTTTGTGAGTAGTGTTGTTGAAGCTGAGTAGTCATGTTGATGGGAATGGGCTCGATATAAGGAGAGACGATTGGAGATTATCGCGGAGTATAAGCCGACCGGGCATCGGCATCAGTTGGGTACATTAGATATCGCTCTGCTGTTGAATACGCTAGAGCAACGAGGTCTCGATATTGAAAGGCTACTCAATGATGTGGGTTTACCGAACATGGATTGGCGAGACCCGAATGGAAAGCTGACTTACGCTGACAAGCTTTCGTTGTTTAGCGCGGCTAATCAGAGTTTTCCTCACGATGGCTTGGGGCTTTGGTTAGGAGAGCACGCTAGCTTGAGCCACTTTGGTGTGTTGGGTTATGCGCTATCGACCAGTCAAAATGTCGGGGAGGCCATCAAGTCGGGCTTCAAGTATTTGCGCCTGAATGGGCCTATCTTCTCGGTTAAATTGTTTCTAGATTCCGAGCAAGCAGTGATTCAGATTGAGAACACCTTGGAAGTGGGCAATCTGCTCCCTTTCTGCAGTGAGTATTTCTTAAGTTCAATCGTCTCTTTGTTCAAAGAGCTGAATGGTCATGAATTGGATATTCACACTTTGGGTTTGCCTTATGCTCGTCCCAATTACGCCAAGCTCTATGACGACCGTTTCCAGTGCCCTGTAGTTTTTGAGCAGAGCCATTGTGAACTGCGTTTTGATGTATCGGTTTTGTCGCAAACCTTATTGACTCATGATGCAGCGACACTGAAGCGCTATCTTGCGTCTTGCCAGTCGATAGTCGAAACGTTGGACTCTGAGCATCTACTGACTAACCAGATCAAAACGATCTTTTATCAAACTGCAGGCAGCTTTCCGACTATAGAACAACTCGCGGATGAGTTTGGTTGTAGCTCTCGTACACTCAGGCGAGAACTGGTTACTCATGAATCCAGTTATCAAGTCTTGCTTACCGAAGTTAGAGTGGAATTAGCCAAAGAATTGTTGCTCGGCACAACCATGAGTATTGACGATATCGGTGAAAGGCTCGGTTATAGCGACCCTGCAAACTTCAGAAGGGCGTTTAAAGGTTGGCTCAATAAAACGCCCGCGCAGTTTCGGGATGGCTTAAGTTAAGGCGTTACTTGCTAAAAAACTGCTCCCTGAAATTGGTGACTTGCTGCTGATAATAACTGTCCCAATCTTGTTGAGTCCAAGTGGCATAACTTGAGGAGCGCTGAGAGCCTAAGGTCGCTTTGAGCTGATCCAGTTGCTCGTGATAACTCATCACGGTTTGTTGCTGTTGTGCGACTTGTTGTTCTCGCGCGGCAATGTTGCTGGCCTGCGCTTCATCTAAGTAGGCATCTTGGAGGTCGGCTTTGACTGATGCTACTTCAGCAGGGCTATAGCTGCTGGGTATCAAAGAGACTGCCAGTTCATATTTTTGAAGCTGCGTTCCGGCGTTTAACGTGCCCGTATTGTTTTGCCATTCACTAAGCAAATCTTGATAGTTGGCCAAAAACTGGTTTGAATCGTTCTCTTCAAGGGTGTTGGCGTCAAGCGTAAAATCCAGATGAGCAAACTGGTCAGCGAATAGCTGGTGGGTCAACTCTCCCCATACTTGCTGTGCAGATTGTTTGAATAGGGCAACACGCTCTTCAAGTGCCTCTATGGATTCTAGTGGGATAGTGCTTTGGGTTAATTGCCAGTCGGCTGATAGCTTCGGATAGTCGCTCAGTAATTCAAACCATATACTCGGCAATTCTGATTTCAGTAGTGCTAGTTGCTCTGCGCAGTCCTCACGCTGTTGGCAAAGCTTCCAGAACTCATCGAGTTCATCGAACAAAACCTTGCCTTCAAGCTCAGTCAAGTTTTCAGCATACGTTTCCCCGCCCGATGATACAGCTTCGGCTTGTTTGTTCTGTGATGCTGAATTTCCCGAACTGGCGGTTGCAGTTGGTGTGAAATTATCGTCAGCAGTTGTCGCAGAAACACGCGGCTTAGGTCCTGTGTGTTGAGCAGAAGATAGCGGTGTTTCAGTGGATTTTGATGACCACGAATAGCCAACAATGCTCGCCGTTAAGACGAGCATTAGGATTAATATAACTCGATGCATTATTGATTCACCGAGTTACTTAATCACGGCGCTAACAGGGAAGTGGTCTGAAAGGTTGTAGTGCTTCCATAACTCACTGCTTGTTGATCTTGGAACATCCACGCGATTGTCGTTATGCGCTTTAGCGGCATACTCTGAGCTCACTACCACATAATCGAGATACTCAACGTTTTCACCACCCGACATAGGTTCGCCCGCAAAGTTGTTGATGCGTGGATCAAAGGTAGACGCGGTGTAACCTGAATATTGTGGTTCATCAGCCTGCAGGTTAGCGAACATCTGTTGGTAGTCGCCTGGGAACTTGAGCTTGTTCACGTTGAAGTCACCGCTATAAACTACAGTTTCTGATGCTGGGATATTCAAAGACTGCGCCAGTGCACGCATCTGCTTGAATTGACGTTGTCGGTAATCACGAGCGGTGTCCGTATCAAACGATGCCGTGTGGGTGCCGAATACATGGTAAGCCTGACCATTCTTGATAACTTCCGCGTAGTTAACACCTTTATCAGCAAAGCAATCTGTGCCCGTGCAATCAGGGAAAACATACTGAGCTTCGTTAACGATAGGGTAGCGGCTGACAATGATTACACCGCCGTCATAGATGTTGATCCCATTTTTATCGAGCATTTTGGTTTGATACGGATACTCCTTCGCAAGTTCACGCAAGAACTCATCTCTGCCGTTGGCAAACACCTCTTGAAGCGCCAACACATCGTAGCCCTTTACGTATTGAGGAATCAGATCGTAGCGGTCACCAATATGCGACGCGATAGCAGGCAGCGCCCAGATGTTGTAAGTCATGACTTTCAGTGTATTGGCATCCGGCTCTGGTTGCTCATCCACTTTTGGCGGGGTGATGGTGTAATAAATATCATCATAGCGCGCCGTAGAATCGGCTTTAAGTGCTAGCTCTGCATTGACCCCGAATGCATCGGTGGTGTTGCGATGAATATTACGATCGTCATGCAACGTTAGGTTGACGTCTGCGGCACTCAAACCATGTTGCAGTGTCGAGTTATACCAATGTCCCTCCATGGTTTGGTTGAGCGTGACACTCTCACCCACAGCGTTTGATACCACAGTGTCAAACTCATAGGTCTCCCCAGATTTCACACCAGTCCAGCGGTTGAAACTGATCAGCTTCTTCGTTTCCCAAGGGCCAATCTGTTCAACATGCTGTTGCCACTCATCACCGAGTTGAAGTAGGTCGGTACCGGTGTGGTTGGCTTGAATGGTCATCACTTGATTGGTGTTATTGGTGAGATAAACGTCGGTGTCTGCGATCGCAGAGGTCGAAGCGATTGATGTGGATGCCACAAGTGCAGCTAACCAAGTCCATTGAGTTTTCATCGTTTACGTTATCCTTATTGATTGATGTCTAGAATAACGTAGTCAAGACTTATGACATTGGAGTTATAACTCTATGGCATTTATTCAAATATGAGATATATGCCAAGGTTTTATAAAATTGATTAACCATTGAAAATTAACATATTGTCTTGTTGGAATAATAAATGGTACGCGCGCGAATAATAGAGTCAGATAATGGTTTCGAGTCGGTAGAACACCCAATGTTGGCGTGCTTAAGTGAAAACTGTGTGTCGCGGTAAAGTGGAGGTTGTGAGCAACAAGAAGGGAATATGGCGACAGCTTAGAGCTATCAGCATAAATTTTGCGATTGTTCTGCAATTTACTCTTGTTCAGTAAACAGAAACCTTAAAAACAGGTATGATAGTGCCGTTTTTAATCCTGAACTGGGAAAGTCATGGCAAAGTTAACACTCCAAGAGCAGATGCTTAAAGCTGGCTTGGTAAATGAGAAAAAATTAAAGAAGGCGAAGAAAGGCTCTAAAAAGTCTCGCGTTCAGTCTCGTGAAGCAAAAGCGGCAGCTGAAGAAACTAAACTGGCGCAGCAAGCGAAAGACAAAGAGCTAAACCAACAGTTGAAAGAACAACAGTTGAGCAAAGAAATTAAAGCTCAAGTGAAGCAACTGATTGAGATGAACAAGATCGAACAGAAGAACGGTGAGATCAAATACAACTTCACCGACGGTACGCTAGTTAAATATCTTTACGTAGAAGAGCTGACTCAAAAGCAACTAAGTAAAGGCATTCTAAGTATTGCTCGTCAAGGCGAGAGCTATGTTGTTATTCCAACAGCAGTAGCGAACAAGATTGCTATGCGCGACGAAGAATCTATCGTTGATACGCAGGCAGGTAGCACAGACGAAGTAGACGAAGATGACCCGTACAAAGACTTTGTGATCCCAGATGATCTAATGTGGTAATCCGTTTTACCTAGCTCCATTCTAATGGCTAGCTAAGTTTACAGGATCTAAGAATGCAGCGAACAATCACTCGATTGGCGCTGCATTTTTTTTGGCGCAAAATGACCTTAATAAACTTAGGCAAACCTCTATAGTTCGTCCCCTTAATACGGGAGAACACACATGAAAAAACGCACCAAAATTGCTTTCGCAACCACTCTGTTTTGCGCTGGCATCACTTTAGCTCACGCACAAGATTCTAATGAAGAAGTGATTGATCCTTCCAACCTGACCGCCGTGAATACATCCGCTTACCTAGGCTTTAGTAACCAAGGCGACGTGAAACTGTCGGGCTCTATTGGCTATGGTTTACAAAACGGTCAAATGGCGATGGGTACCATCGAAGGCACCATGGACCAAGACGGAAAATACAAAGACAGCCGACTGCAATATTTCCATGTTATGAATTTCGCTAACCCTGTTATGCCGTCAGCGGCGGGCTCGATTGATATCATCGACAATACTCAGTTCACGACTGCAGCGTTGGGCGGAGTCGTGATGATCAAACCGGACGTAGAAAACCTAACTCTGTTCGGTCGAGTGGGCGTACTAGCGGGTGATTATGACAGTGATTTTGCATCTTCGATGGGTGAAAAAAAGACCGACATACTCGGTGGTATGGCTGCGGCGTATATCTCATGGAAGCCGGGTGCTGATGGCACGTACTTCATGCTTTCACCTGAATACACCTACATGGATGGTGACATTGAAACCTCATTACTGAAAAGCTCAATAACGGCGGGCACGCCTTTGTCGAGCGATGGTACTCGTTGGGGGCAATTTAAGATTGAAAACACCAATGGCAGCATGAAATCTGCATCGAAAAAAATCGATATTGATGACACGGTAGCATGGGTTTTCTATAAGGTTTACTTCTAGAACCTACACCTATTCAACGATTAAAGATCCCGAAGCACGGAGGCTTCATTCAATTTCAGCGTCTCGCCTTACTCTTTCACTTTCCGCAAACTGTTTTAATATCACCCCTTGTACGCTTCTTCCATCCCACAACTACAACCATTCAATCAAAGCTCTACGCCAGCACGTTTACTTTGTTCTTATCACTTGCCGTGTTTTTTCGAAGCGTACTTTTTCGCAGCGTACTCCTTAATGTTTCGGTAACAGTTCACATCGAAAAACAATTAACGCTATAGTCGTTAATAGATAGTCTCTAAGGTTTAATCGCTTAATGCAGAATCCTATTAATATCAGTAATTCAAACAACCTTGCTCCCTTTTTAACTTACTTTGAACAAAAGGGGATTGAGTGGCGAAAAATTGCGGCTGAATACGACTTCCCTGAAGATATTGAAGACCGAGAGTATTGGTTGTCTTCTCATCAAGCGATGGCTTTTCTCGGTGCAATGGTCAAACAAACCAACAAGAATGTTGGGTTTGATGTGGGGCGGTTAATCACGCTTGACCAAATCTCGCCTGAGTTAGTCTCTGAGTTTTCAGGATGTGAAAACTTAGAACATGCACTTCATCATCTGCTTGACATGATGCCGACGTTAAACAACTACATGGTGGTTTGGGTCGATAAAATCGATGGCAAGTGGTACTTGTGTCACCGAGGCTCATATCACCCTTCGTTACCCGGTTATGACCAAGCAGAATGGTTTCGAACCTTTGCTTTTATTTCGTTGTGTCGCATGTTCTTGGGCAATCATTGGGAACCTAACTCGGTGTTTATGAGTTTTCCTGACCATTTGGCGAGAGACGTTACCAATGCTGCCAATCTAGACGCGTTCCATTTCGATCATGCATTTGGTGCCATTGAAGTACCGTTGTCAGCGGATTTTGTCCCAGTAGATAAGCCAATAGACAGTGATTGGTTGACGGTAATTAATGCATTGGTACAAACCTACGCGGTTCTACCGTGGTTTAATATTCAATGGCTTGCCTCATTGATTGGAACTTCGTCGCGTTCTCTACAAAGGCAGTTCACCGAGCATGGTTGCACATTTCGTGGCTTGCGAGATGAGGCTCGTTGTCAGGTGGCGAAGCGGTTGCTTGAAGCCAACACATCACCTTTTGAGACAGCATGGCGATGTGGCTATAGCGACTTATCTAACTTTAACCGAGCATTCAAAGGGTGGTTGGGCAAAACGCCGGCGCAATATCAAAAACAAAGCGGCTAATTAAGGTATGTTTTAACGGATAAACAAAAAGCCAGCCCTTGCAGTTACTAGATGTAAGTTGGAGGGGGCTGGCTTTATTTTGATTTGATCTACTTTTGACTTAATCTAACTTTGAGTTTTTATCTAATCTCTAACGCTCGAATGACCTTACTTCTGAGTGTCACGACGTATAGCTTGTCCTGGTGCTGCAGTGGTTACAAGCTCACCATCTTGAACCACAAACTGACCGTTAACTAACACGGTATCAATGCCTGTCGAAATCGCGGCCGGTACTTGGTATGTCGCTTTGTTCGCGACCGTTTTCGGGTCAAAGATAACGATGTCTGCATCCATACCCACTTGGATACGGCCTTTTTTCTCCATTTGAGGAACGAAGCCATCAAGCACAGTAGCAGGCATGTAACTCATTTTGCGAATCGCTTCTTCCATAGAAAGCAAACCACGCTCTCTTACGTACGTACCTAAGATCTTAGTGAACGTACCACTCGATCTAGGGTGTGCAAATGCCTCGCTTGGAATTGGCCACTCATCACCTTCGTAATAGCTTACCTTGCCATCTTCGATCAACATCCAAGGCATGGAGTCTGATTCAATCAACACATTGGGATGGATGATTGACTTATCCAGTGCAGACAACTCACTAGGGACCGCTTCATCTAAGAAGTGCCAGTTAATGATTGAGCCCGGTTGTTCTTTCTGTGCTTTGAGAAGCTCTTCGTTATTTAGGCGTTCGGTACCCATTTGGATACTTTCTTCTTGATAGCCTAAACGTTCTTTCCATTCTGGCCCGCTAAACATCGCCGCGCCAACCACCGTACTTGCTGCCCCCCATGGGTAAGCGCCGGCTGTAACATGGAAACCGTTCTCGGTTGCTTCATCGAACAGTTCTAATGTCGCGTCAATATCGCGCAGTGAAGTACTGTTGATGTGGTTGATGTGCATCTTTGCGCCAGTCAGTGCAGAGTTCGCAATCAGCTCTTGAATAGCTTCAAAGCTGCTTCCTGGTTCCATCATGCTGGCATAACGAACGTGCGTGTAAGTCGCAACGTCGCGCTCTGCTGCAAGTTTAGAAAGGGCATAATATTCCTTCTGGCCATAGCCCGGCGCATAACCCGCATTGATACCAATCCCGATTGCACCTTCGTCTAAGCCTTGCTCAACGTATGCCATGATCTTTTCTCGCTGCTCTGGTGTCGCGATTTTCTGCTTCCAGTTGTCGAGCCCTTGCATGCTTTGAAAGTACTGCAAATTAGCTTGTGGCTCACTGTCGGTGAACGTTGCGATACGAGCAAATGTCCACGCTGCTGATGCGCCATAGTTAATCGGTAGGTTCTTTTCTGCCTGTCCTTTGTACCAGTCACCGATAGGCAAAATACCTGATTCTAATTCAAGGGCGGTGGTCACACCTTGTTGTGCCTGCATACGATAGCCAGCAATGTTTTGACCATGGTGATGGAGGTCGATGAAACCTGGAGAGACAATGTGATCGTTCGCATCAATGATGGTTTTACCCGTGATTGAATCTTTAGTGATCGCTTCAATGGTGCCTTTGTTGATACCAATATTTCGTACATCACTCAAACCTGTCTCTGGGTCGATAACATGACCACCTTGAATGACGACATCGTAGCTTTCTGCGTAAACATTAGCTGCTGACGCAATTAAAACGATGGGTAACGCAACAGAGCGAATGGATGATTTCATGACTGCTTTCCTATTGAAAATAAATACGTTATTGAAAGTTGGCGAATTACTAAGGGTAATTGACTTTATGCGCCGCCATTGAGTAACCCGTGCTGATCACTTCGGTTCCATCAATGAATGAGATAGGTAGATCTTGTTCAAAGGTTGCGATATCTCCCGACACCATAACGACTCTGTAAAGATCCTGAAGTGGGAATCCTTCATCAATATCGACAATAATGGTCTGATTTGCCGGTGGCGGCGGGGTATGGATACACGCGCCTGCGATGGGTACCAAAAGAAACTTCGTCGTTAACATGCCGTCCATTTCAAGCGGGACAACGAAACCCGGAATAGTCACATCGTTCAGTTCGAGGTCAGTGTTGACCGTTGTTAAGCGAATGTGTTCTACCTCCAGTGCTTCTTCTCTCAGTGCCAGCAGTTCATCAGCGTCATAACCAGATTCATTTAATGCGAGCTTGCTTGCTTCGTATTGCTCTGTCTCTTCAGAGTTCATCTCGCGCTTGAGGCTCGTTTTCTGATAGTTCAAAACGGCAAATAAGTTAGAGACTTGATCTTGATTCAACGCGGGTACCGCGACTTCTTTTGTTGGCGGCGGAATCAGGTCTTCCCACATCACCATGGTTGACGACATAGCACTAAAGCTAAGCAGTAAACCTGGTAACAGAGTCGTAAAGAGTGAACTAAATCGAAATAGCATCTGATGGATTCTCCAGCGTTGTCGTAGGGTCGTTCGCAATGTCTCAGCTATTCGCTATCAATCTAAACGAATAGTAAGTAACGAAGCTTTGTCAAATCCTATTGATTTGCTCTCCGTAATTCGTGCTGTGAATAATATCAACCGCTGAAAATACAGATAGGTCACTTTGCGCCAAGAGGGGATGGGCATTCTGATAGGAGGAAGAGGGATTATTGAAGAATAAAAAGGGCGTAATAAATGAAAAGCCCTGATGCGCTTTTAACTAGAAAGAGCATCAGGGCTTGTTTGCATTTGAACAGGAATTGAGACTGATTGACGTTCGTTCGCTAGCTAATGTTCTGACATGCCGTAAACAAGGCTATCATTGGCACTTGCATGATCGATAAAATCGGTATTGGCGCGCTGTTCGTGTTGGTCATAGCCATCGAAGTAACAGTCGCCAATTTCATTGCGCGGGCAAACGTGAATATGGTCTTTGATGACCAGTTCGGTAGAACAACATGGGCAGTGTTTTACATGTCCAGTGAGTACCGTAGATCGATTTGGTTTCATACATCCTCCTGATAGGCACTGTAATCTGATTGCCTATTTGCATCCTAAGTTACGCAAATTAGTGTGTCGTTATGATTTCATTTTTAAGTCAATGAAAAACGATTCAGAAAGTGAATACTTAGCGGCTAATGCAGATGTATGACTGAGAGAATGTAAGACGAATCAAGCCCAGAGCAGACGCAATGGGCTTGGAATAACAGCTGACACTTTCTATGACGTTATTGCTGTATTGGGGTAAGCGTTAGCTGAGCGCTGTTATAACCCAGTTGCGCTAGAGCCGCAGGGTCGAAGTCAGTCAGAACCTTGATGTCACCCGCGTAGTAGGTTGTGTAATCGCCTGAAGGTGTCATGGCGTTAAATGAATCAATAGAGTGCTCGGTACCAATGTCTATCATTCCAGAGTATTGTGACTCCGCACTAAACTGGCCTGAAACATAGGTGTAGAAAGGACGCACACTGGCACCTGCGGCGTACTGCATGCTACTCAAGCCATTGGTGTTGATTGCCCAGCTCCAATCCCACCATTTCATCTCTCCAGGAATATAACGGTGATCCCATTGGTAGCGGATATTGGCTTGATCTTCGCTGGTGGTTCCCATGGTAAAGGTGTGAGAGGCCGTCGGGCGGTTTGTTGGGTGTGAGCTTAGCGCATTGCCGCTATAACGAAGGAAACCTGTGAAGTTCACGTCGTAACTCATGTTGGTTTTGATACGGTATGGGTAAGTGATGGTAGAGCGTAAAAACTCGACTTGAAAAGGAAGTACTGAATGAGCAGGCACAGTAATGATGGCTTGCAGTTTTGTTGGTTCAAAACGAGCACCACTGTTGGTATCGGAGAAACGTTGGCCATCTTCTAGCGCGACTCTTACCTCTGTTTTTCCAACTTGTGGCCAGTGAAAGGTCTCATCAATGGCGACTGAATCAGCAAGTTCGAAGCGCTGTGTTTTACTCCATTGTGTGGATTGCTCAAAATGAAGGTCAACGACGACTTGTTTAGGCTGATCGCCATCATTGATTGCATAAGCCGAGACGGTTTCAATCAGCTCTTGGTCGGTCTCTGTTATGGAACCGTGTAAAAACGATGTGTTATCGAGTGTATAAGCGAAGTTATCAACAGTGATGCTTGTCTTCTCATTACAGCGATCACCGGCACAGCTTCCATCGTTATTGCCTTTAATCTCCCAACCATTGTTTAGCGGTTTTATTGCCATATCTTGGCCGACATAACGCGCGTTATCGCCTCCAACCCAAGCGTAACCCAGGTTATGGGCTAAGTAACTCAGTGGTCTGATAAAGTTTGTGTTGTCGCTGACTAAGGCGCGTTGAACATCAAGGTTATTGTTCGTTTCGATGGCTTGCGCTTCGTAGTAAGGCAGGCCTGCGTCTGGGGTATTTGGGTAGCACCAAGTATTGTCGCTGGGTTGTCCTTGTTTGATGAGCCCGTGGTAGCCAGACCCCATGATCACCCAGTCATTTTTAAGGCCAGCAATGTCCCACACATTCATGCGAGACAGTAGGGCGGTTTTGTGTTCTTGCGCTTCTGTATTACTGAGCGGACGATAATCGGAACGGCAAATATCTTCACCGAGGTTATCCAATACGATTTGGTCTGAATATATCTTGGCATGAGTGGCAAAAGAGATGAAACAGAGGGCAGAGCTAAATAGAACGGTTTTACTGACGTTAAGCATGAATAAGTTCCTAAATGCCATTATTTGGCTATTTTTATTAGAATCGAGTTATTAGATTTTATTGATATTATTTAAAGCCGAGGGACTCTAGCGGGGTGTACTTTGTCATATAAAACAATGCCAAAAATACTGAAATGAATTGAAAATAAATACTTATAGATATCAGGAGGTTGTACTGATCAACTTGTTGTTTGATAAAGACTTATCTTGATGACTTCAATTAGTTTCAACAATCCAATCTATGGATGATTAATTGTTGAACGTTTCTGGTTTTGAAGTCTCGCTATTTGGTATGTTGGCTTGGAAAATTTAGGCCAGCAAGATGGATTAGAGAGATTTATTGCTTAAAGGAGGGGAAATTACTGAGTAGCCAAATAAGGAAGGATGTTGTGATAAGCAAGATCAAAAAATGCAGCCAGCAACCGTTCGATTGCTGCTGCATTTTGTATTGTTCGAGTTAACTTAATTGGTAGAGATTAAGCATCACCTGGCTTTTCGCGTTTGCTGTTCCAACCCATAAAGTTGTAGATGTTGTAACGGGCAAAGCCTATCTGCTCATGCAAAGCAAAATCTGTGACCGCAAAGTTGTACCACAATGGCAACCATGAAATTTGAGCAGCCATATAGTCGGCTCTTACTGGAATAACATTCAAGCCGAAGTGGTTGAAGTAGAGCTCGCTACGACGAATATGTAGGCCAGATGAAACCAACACAATGTTGTCGAATTTATGATGCTTCATTAGGTCACTAGTGAGCTGTGCATTCTTCCAAGTGTTGACGCTATTTGGCTCTTGAATGATGTCACCCATCGGAACGCCAAGTCTCAGCAATTGTTGTTGATAAACTTCTGCTTCGGTAACACCGTTATTTTGTGCATCGCCACCACTGATGATCACTTTGCATGTGGTTTGGGTTTTGGCGCAATCTTTATATTGGCTGGCTGTTTCACTGATTCGGCCAAAAGAGAAAAAGGCTGGCTCAAACTCTTGCGTGCTTTTAATTAACTGCGTTCCCGCACCCAGAAGAACAATGGCGTTATTGTCAGACCATTGGATATCAGGCTTATTTTCGTAATCGGCTTGCAGATCGTTCAGTAAATAACGAGGAATTAAACCTGAACCAATCAGCACAAATGACGATATAAGAACAAGAGATAAAAACAGAGAAGTTTTTCGCCACTGAAGTAAACGTGTAAAGCCTACGAATAGCAGAAGAAGTAATAATATAATAAAGCTCATGAGGATCCTGTTATCGAACTGGTGCCAAAATGATGTGACATACTGAAGCGGTGCATCATATATCAGTTATGTTAATCGTTCATAGCTAACTCATTGTATTATTGAACAAATGCACGATTTCTTGTTATTAAACACATTCATCGATGAGAGCATTCGCAAAATCGCTTTATTATTGTTCGATAATCCCATTCTAAATATAGGTATATAAACCAAGAGGGTTATTTAAACCTTATTTCGTGTTATTTAATTTGTCTGTTCATCGGCTTCTCATTTTTTCAAACTCTCAAATTATCAAAGTAAGCTTGAACAAATTTAACGAACACTTGGTGTTTTTTTGCCGGATAAATAACTTGCGGATAGAACAGATAAATACTGTTGCCTTGTTGTAGGCATTCATCAGGCAGCACTCGCTCTAATTCTCCAAGCTCGACCTCTTTCGCAACGTAGTAACTTGCGATACGGATGATGCCGCTGCCAGCCATAGCTTGTTGCTTAAGTAAGTGGTTGTCATTGCTTGAAAGCCAGCCGGACACATCAATATTAGCCGATTTTAAAGGCCACTCGGTTTGGTGCAGCGTTGCTAAGCATTGATGATCACTTAAGTCACTCACATTGGTAGGGCGACCAAATTGATCAAGATAATCGGGAGTCGCGACTAAATCATGCTGATAGCTAATTAAGTGTTTCGCCACCATGTTGTCAGGTGGCGTATTGGTGGCACGAAACGCGATATCGATATCATCTTGGTTGAGATTAA
Source organism: Vibrio sp. 10N.247.311.51 (assembly GCF_041467855.1). Taxonomy (NCBI): domain Bacteria; kingdom Pseudomonadati; phylum Pseudomonadota; class Gammaproteobacteria; order Vibrionales; family Vibrionaceae; genus Vibrio; species Vibrio sp. 10N.247.311.51. The sequence continues at coordinate 100,845 of NZ_JBFSVK010000009.1, read as the reverse complement.
AGTTGGTGTAGCTGCTGTTTATCTCAAAACGGATTTCTGGATATTGCTGCCTAAATTGTTGGCAGATTTCGAATAGATATACCTCAGTAAACATCTTTGGCGCGGTGAGGCGCAATAGGCCTTTTACGATGTCGTGTTGCTCAGAAACACTGCGTTCAAGCTGTAAGACTTGCGAACGAATCTTTAAGCCTTGTTGTAAGGCGCGTTCGCCTTCTTGGGTTAAACGAACACTGCGCGTGGTTCTGACCAAAAGCGGGCACTGTAAATCGTTCTCTAAACGTTTGATCTGCTCAGAAAGATAGCTCTTAGAGATACCGAGCTTTTCGGCTGCCTTGGTAAAGTTAAGTTGCTGAGCAAGCTCTATAAACAGGATCAGTCGTTCTATTCTTTTGTGTTCGTTCATTCGCGCGTTCCTACCAATCTATTGTTCGTCATATCAAACAATCATTTCGTAACTAGCATATTCTGTTTTTTAAAAAGAACAATATGATAGAGGCATATTTCTGGTCAGCAAATCTTCTAAGCGAGAATCGATATGACGAACAGCATTGAATCTACAAACAAAACGAATGACAAAAAACGTATCCCATTATCAAATTATCTACCGAATGTTGGGCAAATTGCCTATGGCTGCATGGGGTTAGGTGGTGGCTGGAATGATAATCCAGTGACGAGTGCGGATGTTGCTCAAACACGAAGTGTAATCGACACAGCATTAGAATCGGGCATTAACTTATTCGACCATGCGGATATCTATACCTTCAGCAAAGCTGAGCAAGCCTTTGGTCAAGCATTACAACAAGCGCCTGATCTGCGAGAGCAGATGTTCATTCAATCTAAGTGTGGAATTCGTTTTGAAGGCGGGGGCAATGTTGGTCGCTATGATTTTTCGGCTGATTGGGTAAGCCAATCGGTAGACGGTATTCTCGACCGTTTGAATACTGAAAAGCTCGATGTGCTGTTATTGCATCGTCCTGATCCATTGATGGAACTTGATGAGCTAGCAAGAACGTTAGAGAACTTAAAAGCGCAAGGTAAGGTCGATTTCTTTGGTGTGTCGAACATGAACAGCCAGCAAATTCAGTACCTGCAATCTGCGCTCGGGCAACCCATTGTCGCGAATCAGGTTGAGATGAGCTTAGCCAAGTTGGATTGGTTGAATGATGGGGTGATGATTAACTCACAAGGGTACCATCAATCAGACTTCGCCGCAGGCACGCTAGAGCATTGCCAAATGAATAACATCCAACTGCAAGCTTGGGGTTGTTTGGCACAAGGCCGATTTGCTGAGCAAGGTTTGTATTCAGAACATGAAAACGTGAAAAAGACAGCGCACTACGTGGCTCAGTTAGCGAACCAATATGGCGTAGAAAGTGAAGCGATCGTGTTGGCATTTTTGCTTCGTCACCCTGCTCGTATCCAACCTGTAATTGGCACCACAAATCTAGAGCGAATCAAAGCTTCGGCAGTCGCGACTCAGATAAACCTGTCTCGTGAAGAGTGGTACAACTTATATGTGTACTCACGTGGTCAAGCACTGCCATAAGGAACGAATATGTTGAATCAAAAGATCGCGCAACAACTGGTGTCTAACGCTCTCGACATTGCTGAGCGTAATCAACAAGCAATTGCGGTGAGCGTGTGTGATACGCACGGTGAGTTACTGGCGTTTATTCGCATGGATAATGTGAGTGTTCAAGCCGGATTGTTAGCACAGAACAAAGCTTATACATCTGCAAGAGATAGACAGCCAAGTGGTAACTTAGGTGCTTGGGCGAGAGAAACCGGTAAAGACTTAAGTTACTGGACTGACGCTAAGATCACTGGCTTTAAAGGCGGTGTTCCCATTGAGTTAAAGGGGCAGGTGATTGGCGCGATTGGTATCAGCGGATTGAGTGAAGAGGACGATGAAGCACTTGCTGAGAAAGTGATTCAACTTGTGCTCTAAGTGCTGTTGCTTGTGAAGTAAAGAAAATTAGAAATAACAAATAATAAAAAACCGATGCATGTGCATCGGTTTTTTTGGTTTAACGAGACTCAAGTGCTTGAATCAATCGAACTCATTAAGCGTTCGCTTGTTCCAGATCTTGTTGCTTGTCTTTCTTGCCCAATAGGCGGCTTGTGATCGTACCGGCTGTCATTGCACCAGATACGTTAAGCGCCGTACGTGCCATGTCGATAAGTGGCTCGATAGAGATAAGCAGTGCTGCAATCGTTACAGGAAGGCCCATCGCAGGAAGTACGATAAGTGCCGCGAACGTTGCACCGCCACCTACGCCAGCAATACCGAATGAGCTCACTGTGATAATAGCAATCAGAGACAGAATGAAGTTAATGTCCATTGGGTCGATGCCAACCGTAGGCGCAACCATTACCGCTAGCATTGCAGGGTAGATACCCGCACAACCGTTTTGACCAATCGTCGCACCGAAAGAGGCAGACAGGTTAGCAATCGCTGGTGGCACGTTTAGCTTAGTGATTTGAGCTTCAACGTTCAGTGGAATCGTTGCTGCAGAACTACGAGACGTGAAAGCGAACGTCAGTACAGGCCAGATCTTTTGGAAGTACTCTTTCGGGTTTACACCAACAAAAGAAACCAACACACCGTGTACAACGAACATCAGTAGAATCGCAACGTAAGATGCAACGATGAAACCCAGTAGGCTGAGGATGTCAGAAGCACTTGATGTTGCAACTACCTTAGCCATTAACGCTGCGATGCCGTATGGCGTTAGTGCCATGATCATCTTAACTAAGCGCATAACGATAGATTGTACCGCTTCAACAAACGTACGAATTGGAGATTCTAGTTCTTCTTTCTCTGCCATCACTTTACGAGCAGCAATACCCGTTAGCACACCAAAGATAACCACTGCGATGATAGACGTAGAGCGAGCGCCCGTTAGGTCTGCAAATGGGTTAGTCGGAATAAAACTAATCAGCATCTGCGGAATTGTTAGGTCTGAAACGCTACCGATGCGGCTTTCAAGTGTTGCGATACGTGCTGTTTCGCGAGCACCTTCTGTTAAACCTTCAGCAGATAAGCCGAATGCTTGAGTCACAACAATACCAACAATCGCAGAAATTGCGGTTGTTGCTAGCAGTACAGAAATGGTGATGCCAGAAATCTTGCCCAGTGAACCGCCTTTTTCAAGCTTCACTACTGCGGCAATCATTGAAACCAATACTAATGGCATGATCACCATTTTTAGTAGGCCAACATAACCACGGCCAACAATGTTTACCCAGTCTAGTGTTTCGTTGATGACCGGGTTGCCTTCACCAAATAACAGCTGTAGACCAAGACCAAATGCGCTACCAAATACTAAACCGAGTAAAACGAGGCGAGAAAGTGTGTTTTCTTTTTTCTGCTGTCCGTAGAGAAAAAAGAGGATACCAGTGAATACCGCTAAGGCAGCGATAGCTGAAAATGACATTTGTTTTCCTTATGAATTTCTTTAAATCGATAGGGCGCTTAGATATATGGGCGCGAATACTGTTAGCTACAGTAGCGACCTGTAACAAAACGTAAAATAAGGAAAAGTAATTTATTAGAACGATTAGTAATATCCACTCAATAGGATGGGTGGATATTCAACATTGTGATGAATAGGTGAGCTTTTTAGCGATATTTTGCCAATAAATTGAGCATGTCACTTGACGAGTAAATTTCGATATTTTGGAAATTATTTTCGAATAACCGGAACAACATTGCTTTGGCTACGTCTTCCGACTGAATAGGGCGTAGGTTTTTGAACTTACCAAGCATAAATGGAGACAGCAGAGGAAAGACACTTTGCAGGAGTTTTTCATCAGCTCTAGGTTCATCACGCTCACCCACCAGAGGCCCAGGGCGTGCGATGAAAAGCTGCTTGAAGCCAATACGTTTTAAATTTTGTTCCATTTGTCCTTTACAGCGAAGGTAGTGCGAATAGGAATCTGGTGAAGCGCCATAGCTAGAAACGACCGCTACGCGTTGAACCCCAAGAAACTTCATCGACTGTGCGACTTGGCTAACCAGTTCCACATCGATTTTGCGAAGCGCTTCTTTTGATCCTGCCTTTTTCTTAGTCGTACCTAAGCAGATAACGCCAAGATTAGGCGTCGCATTCGTGTCATCCCAACTGGTAACTTGCAGGTCGCTGTGAATGAGTGTGTGGAGCTTGTTGGAATCAAACTGTGAATCTAACGCTCGGCGAGATAGGGCATAGATATGATCAACGGCGGGTTCATCGATGAGCAACTTCATCACATGATGACCAATTAACCCTGTTGCACCAGCCACAACAACCGATGTTTTGTCTCCAGCAATGCTCATTTTAATCCCTTATTCACTCCACAAGTGCTTGTTTAATATAAACAGTGTTTGAATTTTAAGCGAATAAAAGTTTGTTAAACGAGTGGTCAGTAGTATGTGGGGAGTCGCCTGTTAATGGAAAAAGAGATGATTTAGTTTGGCTCGACGCATAAGTACGGTCTGAAGCATTAGTACGGCGTTAAAAATAACAAAGCCCGCTGGGCGACGGGCTTTGTTATTTACTTTACTGCTTTCTAGGTGAAGGATAGTGGGATTTTCCTTACCTTTTTGCTGGTTTTCTTACTTGATTTATTTGGTTTTCTTTTACTTGAGTTTGGAATCATTACACCTCCTAAATCGTTGTTCTGTTTTGTCTTTCAATCGATTGTCTTTCTTTGTGTAGCGTTAGTGTTGTGGGCATTCACTGTATGGGTACTTATCAATGGAGAGATTAACAAGTACTTTAGATAAAGCATAAACGATGCCAAAATGTAAGTTATTGATAAATCTATTATCAGTATTGTAGGTGTTTTAGGGTTCGTCAATTTGATTGTCAATTTGAGAAAAAACCAGTGTGATCTGTTTAAATTAAGAACACTCTCTACGGTTTCTGTTGATTAGGCATAGATACAGCATTGCTTAACACGTAAACTGAGTCGTAATTCACATAGACCAAGGACGTGCTATGAACCTCAAGCTTGATACTCTTGCTCCCACTCAGATTTATCACCTGATGACACAAACCGTTGTCCCTCGCCCTATTGCGTGGGCATTGACGGAATCTTCTGACCAAGAGTACAACCTAGCGCCTTTCTCTTATTTCACGCCTGTTTCTAGTAATCCGCCGCTACTGATGTTATCGGTTGGGAAGAAGCCGTCCAGCGAAATCAAAGATACCACTCGTAATGCCTTAGAAACGGGTAAGCTAGTGATTCACATTGCTTCTTCAAGTTCTGCAGAAACCATGACAGCGACAGCAGCTACCCTTGAGCATGGTGATTCGGAAGTCACCGCGAATAACATTGAGCTAGTTGAATTTGAAGGATTTTCTTTACCGAGAGTGAAAGAGTGCGCGGTCGCTTTTGGCTGCACCTTGTACGAAGTAAAAGAGGTTGGAGAGGTGCCACAAAGCCTCATCTTTGCTCAAGTCGAAACCGTGTACATTTCCGAAGACGTGATCGACAAAGAGAGTGAACGTCTTAAGATTGATGCGTTGGCATTGGACCCTTTGTCTCGACTTGGTGGCGGTGAATACGCGACGCTTTCCAATGTGTTTTCTGTCGCACGCCCTAAGTAACAATCCCTAAGTAGCAGTCCCTAAATCAACGTACCCAGAATAAGCGTTTTTAAAAACTATGTTAGATACCCAATACTCGCAGTACATCCAACACCGAATTGACCAAAAAACCAAGCCACTCGGTGCGCTTGGCTTATTAGAAAAAGTAGCACATCAACTGGCATTGATTCAGAGCCAAAGCAAAGAAGCGGCGGTTGAACACATCGAATTAAATAAGCCAAGTATCATCATTTTTGCTGGCGACCATGGCATTGCTGACGAAGGTGTGAGTATTGCCCCAAGTGCGGTCACACAACAGATGGTGTTGAACTTCTTAAGCGGTGGCGCGGCGATCAATTGCTTCTGTGCGGTGAATAATATCGATATCACGGTAGTCGACACGGGGATATTGTTGCCTGTGGAATCTGACAGTGACATGTTGATCTCTCAGCGTTTGGGTACGCGAACCAATAACTTTGCCAATGAAGCAGCAATGAGTTTAGAAACGGTGGAACACGGGATTGAACTGGGCACTGAGCTTGTATCTAGAACCATTTCGAATGGCACCAATATCATCATGTTTGGTGAAATGGGTATCGGTAATACCAGCAGCGCATCAGCGATCTTCAGTGCATTAGCGAATAGGTCTGCAGATGAGTGTGTTGGCCTAGGAACAGGCATCAACAATGATCAACTTGCGCGAAAAGTGGCTGTGGTTGAGCAAGGTGTTGCGCGTTGCAAAGGTTTAGAGCTTAAAGAAGTTAAAGGGCTTAAAGATACCAAAGAGGTACTCGCACAAGTTGGTGGCTATGAAATCGTTCAAATAGTCGGTGGTTTCCTTGGCGCATACCAAAACAGAACACCGGTATTGGTCGATGGTTTTATCGTGTCAGTTGCGGCGTATGTCGCGACTTTAATTGAACCGAGTTGCCGTGACTATATGATCTTTGCACATCGCTCTGAAGAGTCGGGGCACAAAATTCTGTTAGATCTGCTAGACGCTGAGCCACTGCTCGATCTTGGATTGAGATTAGGCGAGGGCACAGGTGCTGCGCTAGCTATGCCAATTATTCGTGCGGCAGCCGAGTTCTATAACAACATGGCGAGCTTCGAAAGTGCTGGAGTCACAGTTTAATGAGTGATGCACCAGAAAGATCGTTGAAAGATCGAGTTACTTATCAGTGGGAGCTGTTTGCGCTGGCGATGGGTTTCTTTTCTCGCTTGCCAATGCCAAAGAACACGCCCTATTCATCAGAGCGAATGAACCGTTCGGGTCGTTATTTCTCAATGGTTGGTTTGTTACTTGGTGTTCTATGTGGCGGTGTGTTCTTGCTACTTGACGCGGTACTACCGAGTGCCGTGGCGATCTTTTTGATGATGAGTTTTAGCCTGATGCTCACTGGTGCATTCCATGAAGATGGTTTGACTGATATGGCGGATGGCATTGGTGGCGGCATGACTCTAGAATGTCGTTTGACCATCATGAAAGACAGTCGTATTGGCACTTATGGCGCGTCTGCACTGGTTATGGCTCTGCTTGGCAAGTGGGTGTTGTTGAATGAGCTGGTCAACATGACGGCTCTGTTTATGGTTATCGTGACCAGTTATACTTTTAGCCGCGCGATTGCAGCATCACTGATTTACGACATGCCTTATGTTAGCGATTTAGATACCAGTAAAAGTAAGCCTTTGGCCAACAAGCAAACCAAAGGTGAACTTGCCTTCTTATTGTTTGTGGGAGTGCTGCCTAGCCTGTGGTTTGGTCTTGAATTCGCTTTGGTTTTATCTGTCGTCGCCTATCTGTTCAGAACTGGTTTCAAAAAGTGGTTAACGGCTCGAATTGGTGGCTTTACTGGCGACTGCTTGGGTGCGGCTCAACAGCTAATGGAGTTGCTGATTTATCTTGTATTCATTACTTCATTTTATAATGGCTTTCTATAACGGCTTTCTATAACGGCTTCCTATGACAAACACGAATCAAACTATTCAAGCTAATCAAATTAATCAAGCAAGTCAGCGAAACAGCCATTTGGTATTGGGTGGGGCTCGTTCTGGCAAGTCGAGTTTTGCAGAGCAACAAGCATTATGTGCGCTTGAAGCATGTTCAAATGGACGCCTCAATTATATTGCGACAGCGACATATCTTGATGATGAAATGCGAGAACGAATCGCGCACCATCAACAACGTCGTGGCGAGCAGTGGATTGAGCATGAAGTACCCGTCGAATTAGCCGAAAAACTGCTGTCTTTTGAGAAAGAAGATGTGGTGTTGATTGATTGCCTAACCTTGTGGTTGAACAACATCATCTTTGAACTGGGTGATGACGCAACCAATGAACAGGTTGAAGCCGTGGTTGAAGTATTGGTCAAAAGCGTCGAGCAAAGCCCGGCGCAAATTATCATGGTGTCTAACGAAGTCGGCTTAGGTGTGGTGCCTCTGGGTAAAGTGTCACGCTTGTTTGTGGACAATGCAGGGCGAATGAACCAAGCGCTAGCTCGCGTCGTCGAACGCGTTACGCTGGTTGCTGCCGGATTGCCGCTGTATTTAAAACCATCTAATCACTTGCTTGATACTCAAGGTTAGGTCGCACACATGGTCAATGGAACAACCAAAAACATCTATCTGCTAAGACATGGCAAAGTCGAAGGAAAAGCTGCGCTCAATGGTTTATCTGATGTGCTGGTCAACCCTGAGCTTCAAGAACAGATATGTGAGGCGCTTGCGACACAAGACATTACCTTTGATAGCGTGGTCACCTCGCCACTAAAACGATGCGGCGACCTAGCAAACCTGTATGCAGAGCGTACGTCAGTGCCTTTGTCTGTTGCGCCAGGCTTTCAGGAAATGAACTTCGGTGAAGTAGATGGTGTCCCATTTGATGAACTTGAAGACAAGTGGGAAATGCTAGAAACCTTTTGGCAAGATCCTGCTAATCATCAATTAACTGGTGCAGAAAGTTTACAGGGCTTCCACGACAGAGTAACTCAAGCTTGGTCGCAACTTTTGAATGATCCAAGTGACAATATATTGTTGGTTACTCATGGTGGTGTGATTCGCATATTGTTAGCGCACTGCCTTGATATTGATTGGAAAAATCCGAGTCTGTACTCGAAGTTATCGATAGAAAATGCGTCGATAACGCATATTCAAATCACTCAGTTTGCGCAGAGTTTTATCAGCGTTAAATCAATAGGGCTACCTGTTCTCTGAGTGTTAAAAATACACGGTTTTAAGAATTAACAATCTATTAGAACTGTAAATAGAAACAGAAATCGAAATATAAAGCGGCGTTCACAGCCGCTATACCTGATTGGTATTACTACCTACGTGAAAGGAATTTAGTCATGACAACACCAAGTTGGGATCTAAGCATTGCTTATAGCGATCTTAATGATGCAAAAATCGAACAGGACATTGAACTCATTCAGCAGTGCATTGAGCTGTTGAACCTACACGTTGAAAAGCGTCACATCATTCTAGCGATGCAAAACGCGATTCAGACTTCAGAAGCGGCAGGCACGCTACTCAGCACGATCAACACCTTCGCTAATTGCCACGCATCGGTCGACGCGACACACACAGAAGCCAAAGCACTGCTTGGTCGTGTCGCAAAGCTGAACTCTGAAATGTCTCAAGCGTTCAGCCCTTACGAAGACACGCTAATTCACGCAGAACCAGAATTTATTGATGCAGTATTAGAGCATGAGAGTGCGGACGTAGCAGGGCAGCGCTTTGCGATTGAAAGCTCTCGTAAGCTATCAAGCAGCCGACTCAGTGTTGCAGAAGAACAGTTGTTAGCGGCGATGAAGGTTGATGGCCGTGATGGGTGGGGTCGTTTATACGATAACCTAACCGGTTCTTTAAAACTGTCGCTAAAGCTTGACGGTGAAGAGGAAGCTCTAGGCTTTTCACAAGCCGCGAGCCTGTTGTACGGCAGCGAATTTGACAAACAAGAACCGGCATGGCGCGCGGTTCAAGGCGCAATGAAAACGCATCAAGAGTCTTTTGCTTCAATCCTAAATGCATTGGCGGGTTGGCGACTGACTGAAAACAAAAAGCGCTCGAAGATTAGCGATGTACATTTCCTAGATCCAAGCCTACACGGTAGCCGCATTGTGCCAGAAACGCTAGACACCATGATGTCGGTAGCGAAAGCGAATCGAGCTGTTGGTCAGAAAGCGGGTTTGTTGATGGCAAGAGTTCACGGGCTCGATGAAATGAAGCCTTGGAATCATTTAGCTGCGATGCCACCGCTGGGTGACGCTCAATCTAAGGTTTACCCATTTGATGAAGCGATCGAAGTGATTAAAACCGCTTTTGCTGAAGTAAATCCAGAGATGGCTGATTTTGTCGCATTAATGGTTGAGAATGGTTGGATTGATGCCGCACCAGCTGCCAACAAACGTTTAGGCGCGTACTGCACCAAGTTTGCTGCCACACGCACCCCGCTAGTGTTTATGACGTGGAGCGGTAGCCGCTCAGATTTAATGACATTGGCACACGAGCTAGGCCACGCGTTCCACAACTGGGTGATGAAAGACATGCCGTTGTGTCAAACACGCTACCCAATGACGCTAGCAGAAACGGCTTCGATCTTTGCTGAAAATATCGTTCGTGACCACTTGTTAATACAAGCCCAAACACGCAATGAGAAACTTGAAATGCTGTGGGAAGAACTTTCTTCTTCTTTGGCATTAATGGTGAACATTCCTGTTCGTTTTGAGTTTGAGAACGCCTTCTACGAGCAGCGTGAAAAAGGTGAGCTCACGGCTCAGCAGCTGTGTGACTTGATGGAAACGACTTGGAAAGAGTGGTACGGCGATGCAATGACAGAAGCCGACCCATACTTCTGGGCGAGCAAGCTGCACTTCAGCATCTCTCAAGTAAGCTTCTACAACTACCCATACTTGTTCGGTTACCTGTTCAGTAAAGGTGTTTACGCTCAGCGAGATGCGAAAGGCGAGCAATTTTACGGCGATTACGTGTCGTTGCTTCGTGATACAGGCAGCATGATGGCGGAAGAAGTCGTTCAAAAGCACCTTGGTATGGATCTGACTCAAGCGGATTTTTGGCAACAAAGCATCGACATGGTCAAAGTTCAAATCGATGAATTTGAAAGATTGCTCGATCAGGAAGATTAATTGATCTCAATCTGTTCATGGCAGGTAAGAGCTGTGTTAGCTTACGTGGCTCTTATCTTGCTGAGATGACCAGAGACAACCAAAAGCTGCTCTAAATAGAGAAAGTTATTTGGAACAGATGTCGGTTAGTAAAATCAGCAGGTAATACAAAAATATATGGGTAGTATTTGTGAGTGATAACGGAGTTTCTATTGATAAGTGCGATCCTAGCAACACAATTTCTATGTACAATTTATTAACATACGGCCGTGCAATTAAGGAGTAGCGCATGACGAAGACCCTCTTTCGCCAATCATTTCTTTTTGACAGCCTAGATCTTGAGCAAGAAGTGGTTGCAGGACAGACCGTACTGAGTAACGGTGTTCAAATTAAGCTTCATCAACGCGGTGTATTGGAAGTGATTCCCGCTGAGTATAATTCTGAAACCAAGAACATCATCTTTTCAACAGGTGTTCATGGCGACGAAACTTCACCAATGGAGCTGATAGACAAGCTCATTGAGGATATTGAAACAGGCTTTCAAGTAGTGACAGCAAGATGTTTGTTCATCATTGCTCACCCAGAAGCAACCAACGCGCATACTCGTTTTCTTGATGTGAATATGAACCGTCTGTTTGATGAAAAACAGCACGAAAGCAATCGAGAAGTGGATATCGCGAAGAACCTTAAGTACTTGGTTACTGAGTTTTACAAGGAAACGGTGCCTGCTACTCGTTGGCACTTAGATCTGCACTGTGCGATCCGTTTATCTAAGCATTACTCGTTCGCTGTGAGCCCTAAGGTTCGCCACGAAGTACGCAACAAGGAGCTTTTCGATTTCATCAACAGTGCTCACATTGAAGCTGTGTTGCTGTCGAATGCACCAACCAGCACCTTCAGTTGGTACAGTGCTGAAAACTTTGAAGCGCAAGCACTGACAATGGAGCTAGGGCAGGTAGCAAGAATTGGAGAGAACCCACTTGATAAGCTAACGGCTTTCGATTTGGCAATGCGCAATCTGATTGCTGAAATAGAACCAGAGCATTTGCCGAAGAAAACCATTACATATCGCGTAAGCCGAACCATTGTTCGTTTGCACGATGACTTTGATTTCATGTTCTCTGATGATGTTGAGAACTTTACGGCGTTTAAGCACGGTGAAGTGTTTGGTCATGATGGTGATAAGCCATTGATGGCGAAGAATGAAAACGAAGCAGTGGTATTCCCAAATCGTAACGTTGCTATCGGTCAACGAGCGGCCTTAATGGTGTGCGAAGTTGAAACACGATTCGACCATGGTCAGCTTGTGTACGATTAATACCGAGCCGGGTTAAAGCGACGAAAACAACCGCTCAACTGGTTGAAATATCAAGGTTCACATTACGGTGTGAGCCTTGAGTTTATTTAGGGATACAGGTAAGGTTACGCGAACAATTTCAAAGTAGCTTGATATGGATTTCCAACAACTTCTTCACCAAAACCAGCGCAAATGGACCCGAGCCATTTATCTGATGGCAGCACTGCTTGTCGCGCTGAGTGCGATTTACCTAATGGTTGGCGATCTTTTCATTTCCCCTCTGGGCACATTGTCCACGTTAGAACAAAAACTACTGATTGATTTACGCTTACCTCGATTATTAGCAGCGATTGCGATCGGGGCTGGGTTAGCCGTATCTGGCGCAAGCTTACAAGTCTTATTGGGTAACGTATTAGCAGAACCCGGTGTGCTCGGCATTTCTGGTGGCGCAAGCTTGGCGATGGTTATCGTGCTGTTCTTCTTGCCGTTTGCTCCGACTCCAGAAGTGTTCATGATTGCTGCCGTTTTAGGCTCGCTCTGTTTTACCGTGATACTGGTGAGCATGGTAAAAACGATGCGACTCACCACAGCTAAATTGCTGCTGGTGGGTGTCGCATTGGGCATTCTTTCTGGTGCGATGGTGACATGGGCATTCTATTTTAGTGATGACTTAAGCCTACGCTTGTTGATGTATTGGCTGATGGGCAGCTTAGGTGGCGTAACTTGGTATCAACACTCGCTTACGTTAGTGATGATCCCCGTGATTATTTGGCTGTGCCTGCAAGGTAGCAAGCTAGACAAACTAATGATTGGCGAAACGCATGCCGCGCAACTGGGTGTGAACGTTCCGAGATTACGCTGGCGTCTAATTTTCGCTGTGTCTATTTTAGTCGGCTGCGCGGTAGCTTTAGGTGGCGTGATCAGCTTTGTTGGCTTGGTTGTGCCACACTTATTGCGTTTAGCGATTGGTACTGATAACAAATACCTTCTTCCTTTGTCTGCCGTTGCTGGCGCTGCGTTGTTGGTGTTTGCTGATATCTGTGCAAGAACCTTATTAGATTCAGCAGAACTGCCTTTGGGTGTGATGACCACCAGTATCGGTGCGCCTATCTTCATTTGGATGTTAATTAAAAATCATGATTCAAATTAAGAGCCTGAGCGTCGGCGCTCGTTTATTACCGCTATCATTTGAACTCAAGCAAGGGCAGGTGACTCACGTTATCGGCCCTAATGGCAGCGGAAAAAGTACCTTACTCGAAGCGATATCTGGCATTGGTGATGGTTACAAAGGCGATATAAAGATCGACGGGCAGGATTTGTCGGAGCTGTCTTTACAAGATTTATCATTGCATCGTGCTTACTTGTGCCAAAGCGCAAGGCCAGCCTTCAACTTAGAAGTGTTCCAATATCTCGCGCTCTCATTACCAAGCTCATCGCATGGACTTGATGCTGAAATCAACGCAGCTTTGGAAGAGATAAGTCAGATGTTGGACATCACAGACAAACTTCATCGTTCCATTCAGACACTGTCTGGTGGTGAATGGCAACGCGTTCGTTTAGCTGGAATGTGCCTGCAAATTTGGCCGACACTTAACCCATACGCGAAGCTGCTGATCCTCGACGAACCCGCAGCTCCACTGGATATTGCTCAAGAAGCCTTGTTGTACAAGCTCATTGAACGAGTGGCAGAGAAGGGCATCGCTGTGATTATGGCTAACCACGACCTGAACCGTACCCTAAGACACGCAGACCAAGTGTTGTTGCTCGACAAAGGTGTACTTCAAGCATCAGGCACAGCTGATCAAGTGCTTACCCCTGAGCAGTTAGAGTCCGTGTTCAACACTGAAGTCAAAAGTATCTCAGTCGATAATCAAACTTATCTGTTGTTTGGTTAAAATACTAATTGGTTAAGCTGAACATTGGGTTCAAGGCGAGTTAGTAAAGGAAGCAAATATGTTTAGGTACATCCAAAGAAGAAGAATCAAAAAGGTGATTAAGTCATTGTCTGCAAAGATGGTGAAGAGCTACGGAAGCCGTGATTTCTTCTCGATTGGGCAGGTTGAAACAAGTTCTCGTGAGTTGAGTAAGCGCCAACAACAGATTGCTTTAGCTTTGTTTGCGGATCCACAAGATCTTGCTGTTGAATTAGCTCCAACAATTCAGTTGCTACGTAATGATGTGTCTAATGACTTCTTCGGCGGAGAAGACTACACAGCGCGAGATGTACTTAATCTATTGGGTGGCGGCGGTTGGAAGGGCGGTCGTATGGACGACGACATGTCACATCGCATGGGCATGCATAGCCGCTATTAAAGCTCTACCAAGCTCCCTCTATTTAAATCAACTTTGCATCAAAGCACCTTTATCTAATGTGACTCGTCAAAACCGTTATTTTGACAACAAACCCTCTACTTTCGCGTCAATGCGATATCCTGAACAGCCCGTTCATACGTTTCTCACCTCTAGTCTCTCAGGTTCTTAGCCTGTTCCCTTGCTCTATTTATTGAATAAACTTCATAGTCTTCAGATGTATAAGATAATTTCCCCTTCGTATTACCTTTGATGAATATCAATCAGCCTTATTGATTAAATAATCCTACCTTCCTCGACCATGCTCAAATTGATTGATATGCATTTGCTTTATTAATGTTCGAGCCAAGTAACGGTTAATAGCAAATTGAGGTGCTTACTCAGTCAAACAAGTGGATAGGTAAACAAGCGAAGATCATTTTGTCTTGTTAATGGGAAATATGACGTCTTTAAGTGGAAATGTTATGAGAATCGGAATAGAGAAAACGGCTTTAGCCATCGCTTTGTCTGTGGCTTGTGGTGGTGCTATGGCACATGGATTTATATCGCTGAACGATGATGGCAACATCATAAGTCGTGTCGCCTTGTGTCACTTAGAAGATTCTGAAGGTCAGGCGAAGAACATGGACTGTGGCGACATACAGTATGAGCCACAAAGTGTGGAAGGCTTTGACGGCTTTCCTGAAGATGGCCCTGCTGATGGTTACATTGCCAGTGCTGAAATATTAATGGCAAGAAACCTAGATGAACAAACTTCAGAGCGCTGGCAGAAACGCCCAATCGAAGCGGGCTCTCAAGAGTTTGAATGGACATTTAGAGCCAACCATATTGCGGCTGGTTTTAAATATTACATCACGAAAGAAGGTTGGGACCAAAATTCACCATTAGCGCGCTCAGAGTTTGACTTAAATCCCTTTTGTGAAGTTGATGCCCATGGAGAGATGACACAGAACACGGCGACTCACACGTGTAACGTGCCAGAGAGAGAAGGCTATCACGTGATCCTGGCTGTGTGGGATGTGGGCGACACCGACAAGGCTTTCTATAACGCGATTGATGTGGTGTTTGATGGCAATGATTCTCAACTTCCGGGTTGGGAAAAAGCAGGTCAGATAACTCCTACGATCAATTTGAAAGAAGGCGACGCGGTATATACGCGCGTGTTTGATGGATCTGGTGAAAACTCAGCGCTCAGTACTCGTATCGAAATTGCGAATAGTGAGGATGGCCAACCAAAGAACTGGTCTAAGGCATTAGCAACCAAAGTTAATGAAGAAAGCAATAACATTAAGTCTGGTGTGTTGAGTGAAAATGGTTTTGCACCTATTTACGGTGTGAACCCAATATATGTGAATTCTGACAGCGGTATTCAGCGTGTGGAAATAGGCTACGATGTTGAAGTGCCAGAACCCGATACGTCCCTTACGGTTGAAGGTCTGGATTCAGAATACGTGATCGGAGAACAAGCAACCGTACTCGATTTATCATTGGTAGCTGAGGGCGATGCCCAAGCTGAACTCACCGTGTATAACCATGCTCGAGAGTCTTTAGCATACTGGAGTGGGGAGGTTGAAGATAACTCGTCAGAATCGGTATCATTACCTTTGTCTAAATCAGAGGCTGGTCATCATATGTTGGTAGTGAGTGTCAAAAACAGCGAAGGTAAATTGGTAGGCCAACAAATGATGGATTTCCATTTAGTTGATGTCGATGCGCCACCACCTGCACATGATTATGTCTACCCAGAAGGCTTTGGTAACTATGTTGATGGCGACGTCGTTTTATTTGAAGGCGAAGGTGTTTATCAATGTTACGGCCCATGGGCAGCAGAATGTAACAATGAAGCGTACCTTCCAGGCGTGGCAGCAGATCCAAATTGGGTTGAGCAACAATGGAAAAAGTTAGATTAATTACGAGTTAATCGAACTCACTTAGCTGTATATTAAATCTCTAGATGCAAAAGCGGCTTAATCATCAAGCCGCTTTTTTATTCACTTTGGATAATGTTGCGCCAATCAAGACGGAATACTGAGATCCAATAATTCGAAGCAACATCATCTATCGACAACGCATTTCTTTGAGTTGTGTGACTCTGATTCCTATCAATATAAAACCCGCTGTCATTGATAAAATTGACGTATATATTTTTCGTTGTTCTTCAAACAAAAACTATAAACCCTTGAAGTGCAATTTTGATTGGTAAGTGACCAGTTAATGTTGTGTGCAGGGTAAAATAATAGAGAGTGGGAAAGTGACAACAATAAATAATAATATTCTAAAAGTAGCAGTAGGTATGGCTATGCTATCCAGCGTGCCATCAGTGGCAAATGCTCATGGCTGGTCTGAGTTTCCAAGTGCGCGTCAGAACACGTGTTACGAGCAAGGCGGGATTTGGTCGGGTACACCACCTAATGCTGCGTGTGCTCAAGCAAAAGACATTTCGGGTTCATACCCATTTGTTCAACGTAACGAATACGCTAAAAATGTGCAGGATTTCAATAACATCAATGCTGTAAAAGCGGCGATTCCTGACGGCACGTTATGTTATGCCAATGATTCGCAAAAACGCGGTATGGGTGCGCCTCATACTGGTTGGACTCGTACCGAGCTAAATACTGGTACGTTTGAATATGTATTCAATGCGACTGCGCCACATAACCCTTCTTTCTGGGAGTTCTACCTAACGAAACCAAACGCAGACCTAAGCAAAGGCCTAGCGTGGGGAGACTTAGATCTTATCCAAGAAGAGGGTAACGTTCCGGTTAATGGCGGGAAGTACCGCATTAATGTCACTATTCCTTCAGACCGCTCTGGCGATGCGATTCTATTCGTTCGCTGGCAACGTAATGATGCTGCGGGCGAAGGCTTCTACAACTGTTCAGACATCACTATCGCGGGTGGCACAACCCCTCCACCAGAGCCGGGTCCAGAGCCCGATCTAGTACGTGGTGATCTGTTTGTTTCAGACCAATTTGGAACGCCAGAAGTTGGTGACACAGTTAAGTACGACATCATCAACAAGTATGGTGAAGTAGCGCGCAGCTTCGACATCGTTATCGACGCTTCAAACGTTAACGATTGGGCTCGTTTGTTGGCTTCAGAAATCAATGGCTGGCACGAAGAGTTCAAAGATGGCGCGATCTTCATTGGTGACTGGCATGCTGAAATGCAGCACTACATGTACTTCCAAAACGATCCTTCACGTAACTTCTTCAACTCAAAAGATAGCCGTGCTTCTGGTCAGTTAACGCTGATTGATGGTGGCGACGGTGGTGTTGAACCATTGAAAGGTGACATCTACGAACTAGTGAAGAGTGACAACGTAGTGAATGCTGGCGATAAGGTTGTGATTGCAACAAGCGAAACGGCGACATTGACTCAAACTCAAGGGTCTTCAGTAAGCATTCAAAATAACGGCACGGCTTCTATCGTAGTTGATACCACTGGCGTCACTGCAAACGAAACTTTATCGTTTATGGCTAGCTCGATTGAAAGCGACAGTGTTGAAACCTTCACGTTTGAAGTGATTGCTGATGACGGTGGCGTAACACCAGACCCAGATCCAACGCCGGATCCTGATCCGACTCCTGATCCAGACCCAGGCACGTGGGACTCATCAGCAACTTACCTTGGTGGTGAAGTCGTGACTTACTCGAATCAGTCATGGAAAGCACAATGGTGGGTTCAAGGTGGTACAAATCCTAAAGCGACCTACGAAAATGACAAATGGGGCGTTTGGCGTCCAGCGAACTAATTTAACTATTGTTAGTTAATTAGCCTTGCAGTAATAACCAAGACACCACACTTTTTGACGAGTGTGGTGTCTTTTTCATTTGAAAGGCTTAATCAGCGAAATAGGTTTGATTTTTATTGGTTTTATCCTTTCATATAGTAAAAGAGCGTCACAAACATCGACGGGTTGATAGGTAATAATGAGTAAATTTGTTCAATGGATGGCGAGGGTTTTATGGAACTAACCAGTAAGCAAGTTGGAGTCTTTAAGGGAATGGCGTTGGCTATGCTAACCGCCATTGTTGCAATCTGGGTAGCCATCGTTTTAGACCCGTTCAATTACGCCCAAGCCAGCTTGCTACAAGATAGGGTGACTGTTTTAGGGCTGTGTCTGATACTACCGACCTTGATGTTAATCGTCTCTATTGGACGTTTAGCCAAGTTTCGCTTCTTCAGCCCAGAAGATATCGATGGCAGTGGGTTAACGTCTGGAACAAAGCAAGCCCTAATGCTGCAAAGCTTGCTTCAAAATACCTTAGAGCAACTGGTCATCGCATTTGGTGTCTATACCGCGTGGTGTTTATTAATGCCTTTTGCTTGGTTATCGGCGGGGCTCGTGTGTTCAGTGTTGTTTTTTATTGGGCGTATCTTCTTTTTCAAAGGCTACAGTCATGGAGCTCCGGCAAGGGCTTTTGGTTTTGCGTTAACCTTCTATTCAACGGTAGTGCTGTGCTTAGTATTGGTGGTCACTCAATTGATATTCGCATTAAGTTAGTTAGACGCTTTGCTAAGGGGCTGCCCGCTTTAAACTAAGGCAAATGAATTTCGATTAGGGCAGAGTACCCCTTTGCCTGTAACATGATGTGTTTACTATCTTCGAACACGAAAGACTTTTTGATGAAAAAATCACAGATACTCGCCAATACAATTAAGAATCAGATAGAACAAAATATTTGGTTGAGTGGTGAGAAGATCCCATCAATTAGAGATGCTTGTAAGCGCTATAAACTCAGCATCGAGACGGTACTGCAAGCCTATCAGCAGCTTGAAGACCAAGGCTATGTGCGCTCAAAGCCTAAGTCTGGCTATTTCGTGTTACCGCGCAGAAATGTATTCACCTCAGAACACACGCAACAAAAAGCCATCAAGCCGTATCCTGTTAAAATCAGTGACCTGCTATACGATGTACTTCAACGAGCCAAAGACCCTAGCATCATTCCACTTAGCTCGGCATTCCCTGATCCCGCCTTGTTTCCCCATCAAGCACTGTCACGCAGCTTAGCTAATGCCAGTCGCCAAATGCCCGACAACAGCATGCTCACCAATTTACCTCCAGGCAGTGAAACACTTCGCAGGCAAATTGCCCAACGCTATCAAGTTCAAGGTTTAAACGTACTGGCAGACGATATTGTGATCACTTCTGGGGCGATGGAGGCACTTAACTTATGCCTGCAATCCTGTACCGAACCGGGTGACTTAGTCGCGATAGAGTACCCTGCGTTTTATGGTGTGTTACAGACCATAGAAAGGCTAAACCTCACTGCTGTTGAGATTCCAACAGACCCGACAACAGGGATTGATTTAGATGTGTTGGAGTCGGTGTTCGCTTCAATGGACATCAAAGCGTGCTGGTTTATGACAGAATCGCAAAACCCAGTGGGTTATTCGATGAGTGATGGAAACAAGCAGCGATTGGCCGAGTTGGTGAACCAACATAAGACCCCGATGATCGAAGACGATGTGTATCGAGAACTTCATGTTGGCAACCAAAGCTCATTGCCTGCTAAAGCCTATGACACCGGCGAGCAAATCATGTTGTGTGGTTCGTTTTCCAAATCATTGTCACCGGGCTTTCGAATCGGTTGGGTAGTCGCAAGGAAACAAGCGCTAAAGATACAGAGATTGCAGCACCTTTCGACGCTCTCAAGCAGTATTCCTATTCAACTTGGCTTGTCTCACTACCTAACGTTTTATAGTTATGACAACCATCTTAAAAAACTTCGCAAGCTTTTGAATGAAAGGAAGAAGGCACATATTGCATTGTTAGAATCTAGCTTACCTTCAAGTGCGATGGTAAATAAAAGCCAAGGTGGTTACTTCATTTGGATTGAACTGCCTCACTCTGTTTGTGTTGAGAAGTTGTATGAACTAGCCCTTGAACAAAACATCTCTGTCGCACCGGGAATCATATTCAGCAGTGACAAAAAGTTCTCTCATCACATTCGTCTCAACTGTTCGTACGCTTGTGACGACAAAATAGCAGAAGCCATTCAAACATTAGGCGGCTTGATTCAGACAATGGAATTGCAAGCCAATAGTTGCAGCTAAATTCTGACCAGTCGTTCGTCTAATAAGTAAATCTGTTCTGTTTTTTAACAATCAATCTGTTCTAGTTTGGTTCGTGAGAACTGTGCTGAAATACGCTCCAATTCTTAATATGAAAGCCATCATTATGATGTTTGGAGCTTAAATGTTTGATGTAGTTGAATTGTCGCGTTTACAGTTTGCGCTAACCGCTATGTTCCACTTTCTTTTCGTCCCTCTGACTATCGGTATGTCGTGCTTACTGGCGATCATGGAGTCGATCTATGTACTCACCGGTAAACAAATCTATCAGGACATGACCCGCTTCTGGGGCAAACTGTTCGGCATTAACTTTGCCTTGGGTGTCACGACCGGTTTAACCATGGAGTTCCAGTTCGGCACCAACTGGTCTTATTATTCTCACTATGTCGGCGATATTTTCGGTGCACCTTTAGCCATCGAAGCGCTTGTCGCATTTTTCCTAGAATCCACCTTTGTTGGATTATTCTTCTTCGGCTGGGAAAGGTTATCTAAACGCCAACACCTTGTAGTGACTTGGCTGGTGGCTCTGGGTTCGAGCTTCTCTGCACTGTGGATTTTGGTTGCCAATGGTTGGATGCAAAATCCAATTGGATCAGAGTTCAATTACCAAACCATGCGTATGGAGATGACCAGTTTTGCCGAAGTGGTGCTCAATCCTGTCGCACAAGTTAAATTCCTGCATACCGTGGCATCAGCGTATACCTGTGGGTCAATGTTTATCCTTGGTGTGAGCTCTTACTACTTGCTGAAAGGTCGTGACGTTGCTTTTGCAAAACGTTCTTTTGCTGTCGCAGCTTCGTTCGGCATTGCTTCTATTATCTCGGTGATCGTATTAGGTGATGAGTCGGGCTATGAACTGGGTGACGTTCAAAAAGTAAAGCTGGCCGCTATTGAAGCTGAATGGCACACAGAACCCGCACCTGCAGCGTTTACCTTGTTTGGCTTACCAAACCAAGAAGAAGGCAAAACCGACTTCGCGGTCAAAATCCCTTATGTGATGGGAATTATTGCGACGCGATCTCTGGATGAGCAAGTCACTGGCCTTCATGACCTACGCGACCAACACCTCGTCCGCATTCGCAACGGAATCATCGCTTATGAATTGCTAGAGCGTTTACGAGCTGGCGACACCTCTTATGAGACGGAACAAGCCTTTGATCAAACCAAGCACGATCTCGGCTATGGCTTATTACTTAAGCGTTACACCGATACCGTAACCGATGCGACTGAACAGCAAATCCAACAAGCGGCAGATGATTCCATTCCAACTGTCTGGCCACTTTTTTGGTCATTCCGAATCATGGTGGGCTGTGGTTTCATTATGTTGTTTGTGTTTGGTGCTGCCTTCCTGCAAACCTACCGTAAAAACATTACGCAAAAGCCTTGGTTACTGAAAGCGGCGCTATGGTCGATTCCATTACCTTGGATTGCCATTGAAGCTGGCTGGTTTGTTGCGGAATACGGCCGTCAGCCTTGGGCAGTAGGTGAAATCCTTCCTGTGACGGTCGCGGCTTCTTCTCAAACCGTTGAAAATCTGCTTACGTCTCTTGCTCTCATTATCAGCCTATATACCGTATTCATCATTGTTGAAAGTTACTTGATGATTACCGTTGCTAAAAAAGGCCCAAGCAGTTTAAAAACGGGTCGCTATCACTATGAACAAAATACAACTTCACTTGAAGCCAAATTGGCACAACAAGTTCAACAATAAGGTGACTGACTCATGTTCGAATATGACACATTGCGTTTAATTTGGTGGGTTCTGATTGGTGTACTGCTGATTGGTTTTATGATCACCGATGGTTTTGATATGGGAGTGGGGGCGTTGTTACCGTTTATTGGTAAAACGAACGTTGAAAGACGAGTCATGATTAACTCCATCGCGCCCCATTGGGACGGCAACCAAGTGTGGTTAATTACCGCAGGTGGTGCGTTGTTTGCGGCTTGGCCTCTTGTTTATGCGACATCGTTTTCAAGCCTTTATGTAGCTATGTATGTGGTGCTTATCTCACTGTGGTTACGTCCTTTGGCGCTTGAGTATCGAGCAAAGATCGACAGCGATCAGTGGCGACAAGTATGTGATTTAGCAATCTCGTTCTCAGGCTTCTTCCCGCCTATCTTGTTTGGGGTGGCGTTTGGCAATTTGATGCAAGGCTTACCTTTTACGCTTAATAGCTTATTGATGGTTGAGTACCATGGTTCGTTTATCGATTTGATTAACCCATTTGCGCTTTTGTGTGGTCTAGTCGGGTTGTTGATGGCGCTGTTACAAGGCAGTGCTTGGTTGATGATGAAAACCACAGATGCAGTGTACAAAAAGGCAAGAAGGGTGACGCAGGCGAGTGCGGTACTTGTTGCGTTCCTTATGGTGGTTGGCTGTATGGCGATTAACCATAGTGATGGCTATGTGATAGTCAGTGCGATGGATCATAGCTCGGCTTCGAACCCTTTGAACAAAGAAGTCATCACACAAACAGGCGCTTGGTTAACCAACTTCGATACGTACCCTTGGATGTGGTTTGCACCGATCGGCAGCGTGACCATTCCATTGCTGGCTTTGATTGGCGCAAGGTTGAAATGGGATGCGATTGCTTTTATAAGTTCAAGCCTGACTAATGCTTGCATCATCTTAACGGCGGGTTTCTCGATGTTCCCGTTCATTATCCCGTCTAGCGTTAACCCGAGTAATAGCCTAACGCTGTGGGATTCAACATCGAGCGAACTGACCTTGAACATCATGACAGGCGTGGCGTTTGTGATGGTACCTATCATTCTGTGTTATACCGCGTTCAGTTATCGAACCATGTTTGGACGACTCGATAGTGAGTATGTCGAACGTAATGGCCACTCACTGTATTAAGGAGTTTCTCATGTGGTATTTTGTTTGGATATTGGGCTTATTCCTAGCCTCTGCATTTGCAGTTTTGAATGTTATCAGCCTAGAGAAAAGTGACTCAGAAACGGAGTCTTAATCGCTGAGCAAAGCTCTGTAAGAAGATAAGAGTTATATAGAAAACAAGAGCTATATAAGAAGACCAGAAGCGTGAGTTTCTGGTCTGTTAGTTTTGTAATGTGTTGACGAATTATTCCAGAATAAGGTTTTCTTTAATCTCATCGTTAAGATACCTCTGATCAAAATCTGGTGTCATGAATTCGACGAAGGAAGAGTCTAGATAGCCGGTTTCTAGATAACTCGGCTCTAGATAATGGAAATCTAAGTGATCAGCACTTGCGTAGGTGGGAATCGCAGAAAACAAAACGATACTGATCGCTGCAGCGATATTAATGACTTTGTTACGTTGAAGAGTCATTTTCATAGTAGTGCCCTCGAAAGGTGGGCAAATCCATCTGCCTATGAGAATTGAATCTGAGATGTTTAGAAGTCGTAAGACAAACCAAGTGTGATGATGCTGTCGTTGTCGATCGGGCCCATCGACTTACCGTCTAAGTAAAGGTCACCTTCGTTGGTGTTGAAATAGGTGTATTTCACGTAGGGTGTCCAGTCGTCGATGCTCTTAGAGAGAACGACTTCGTGTTCATTGGTACGATAGTCGCCTTGATGAAAGATAACGTTGTCATCGTTGTGGGTAAACCCGCCATTGGATCCATCACTGTTTTCGTGAGTGTATTGGTAAGCTAAATCCCAACCGGCGAGTGAGTACCCCGCACCGGCGATGAACTTATTGGTGTTGATCGTGGTATCGCTTAAATTCTCGAGTACTTGCCCTGACTGGTTATATCCCAATCCACTGAATACATTGAAGTTGTCGTTTACTTGATAATCAATAATACCTTCGATTAATAACTCTTCACCGTTGTCCCATTTACCGAGTTCACCGTATAGGTTGAACGTGAAGGACTCGCTGATGTGAAAGTCGTGGCCGTAACCCGCTGCTAACCAACCTTGGTCATCAAAACCTATATAGACTTGTCCATTTTCTGAGGTATCGATTAATGCGCCAGCTTCTGTGGTGTAGACACCGTTATCAGCAGCATTAGAGGCAACGTTTTGTTCGATGTAAACTTGAGTCGAAGTCGCAAACGCTGCGCTGCTGAGTAACGTAAGTGGTAGAGCAATAAGGTTAAGCTTTTTCATGGATTCTCCAGTGTCGTTCTATTGAATTAACTTGCTGGAGAGTATGTGATTAAACTGAATTTATATTAATAGGGTTAACTTTAGTTAAAACCTCAGTTTCATTTATGTTTTCTTAATGCTGACTTGATTGCTTCACGGGTTTTGATGTGTTGCTCGTCGTTAGCATAACGGCGGTGATAGAGCATTCGAAACGTGAGCGGTTTTAATTTGATAGGGATAGGGTGAACGCGTAAGCCAAGCGCTGGTGCGAGCATTTCTGCAAAAGAGCGAGTAGAAGCGGCGATGTAATCTGTCGTGCTTGCCAAAATCAGCATGCTTGAAATTGAGCTGGTTTCAATTCTGACTTTTCTCGGCTCGATATCGCTCTCTGATAAAAACTCGACCGTGTTCATGTTGGCGCGTTTGATCTTGAGTGCAATATGTTCCTCTTGGAAATACTCCTCTTTACTCAGTGTCTCACCAATTCGAGGGTGGTTGATTCGAGTCAGACACACGGGCTCCTCATCGACGATGGTTTCTTCAATCAATGAGTGTTTCTTACTCGAAAGTACATCAATGACGATATCCACTTTTTGTGCAGTAAGCGCATCAAACAGTTCTTCCTCTTCGAGCGGCGCTTCCGTAAAGCTTACGCCTTCAACCTGGCTAACGAAATGAAGCAAGCTCTCTGTGCAATAGACTTTAAGGTCATTCTTTTGCTGCTCAACCGTTCCAATGATGTTCAATGGGTCTTCTATCTTATTAGCGAGTGATACCGCTGCTCCAGTGGGCGCGATACCTCGTCCTTCTCTCACAAATAAAGCCTTGCCCACGACACCTTCGAGTCTCTTAATAGCCGCGCTTACCGCGGGTTGAGAAATATCGAGCTGCTCTGATGCCACGGTGATAGAGCTGTGTTTGTAAACGGCCAAAAATGTCGTCAGTAGATTAAGGTCCAAATTCAGTTCCCTCTATTCTTATTGCCACTCATTCAAATCATTGTGGAGTCACTATTAACTCATAAATGAAATGGAGGTTTTAAGTAAAGTTTACACTATATATCAAGGTTCTGTTTATTAATAAACTTGTTTGCATCGGAGTGAGGAAGGAACTTCATTCATTTACTAAATACTCAGACCGATAGGTGAAACTATGAGAACTTTCGCAAAATTATCAATCATCTCTACAGCAATGATCATCACGACAACCGCTTTTGCTGCTGACCCAATGATGCAATACAACACCAAGCAGACTAACTCTGATATTCAAAAACTCGAGAAATTTGAATATCACGAGGGTGAAACCCTTGAAGAGTATCTGAGCAGTCAACCTAAGGGGAACTTGTACTCTTCAGAAGAAGAGGTGCTCTCTGTGTTAATGGGCGGTGTAAACAATGGTGACTATCGCAAAGAAACCAATTCAGGTTGGAAAGAAGGCCTGATGTTTGAGGGCATTGCACCTTATGGCGATCACATGGTGTCTGGCGCCAACTGGTTCCCACGCACTGAAGAAGTTCAACCGGATGAAATGCGCGTCACGTTCATGGGGACATCACCAATGATTCGCCCGGGGCAGGCAAACACCTCGATATACGTCGAATTGGGTAACGGCTCTAACTTTGTCTTTGATTTAGGTGAAGGATCAATTGCGAACTACGTAGCGGCGGGTGTCGCGATGAATGAACTCGACCATATCTTCATTACTCACTTACACGTAGATCACTACGGATCATTACCTTACCTGTATCAATTTGGTGGTTGGAATGGTCGCTGGGAAAAGCCGCTTAACATTTATGGCCCGAGTGGTGCGACTCCAGAATATGGCACTCGTCATATGATTGAAGGCATGCAGCAAATGTTGAACTGGCACACCGATGCATTTGATGTGTTCCCATCAGGCAACGACATAGTGGTACACGAGTTTGATTTCCGCGACGACGGTGGCGTTATCTATGACCAAGACAATGTGGAAGTGATTCACTGGCGACGCAGTCACGCAAAAGATGGTGCGTCTGGTTACCGCTTGAATTGGACTCAAGATGATGGTCGAGTGCTTTCATTTGTTTGGACAGGAGACGGTCGCCCAACTGAGTTGGATTTGAAATACGCAAAAGGTGCAGACTTGTTCATTACTGAATTGCAAACCGAAACGTTTGGTGTGTCTTCGATTATTCAAGGTGTGCCGCCATTCTTAGCACGTTACACCGTTGATACTCACCATACACCAGCGTACGCGGCGGGTTATGTGGCCAATGAAGTACAACCGCGTTTGTTTATGACAACGCACATGACATTCGACCCATATCTCAATGAGGAAACCGTTGCAGAGGTTCGCCACCATTGGCAAGGGCCTTACCACTTCGGTGCGCCAGATGGCATTGTCGTTAACATGACTAAAGATAACGCGTGGGTTCGTGAAGGTATTTTACCTGATTTCCCGAATGCACGAGCGCCACAATTTGATATGGCCGATGGGTCTGACTTTAGAATCCCGTTGCCGAAAAACAGCCGTGAAGACATACAAGAACAAGAGATTCGTGATTTAGAGCTGGATCCGAAACTGTACTACCCAGAAGGCTACCATCCAGAGCTGTTAACTGAGTGGCCAGTCGACCGTGACATCGTGATCCCAGCTGAACAAGTACCAGAAGCAATGAAGCAAGGTATGAACACCAAGCAAGAATACATGGATAGAGTGCGTGCTCACCACAACCTTGAGCGCAAGTCGGTAAGTCGTCCAACTGAGCCCGGTGAAGGAGCAGGAACCGACAACAAATAGGGTATTTGTAGTGAGGGCTGATGTGCCCTCACATCCTAAAAACTTAGGTAAACAAACCCATTCTATTACTCAACCATAAAAATCATTGCTAGCAACATCTTTGCTTAGAATATCTGGAGTTCATTATGAAAAAATCAATTTTAGCGGTCGTCATTCTATCTTTAGTGGCAGGTTCTGTTTTCGCTAACGGGCAATCAAATGCCCACAACTATCAACCTGGTGCGACGAATAACTCAGAACGTTTAGCGGACATTGATCCCAACTACGAACTGACCTTACCTTCAGAAAAAGAAGGCTACACCATGTATGACAACCAATACATGTCAGATGGCGGCACCTACACAACGTATGTTAAACCGAACCCTTCCGATGCAATGCATGTTGCCGATGAAGGCTCGCTAAAAATAACGCACGGTGAAGGTGGAGGCATTATGACGGAATACACCACAAAGAATGGGCAACACACGTTTTCAGTGATGTGCGGCTACACCTCGGGCCCATCATACTGGGCTGACGGAAAACCAGCGAAGGTATGTGAAGAGGCGCAAGCATTGGCGGTTGCCTTGGAAGCCAAGGGGCAATGGGAGATGAAGCAGATGGCTTACACCATCGCGCCAGCAAGAATCGTGGTTGATAAGTGATTTTTGTCTACAGAACGCTCTTTATATCGAGCCTCGTTATCCAATCATATTGATTATTTGTAGTGAGATGAGAGACGGGCTCAGGCTGAAATAGTCCTGACGTTCCCATCCGTTCATCTCACTAAAAGCTAAGCCAAGCAACTAATCAAATTGTTCTCTCAAATTTAGAAGGTCTATCCATGAATAACACTATTAAACTACTGGCTATCGCATGTGTTTTACTTACTCCAATGCTTGTAGCCGCTGCTGAACATAATCACAGTCACAATCATTTCAACCCTGCACTAGAACAACTTGGTGATGACATTATTGGTCTAACTGTGTGTTACAAAAATGGTCATCTCTCTGATGAAAACCAAGAACCTGCTTTCATGAACCTTATCAACCACGCCAATGTGGAAGGAGAGGAGTTAGGGATGTTCTACATGGACAAGTTGGGCCCTAAAGCCGAGCAAATCATGAGTGATGATGAGGCTCGACGTTTATGGACTGAAGATTATTGTGCTGATTTGACTGATACCTATTTGGATTCAGACAAGTTAGCTCAAAGAGCAAATGAACATCAAGGTCATTCCCACAGCCACGATCATGGCCATCACCATAATCATGACCACCATGAAGTTGGCGATTTAGCGCCAGAGGTGCTTGAGCAAGATATTGAGAGAGGGCGTTTACTCAGTATCAACTAAGCCCAATAAAATAAGCGTACTTACTTTGTTACCTCTTGGCACAAAATGGTAAGACTCGAATCGAGCGAATGACTAGAATTATCTCAAACGAAACAAGTGAATTAGGGCGGATTCTAGTCACTTTATCTTATTCGAATGGTTGCTTTGAAAGCTCGAAAGAGGATTATTTTATGTACGAACTAACACTGATTCTAAGTCTAATGATGGGTGGCGCTGATAGCACAGCAGAAATGGAAGTTAACACCCAATTTACGACTCTTGAGCAATGTAATGAAGAAGGCGCAGCGCTAGCTGAGAAGCTAAATGCAACAGACCTTAAAGTCATGCAAGTTCAATGTGAGCGTGATTAATCAAGAGAGCTAGTTAAACAATATGGGCACATACCTTTGTGTCCATATCACATCAACATAATAACCTAGTCTTTACTCTCTCCATCGGAAACTTTCCGTTAGCCACTACAAGTAAAAGCATATTATTAATACGCCTTCGTCAAAATACTGTTTCCCTCCACTTGCTAATTCCTTAATTTGAAACAATTTCATCTAACCTATTGTTAAATATTTACTATTTGATAGTGTGTCTAGGTGCACATTGAGGATGTGTTTCATATTTAGCGAAGAAATATTAGGAGTTGCGATGAGTATTATAGTGAGACGGTCTGAGCCGTCAGATGCGAAGGGAATAAAAGAAATTTACGAATGCACTAATGCTTATACCGGTACGCTGCAACTCCCAAATCCATCTCTGGAAAGCTGGCAAAAACGAATCTCTAATATGCCTGACAACGTGTACTCGTATGTCGCGATGATCGACGATGAGATTGTTGGTAACTTGGGAATGGAAGTGTGTGTAAACCCTAGAAGACGACATGTGGCTTCATTTGGTATGGGTGTTAAGGACGATGTGTTAGGCAAAGGCGTTGGTAGCCAACTGCTCGCAACAGCAATCGACTTGTGTGATAACTGGATTAACATCAAGCGAATGGAGTTGACGGTGTATACCGATAACGAAAGAGCGATCAGCCTGTATAAGAAGTTTGGTTTCGTGATTGAAGGAGAGTCGGCAGGGTTCGCTTTCAGAAACGGCGAATATGTGGCGGCTTATCATATGGCGCGACTGGTATAGCACTTAGTTAGCTACAATTAGCTCACAGCTACGATTAACGCACAGTTAGAATTGACTGACAGATAATAAAACGCCACGTTATTTAAACGTGGCGTTTGCTATTCAAATTAGCTGAAGCTTTTAACCGCTTCAGTCTTAACCTTATTTAAGCCGTTAGTGGCTCAAGGTTCGCAGGACGGTAGTGTACTGATTTTAGTACCTTACCTTGGCGAACCGTCTTGCCTTCCGATACGAAATCTTCCGCACACTTAGCGATGATATATTCGCCTTTTTGAACCGCCATCAGCTTGATGTTTTGCTCAGCATAGAAAGCTTCTGTTTCAGCGTATTCAGTTTCGTTGCGACATACCTTGCTCATGTTGCTTGAATGTACTTCGTCCCAGCAAGGTAAGAAGTCAATTGAGCGGTTTTTAGAAACATTCAACAGTAGGTCGATCAGGTAGCTGATTGCTAGGTTGTCTTCAACCTTAGCTTGACCAAGGTGAACCAAGCGTCCCATCAAAACATAAACGCTGTCTACAATAGCGTCCGCTTGTTCGATTTTAGAGTCAGCTTCTGCAAGTTCTGTTAGTTCTTCGATCGCTAGAGAGGTGTGTAGCGTATCGCCTTTTTCGTCCATTGTTTCAGGAGCAGCAACAGGCAGATCAAAAGTACTGCGGAACTCTTCAATGTCGCGGTAAAGGTGATCGTAGATTTCTTGGCTTAGTTGAGAAAGGTTCATTTTCCTATCCATTCTGTTTCGTTAATGGATTATTTTACCAAAGCTAGGAATAGGGTGCTAACGCAAAGTCGAAGAAGTCGACTTTTATTCATTGGACCAATGAGGTATTTTGCATACAAACTAATTGATTATTATGTTTTTTTACACTTTACTCTTCTTAATATACCAAATATTAATGTTGCCATTAACTTCAGCAGCAGCGGAATCCCATTTATGAACCAAGCCAGTGAAAGCGAAATTGTTATACGCCGCTTGTATCAAATCACCAATGATTATCGAAAGGGCTTCGATATTCAGATCGCTCAGCTGCTTATTATGGGGCTTGAACGCTTCAACCTTGATATTGGTATCTTATCGAAAGTCGATGGCAATGCTTACGTTGTTGAACATTGTGTTACGCCTGAAGGGGTTGAACTCAATAGCGGTGATACCTTCGATTATCGTTCAACCTATTGCGAAATTACCTGTAAATCGATTGGCCCTATCTGCATTGAGCATTGTGGCAAACACGATAAGTATGCGAAGCACCCTGCTTACCAGTCTTTTGGCTTGGAGTCTTATATTGGGGTTCCTATTTTCGTTAATGATGAGCTTTATGGCACCTTAAACTTTTCAAGCCCGGCTCCTTATCATCGTGAGTTCAAAGAGTTCGATGTCGACGTGATGAGACTAATGGCATCATGGATCGAAGTGGAGCTGGTTAGAAGACAGCAAGAACGAAAGCTAAAAGAGCTGAATGAGAAGTTAGAGT
Organism: Vibrio sp. 10N.247.311.51; assembly: GCF_041467855.1. NCBI lineage: Bacteria > Pseudomonadati > Pseudomonadota > Gammaproteobacteria > Vibrionales > Vibrionaceae > Vibrio > Vibrio sp. 10N.247.311.51. The sequence goes on along the minus strand of NZ_JBFSVK010000009.1, from coordinate 69,686 downwards.
ACCAAGCTCTGTATGATCCTCTGACACACTTGCCAAATAGACGTTGCTTGTTCAAAACATTGAATGCGGAAGTGGAGCAGTTAAAAGGGTCTTTAGGAAAGGGAACCTTGGCTGTTGTCGATATCGATTTCTTTAAACAGGTCAACGACATCTATGGCCACCAAATGGGTGATGTTGTCTTAAAGAAAGTGGCGAACGTGCTGAGCAATAACACTCAAGAGGGTGAGTTTGTCGCGCGTTTTGGTGGTGAAGAGTTCATTCTTTGGTATCCAAATAAAACACCAAGTTGTGTTGAAGATAAGTTCATGACTCTTTTGCAAGAGATGAAGAAAATCACACTGGATAGAAAGCCTGTCACTATATCAATCGGTGCGTGTCATTTTGAGTTGAGTACAGGGGATACCAAAGGAGAAAGGATGTCGGCGTTAGATAAGCTCATCAAAGTTGCCGATGAATGCCTGTATATTGCGAAACAAAATGGACGAGATCAGTTTATTTCTCGTCCATATCATCAAGAGCGCTCAGGAATATGAGCCATCATGTTAGCGATTAACTGAACTATTAACTGAACAGGTAAGGGAACAGTTTACGGCGTTCTTCTGGCGTTAAAGACTCGACTCTCGCGATGTTGGTATCAGGAATCGCTTCAGGGTTAGGGTAGTGCTTCAACACCTTTTCCATGCTCGCTTCACGAATCAAATGGTAAACCGGATACGGTGAGCGGTTAGTGAGGTTTTCATCGTCTTCAGGATCCGCACCACCAAAACAATAGTCTGGGTGGAAGGTTGCTACTTGGTAAATGCCTTCCCAATCTTCTTGCTTGATCAACGCTTCAATCCAATCAATGAACATGTTGTAGTCGAAAAAATCTTGCAGCATGTTAGGCACAACCACCAAAGTCGTCTCTAATTCGGCGACTGGCGTGTTATCTAACTCTACGAAATGCGTCATGATGTCTTCCAACAACGTTTCTTCCGTATTTGCTTCACTCACAAAGATCTTAATCTGTTTATTACGTTGTGGCTTGGCTGCGAATGGACACAGGTTTAGGCCAATAACGACATCGTCTAACCATTGTTTTACTTGGTCGTGGATGGTTTGAAGATCTGTGCTTTGAGTGTTCGACATAACAGGTTCCGAAATGAAATTTTGCGTAGGATATCAGAACGGACGTTAATCAAAAGCAATAATTGAGTTACAAACTCAGTCGCAGTTATGCTTGTGCGAGTTTGGACGCCGATACTTGTAGCTGTTTCAACTGGTAGACCCAAGCAAATATCGCGACATAGAAGATCGAGCCGCCTGCAATCACGCCACTCCAACCGAACAGTTGCCAGCAATACAAGAGTAAGAAACCACCTAAGCTCCCGCCAATATAATAGTGAACCAAGTAAAGTGCCGTTGCTGTCGCCTTAGCGCTCGATGCTTTTTGACTCACCCAAGAGTAGGCAAGAGTGTGGGCAAAGAACGCACCGCCACTAATCAATAACAAGCCAGCTAACATGAACGGGACTTTATCGACGGCAGAAACCAGCATTCCGATTAAGCTAATGCACACGCCCATCAATATTCCGTTTAACGGTTCAAAACGAAGTGTCCATTTGTTGGAGAGCTTAGAACTCACCGTACCGGCCAAGTAACATAAGAATATCAGCGAAGCTAAACCCACAGGCACCGAGTGAGGCGCAGATACTAGCCTAAAGCCCATTACTGAATACAGGTTAACGAACAGAGCAAAGTTAGCACCCCCAATCAGCATAGCGAGCCACAGTGTACGGTTTTTTAAGTGCATCACAACCGAGCGGTTATGGTGAAAGAACAGGCTTTTCTGTGGTTTGAAGTTTTGTTGGTCAGGCAAGCTATACGCAATATAGAGTGCGCCAAGCAAAGAGCCGACAACGAAAAACAAAACTGTCGCATGCCAATCGAAATAATCCGTAATCAAGCCACCCAATACACGCCCGAAGATACCGCCTAGTGAGTTAGCCGCAATATAACCACCAATCGCGACTGCGAATGCTTTGGGTGATAATTCTTCGACCATGTAGGCAACCGCCACGCCTGCAAAAGCAGCAACGGCAATTCCCATGAATGCTCTAGCAATAACAAGCTGTAGTAGGGTGGTCGTGAACACCATGCTCAGCCCAATTAGTGGGATAGCAAATAAGCTGAACAGAATGATGGGTTTTCGACCAAAGGTTTCAGAAGCGATTGCCCACGGCACCAAGCTGATGGAAAGCCCAAGTGTTGTTGCAGCAAACAGCCAGTTGATTTGAGTTTCAGATACTTGGAAGTGCTCCGCCATGTGCGGCAAGATGGGCTGAAAGAGGTAAAGGTTACAGAAAATGATAAACGAGCCAATCGCCAATGATTGGGTGATGCGTTTGTATTGAAGACTGCCTTTATCAAACATTTACGTTGTGCCTGCACGAGTTAGTAAGCTATTTGTGAACAAGTTATCAGCACAAGTGTGATTAAAGAAATATATTAAAAATATCACCTCTATATATTTAATATATCGTTATGCTTGAATCAAAACCACTTCGACATTTTCTGGCTGTTGCGCAGTTTGGTAATTTCACTCAGGCCGCCAAAGCGCTGCATATCGCTCAGCCCGCATTGAGTATCTCCATTAAAAAACTCGAACAGACGCTTGATTTGATTCTATTCCGTCGCGGAGATAAATCCGTCACCTTAACGGAAGAGGGAAAGGTACTGTTTGAGCATGCCAAGCGAATCGCCCAGCAGTTCGATGATGCTCAACTCGCGATGAACGAGTTAAAGGGGCTAGAGAAAGGCGAGGTTCGATTAGGCGCTCCAAGCATGATGGGCAGTTATTTTTTCCCGCAAGTTGTGATGGCATTTAAAAGCCAATACCCAAACCTAAAGTTGACCTTGATTGATGCTGGCACCGCTTCTATTCGTGAAATGTTGTTAAACGGCGAACTTGATATTGGCGTAATCAACCATGAAAACGTGCCTGATGATCTTGAAACTGACCACCTGTTAAGCTCAGAAATGTTAGCGGTCGTTGGCAAAGATCACTCACTCGCAACGCAACCATCCATCACATTTGAAGAATTTTTTGCTCAAGAGCTGATCATGTTCAAATCAGGCTACTTCCACCGTGATTTTATCGATGCGACTTGCAAGAAGTACAACCTAGACATGACCATCGCCTTCGAAACCAATTTATTACCGATGATTCTTTCTATCGTGAAGCGAGAGTTTGCCATTACTGCGCTGCTTAGCTTGGTGACAGAATACGAGGAAGACGTAGTAGGCGTGCCATTTAAAGACCCTGTGAAGCTGAACCTATCTTTGGCGTGGAGAAAGGAAGGGTATCTGTCAAAAGCAGACCGAACCTTTATCGACTTCGTTAAGCGGTATGTGTGATTTAGAATGCAATAGACAAAACAAAGCCCGAACATCCTAGGTTGGACATTCGGGCTTTGTTTGTAGAAATATAAATCTCTTAAATCACGTTAAGTGTTCTTTGAGTTATACATCTTATCGAAGTTCTTCTGATTCCAGCCGACCATCACTTGATCGCCGATCTTTAGCACGGGGATAGAACGAGCACCCATCGCTTGCAATTCTTTACGACCACGCTGCATCTTTGCATTCGTCAGGCGGTAAACAATTTTCTTAGAGTCTAAATACCTTTGGGCATCTTTACAGTGCGGGCATTTGTCTGCGACGTACAATACAACACGTTTCATTTTTTCATTCTCTTGGTGAATCTCGCTAAAGTGTAACGAATCCTAGGTGATTAGAAAAGTGTGATCAGTTACACTATGCGGCTCAATTTTCAAGACCACAACGTATTGTCGTGGTGTAACTTGTACGGTCTTTCAGCATGCATCCTTCTTTACGCTATATACAAGGCTATCCTAAGCACATTCTTGATCCTGTGACTCAACTTGTAGAATCGGGTAAATTGGTGCCGTGGTTTGAAGCTCGCTACCCAAAGAATCATGAAATCAAAAGCGAGAAAGCCCTGTTTGACTATGCGATTGAGATAAAAAATCGCTACATGAAAAAAACACCACCGATCAGCAAAGTGATTTACGACGGTAAGATACACCTAATCAACAATGCGTTAGGTCTTCATTCTTACGTTGCGAAGAATCACGGTGGAAAGATCAAATCAAAGAATGAAATTCGTATCGCCAGCGTTTTTAAAAATGCACCAGAACCTTTGCTAAGAATGCTGGTGGTACACGAACTGGCGCATATCAAAGAGAAAGAGCACGACAAAGCCTTTTACCAACTATGCTGTCACATGGAACCGGAATATCATCAACTTGAGTTGGATGCCCGTTTATTCATGATGTATTTAGATTTAAAGAAGTAGCCTAATGAGCCAATCACAAAACAGAACGACGCTAAGCCTGTCGAAAAACAGTACTTCATCAGCAAAAACAAAAGACAACCAAGCTAAAGAAGGCAACGACAAGCGTATTTCTACAAAGAACACATCTGATAAAAGCCGCAAGAATAGTGTCCCTAAAGGTGCTGGTAGTAACAAAGCAAAGCGACCTTTTGCAAAAGACAGCAAAGGTAAACCGGGTTCGAATAAAGGGTCATCGAATAAGGGTTCTTTCAATAAAACGGCTTTTAACAAAAGCGCAGCCCAAAAAAGACGTTCGGCTGAAAAACCTCAAGGTGGATTACACCCAAGAAACCAGCACACTGGTCGTTATGACTTCGAGTTGTTGGTTGCAGCCTTGCCCGAGCTAAAAGAGCATCTGATCAAGAACCCAGTGGGTGAAGACACCATTAATTTCTCTGATCCATTGGCCGTTAAGCTACTCAACAAAGCTTTGTTGGCGCATCACTATGGCGTTAAACATTGGGATATTCCTGCTGGTTACTTGTGTCCGCCAATTCCTGGTCGTGCAGACTACATTCACAGAGTGGCCGACATCCTTAATAGCGATGGCCAAGGCGAACCCTATAACCACGCGTCTGTGAAAGCACTAGATATTGGTGTTGGTGCAAACTGTATCTACCCAATCATTGGTGCGACAGAGTATAAGTGGCGTTGTACAGGAACTGATGTCGATTCAGTCTCAATCAAAACAGCGAACTTCATTGCTGAAAGTAACCCTAATCTAAAAGGTAAGATCCGCGCTCGCCTACAAGCTGACTCTGAATCCATCTTTAAGGGCGTGATTAAGGATAATGAACGTTACGATGTCACTATTTGTAACCCTCCATTCCACAGCTCTCTTGAAGAGGCGGAAAAGGGCTCACAACGTAAACTGGATAATCTAGCGGCAAACCGTGCTAAGAAAGCCGGTCAGTCATTCAAGCCTGAAACGAACAAGAAGCCAGTTAAGTTAGATAAATCAACTAAGCAAGCTAAACCAACCCTAAACTTTGGTGGTCAAAAAGCCGAGCTTTGGTGCCCAGGTGGTGAAGCCGCTTTCATTATGAAGATGGCGAGAGAGAGTCAACTTTTTGCAACTCAAGTCTTGTGGTTTACGACATTGATTTCTAAGAAAGACAACGTCGATATGGTTCGTTCAGAGTTGGGTAAGCTGCGAGCGAAACAAGTGAAAGTCGTCGAGATGTCACAAGGCCAGAAGGTGAGTCGATTTATCGCATGGACCTTTATGGACGATGAACAAAGACAAGAGTGGATTGCGCTCAAATAGCCGCTGCACTTAGTTAAGATATTAAGCTGAAATGACGTACGGGCTGTTGTTAACGCAACAAGCCCGTTTTTTGTGTTATGCCTATACGCTAAGCAGAAAGCAACTCATCTAACTTGCTCTGATATTTCTTCTCAAGAGCTCTGTTACCTGCTTTATTTTCGAGATCGACCAAGATTTGAAGCGATGGAATTTGATAGCCATAACGCTGGTGGAATTTGAATAAACGAAGTCGAGCTTCATTGTAATCGGCGTCACTCACTTCAATCTTTGAAAGCTGTAGTATCGATTTTACGCGGTTTGGATCGTGGTCAATTGCTCTGCTGAAGTAGTACTTCGCTTGGTCTGTATTGCCAGCCTTAAATGCACAAAACGCGGCGTTTTCATAACTTGCAGACACCAAGTAATAGTATGGTTGGTCGATTGCGCGATTGAAGTACTTATCGGCTTGTTCGTATTCGCCTTGTTTACACAAGAAGGTACCGTAGTTGTTCAATACATTACCGTTTCTTGAATCAAGACTGAGAGCTTTACGGTAAGTGGTTCTCGCTTCGTCTACTTCGCCCACTTGTTCGTAATAATGCGCCATTGAAAGCCGAGCACGGTAGTAGCTAGGTGCGTGCTTAATCGCGAGCTCTAGGTTTTCACGCGCTCTCACCATATTGCCTTGTCCCATATAGCCCAAACCTAATTCGATTCGAGATTCTGACATCGCGATAGGATCACTTTCAATCTTTGGCGGACCTTCAGTGACAGAGACACAACCGACCAACGAAAGCAAGGCGAGTAGTATTACACTTGATAACGAAATGCGGCGGGATAACGAAATCGGATTTGAGAATGACGGCTTGGCAGGCATGTGAAGCTCCTTATGAACACCAACCCATCATATGAAATCAAACCCATTGAAGTGGTAAATCTATTATGGAATGCGACCCACACACCATAAAAAAACCGCGTTCAATTCGTCGTTTTATCAACAACATATTGAACACGGCTTATGTGTTTGTGAATCGGAAGAAAGAACTTAATCGTCTTTGGTAAAGTTGTCTTCGCTGAAATGATCCAGATCGTAAGGCGTTTGTTGGTAAACGCAGTAGTTTAGCCAGTTTGAGAACAACAAGTGTCCGTGGCTACGCCAGCTTGCAACTGGTTTGTTGTCTGGATTGTTGTTCGGGTAGTAGTTGATTGGAATCACAGGCTCCATGCCTTCACCCAAATCACGAATGTATTCATTGTGCAGCGTATGAGAGTCGTACTCAGGGTGACCGGTGACAAACACGTTCCGTTTATCTTTAGTCGCCGCTAGGTATACGCCCGCAACATCCGAAGTCGCAAGAACATCAAGGTCAGTATGTTCCGCTAAGTACTCTTGAGAGAAGTCCGCATAGCGAGAGTGCGGAGCCAAGAATGTATCGTCGAAGCCACGTAAAATAGGGTGGTATGGGTTATGTATCTCGTGGTTGTAAACACCAGACAGCTTCTCTTTACGAGTGCGTTTTGGCAAATCATACAGTAATTTCAAACCAGCCTGAGCCGCCCAACACACGTATAGAGTTGAAGTAACGTGCTTGTTTGCCCATTCCATGATGGTTTTCAGATGGTCCCAGTAGATCACATCTTCAAATTGAACCAAGCCAAGCGGCGCACCAGTGATGATCAATCCATCAAAGTTTCTTTCTTTGACCATTTCAAATTGACGGTAGAAGTTATCAAGGTGTTCAGTCGGTGTGTTTTTGCTTGGTCGGTCATCAATGCGCAGCAGCTCTACATCAACTTGCAACGGGCTGTTTGATAGTAGGCGTAAAAATTGAGTTTCAGTTTCAATCTTCTTCGGCATTAGGTTGAGGATCAAGACTCGAAGTGGACGAATTTCCTGTGTCGATGCTCTTGATAACGGCATAACGAAGATGTTTTCTTCACGAAGAACATCGGATGCTGGCAATTGGTCTGGAATGCGAATAGGCACAGCTTTCTCCCTAAGCTAGATATGTAGACGTCTATACATCTAAATCTATAGTAGTTTGATACGCTTGTCGATATGCAAAATGGATAGATGTAAATTATTTGTGTTTTCTATCAGAAGCAATCCACGCGCTTCGAGGGGAGCCTCATTGTATTCAGTGATTATCTGAGTCGTGTGTAAGTACTTGGTTTTCGTATGCTGAGCAAAGTCAGTTATCAGAGCAACTCGTTACTATTTACGATAAACTCATGTTTTCGAATTAGCCTGTAAAGTGACAGATGAAGTTAATACTCATTCGAGGGTTGCCCGGCTCTGGAAAATCAACAAAAGCAAAAACCTACGATGCATTGCATGTTGAAGCCGATATGTATTATGTGAATGAGCAAGGTGAGTACCATTTTGACCCTAGGCAGCTGCAACAAGCTCATGAGTGGTGTCAAAACACGGCTGAAAATGGATTAAAGCAAGGGCTTGATGTGGTGGTTTCGAATACCTTTATTAAGCATTGGGAAATGAAAGCCTACCGCCAACTTGCACTCAAATATAAAGCAGAATTGGTTATCGAAGTGTGCCGAGAGCAATATGGCACAATTCACGACATTGAGCCGTCAGTGATTAAGCGTATGGCGAGAGACTGGCAAGAATAACCTCGTTCTTCCTCTGCTTGCGTGGCTGAATGGCAAATAGAATTAAATTAATAGAACAACTTCAAGGTAACGATTGAAATGGCAAAGCGCTCTGTTGTGGTCGACATGACTTCTTATGGTATCTATTCCACATGGGATTCCAAATCTAAAGATCTTCCAAAAATCCAAGAGTTCACCACCACCGTTGATGCTGAAATCGACGTAGAGTTTGGCTATATCTTGAACATCAAAAAAGCCAAAGGGGAGAAGATCCGTTACTGCATTTATCACCCAAACATCACCACAGACAAAGGTGAAGTGCTCGAACCGTTCGATGGTGAAGAATATGTCGGTAACAATGACTGGGATTTCTACTTAGGTGACACTATCTGGGCCCCAGTCTCGAACAAGTTAGGCAAATGGCGCATGACGGTTGAGCTAAAAGGCAACATCATTGCTGATAAGACATTCGACCTCGTAGCAAAAGACGAAGGCCAATTCTGGAAGCGTAGGGGTTTTTAGGTTCGACCTTCTATGTTCACCTAAACAGCAAAAAGCCGAGCATCGTGTTGATGTCTCGGCTTTTTGTCATTTGCTAGGCAGTAATCGCCACCTAGCTTATTAGTCAGATTATTGAGTTACGTAAGCCACAACAAACTCAGTGATAGCGACCATGTCTTTCACTGCAATGTACTCTTCAGTGGTGTGAACTTTCGCCATACCAGTAGAAAGGTTAACCGTTGTTAGACCTTTTGCGTTGAAGTTGTTTGCATCGCTACCGCCGCCAGTGCGTTTAGTGTTCGCTGTTACGCCAAGCTTCTCAAACGCTGATTTGATAGAAAGAATGTGCGGGTGATCGTCTGCAATAACGAATGCATCGTAAGCACGAGTAGATTCGATTTCTACTTCAGCGCCGAACTGCTTAGCACTTTCTTGGAATGTAGAGATCATGTGCTCAACTTGAGCTGTTAGCTTTTCGCCGTTTAGAGAACGTGCTTCAGCCACAACTTTAAGCTCTGGCATTACGATGTTAGTCGCTTGACCGCCTTCAACAATACCAACGTTTGCTGTCGTTTCTTCATCGATACGAAGTAGGTTCATCTTAGTGATTGCGTCTGCAGCAACTTGAATTGCGCTGATACCTTCTTCTGGCGCTAAACCAGCGTGAGCAGGGCGACCTTTGATTTTAGCAACAATCTTCTGCTGACCAGGCGCTGCGTTTACGATAGTGCCAATTGGGCCGCCTGTATCAAGTACGATTGCGTGCTCAGATTGAATGTAAGACATATCGAAGTTTAAAGAGCCGAACAGACCGCCTTCTTCGAATACAGTAAACGCAATCTCAATAGTTTTGTGCTCTTGGCCTTCAGCTTTGATGCAACGAACCGCTTCCATTATAGCTGCGATACCAGACTTGTCGTCGCCACCTAGAATTGTGTTGCCTTTTGAACGGATAATGCCGTCTTCGATGATTGGCTCAATGCCGATGCCTGGCGTTACTGTGTCCATGTGGCAGCTGAATACTGTGCTACCTGGAAGAGTGCCATCTAGACGAGCGTAGATGTTGAAACCGTTAGATACTTCTTCAGGAACCGCCAGTTTGTGAACTTCAAAACCTAGTTCACCGAGTTGCTCAGCCAAAGCTTCAGCAATCGCTTTTTCGTTACGAGATTCACTATCAATTTTCACTAGATCGCAGAAATGTTCTACAAGACGTTGTTCATTAATTTGGGTCATTGTTAATTCTCATTATGCTTCCGCTTGTTCAAAAAGAAGCCGCGGAGGTAGGAACAGGAAAATCACTATAACGCCAATGAGCTAGATGATTGTCTGAGTTAAATCAAGAAAGTTGCCTGATTATTCTAATTAATGAGAAAAACCCAACCCAGATCTACCAGTGCGCAGGATTTTAATCTGTATATCTGTCGGGTATAATGTTTGACCGCTTTTAAACATACGTCGATGAAATTGGAATGCAATCAATAATGGCACTGATAAATGAATAGAAACAATGTGTTAGGTTCATTCCTTTTAGTGGTGCTGATGAGTGTTGTGCTGGGGCTGTATTTGCTCTATCCAACTTATGACGACGATTTAAAGCATATTCGCCCTGAAAACCCGAGTATTTATAGTCCAGAGAAAGAGTTATCACACTCTCAATATGGTTCTGCGTTGATTGATATTCTCGATGTATCTCGTGGTGATCCAAATTTAGCTTCCCAACAACTTGAGGCTCTCCAAACCAAGTTCCCAGACCAAGATAAAGCCATCTATCGTGCTTACGAATTGATGATTTTGTCGAACCTCGCGCAACACAAGTTGGATACCAAAGCGGTTTCCGAATACGTCAGACAGATTAAAGCGCTCGCACAACACGAACATATGGGTTGGCTAAAGGCCCAATCTCTCGTTGAATTGGCGATTGAATACATCAGTAAGGGTGAGCTAGCGGAATCTGAAATCCAAATCAGAGCAGCGATAGATATCGCAGAATCGCTTCACTATGAAGAGTTGTTGATTAAGGCCTATAACACGGCTGGTGTCATCAACAATATCCGCAATGATTTTCCCGAAGCTCAATACTTTTTCCATAAAGGTTTAGACCTTGGTAAGAATTACCCTCAACACATCTACAACAGCAAGTTAGTGTCAAATATGGCACTGCTTTATATCTATTTGGAAGACTGGCCGAAAGCGCTCAAGCTGATTAAAAAAGCCAAAAAACTCTATTACAAGAGTGGACTACTCGAAGCGTCCACCATCGGCGTGCTGCATGTGAATGAGTCTTTTGCTTATCTGCGCAGTGGTGATTTGGTCAAAGGTCGAGAAGCATATCAAAGTGCGGCTAAGCTTAATGGCGATAACGTGAGTGAACGATACAAAATCATCCTATTAAAGGCAGAGAGTGATGTGTTGTTGGCAGAAAAGAACTTTGAGTCAGCACGCCAAGTCGCAAACTTGTGTCTTAGATATCCGGGCGTGGACAAATATACACTTCAGCTGGGTCAGTGTTACTTAAACAGAGCCTTAGCTAACATTGGTTTGAACCGAGATAATTTTGTCTTTGCTGATCTAAAGCGATCGTCTGCAATGTTCGATGTTGTGGGGACTCGCAGCTGGAAAGTCCTCGGTTTAAGAACCCTTGCTGAATACTATGATTCGAGAGGCGACAGCGAGAACGCACTTCGTTACTTCAAACTCTATTACAAGGGCAACAAAGCGCTGCTTTTTGATAAGCGCCAGAGCGATATCTTTTTACTCGAGCAAGATTTCGCTACGGCATCATTAGCTCAAGAAAACGAACTGCTTAACGCAGAAAAAGAGTTGGGTGAGCTGACATTAGATAAGCAGCAGCTACGGAATCGAATCGTTGTCGCGTTGGGTATCATGGTGATGATCAGCGCCGCATTACTTTTGATAAGGTTACGCTCGATCCAGAAGACCAATAAAGAACTACTCAAGCAATCTACAAGATGCGAACTGACAGGTTTATACAATAGGCGTTATTTAGAGCAACGGTTAACTCAGCCGATGCCACATCCTTTGTCGTCGTTTGGGTATACGCTCGCTATTCTAGATTTAGACCGCTTCAAACAAGTAAATGATACTTATGGGCATGATATCGGTGACCAAGTGTTGGTGGAAGTCGCTCAACGTTTAGAGCAAATCTTATCAACAAGCGATGTAGTGGCAAGATGGGGTGGGGAAGAGTTTGTTTTGTTGCTGGCTGGGAATCAAGATCCTAATAAAGAGCTTGAGCTTATAAGGCAAGCGATCGCTGACCGACCGATTGAAACACATTCTGGCCAATTAGAATTAACCACATCGATTGGTGCGACAACTCATCTAACGGAGCAACAGTTGAATAGCCGTACCTATAAGAAACACTTGAAATCGGCAGACGATGCTTTGTATCAAGCTAAGCAGTCAGGGCGTAATAAGGTCGTTATCATTTGAGTGCCTAAACTTGGTTAATCCCCTGTAATCAAGAAACCTGAACTTCGATAACTAAGCGAATAAGAGTGCTTATCTGAATTAATACAGCTATCTACTCTTATTCGCTTAATTCATACTGTGATTTGGCTTGGTGGGTTACTTAGCTACACCTTGAAGCATTTCAACCAATTCGCCTTCTGTCGCAGGTTCGCTAGCGAGTTCAATCACTGCCGAAGCGCCGCCTTTTAACATATAGGCTTGGGTTCCGCAGTGGTCATAGTGGAACCATTTACCATCTACACATACGTCGGTATAACATCTTGGGTCTTGTTTAAGTTCCATATCAATTTCCTTATTAACATTTGCCTAACGTTTTTCAGACTAGTTGATCACAAATCCGGGTAAATTGATCTAAATCAATCTAGAGTGTAATTGATGATTTGATAATCAAAATAGGAGAGGTGTGTCTAGCGAAGGAGCGACCTCTCGCTGGGCACTGCGCTCAAAGGTCGTGATTCTGGTTGGCAACTCTCGCTCTTTTGCTTGCCAGGTGATGCTTTTCTACATACGCTAACCACTCTCTTAATCCCTATACAGACTTGATTGTGTTGGAAAATGACTAATATCTTTATCGTTGTAATTGTTCTGGTTGTGTTCTTTTACTTTATTCAAAAGTATGTGGTGAAACACGATGACACCAAAGACCACGCTTATCAGAAGAAAGGGGCGTTGATGTCGGCGCAACAGGCGACATTCTATAATGCGCTAAAATCCGCTGTGGGCAACCATGGGGAAGTGTTTGCGAAAGTCAGCATGTCGAACGTACTTGTTCCTGCCAAGACGAACAACAAGAAGAATTGGTTTATCGCCAATAACAAGATCTCACGTAGTTACTTCGACTTTGTGGTTTGCGATCCGCGAACTCTAGAGCCCCGCGTGATCATCGAACTTGATAACGGCAAAGAACTCAGTAAAGGCAAAGTCGACCGCGAAAAGCTACTGATTCACGTGTGTAAATCGGCAGGTTTACCCCTGATTGGTGCTTCAATTAAACACAGCTATCAAGTGAGCCGTTTGAAGAGGTTGCTGGCAGCCCACATCGATTTAATCGAACCATCCAAAGAAGTTCGATTCTGTAAGAAGTGTGGTAGCCCGATGATCATCAAACTGGCAAGCCAAGGCGATTACAAAGGCCGACGCTTCTTTACTTGTAGCCGCCAGCCAAACTGTACCTACACCGAAAACTACAACGTTGTATTCGATGTAGATGAGGAAACGAACTAATATCTTGAGTCAAAATACTCAAGGCAGCCGTAAATAGCACAAAGCGTATCGATGTGTGTCACCATTGAAGTTGAGGTGAAATGTGATCTACTTCAAGCCATTGATCTGCTTTGTGTTTAAAATTTATTCTGATTGTTGTTTTTAAAAGCAAACGAACTGTTTTGTGCAAATTTATCCTTGCACGCTACCCATTCACTCGTTATTATCCATCTCGTTCTGAAGCGTTAGCCACTTAGTAAAGCGGTTAGACAAGTTTCACAGCATTTGCCCGCTTAGCTCAGTTGGTTAGAGTACTTGCATGACATGCAAGGTGTCACTGGTTCGAGTCCAGTAGCGGGCACCAGATTCGTTCTTTACGAACAAGCAAAAAAGCCCACCTAGTGTGGGCTTTTTTGTGTCTGAAATTCCCCGCTTTATGAATGTTCTAGTCTTCTCATCTCTTATGAGGATCTTTAGGGCTTACCTATCCAATGTTGTAGTCCGAATGTAGATTAACGTTGCTAGAAAGGTCGTTAGCATCAAAAGAGGGGCATGAGAGTCGTCTACATCGACCTACCTTCTAATCCTCTATATCGTCGCTTGTGAGAGATTAAGCGAAAGCTAAGTCGCTCTATGTCTCCTAGATACACGTATTACCTAAATAGCTCCACAGTGGACTTGTAAACGACTAATCGACAACCCCAACTGATCTCTTCGAAATACCGCCAAACACATAACCTTAGATCTTGTGACCAGTTGAATTATGAGTATGGCGATAAATAGATCTAAGTTCTTTCTGTTAATTAAATCTAAGCAATGAAAGGTTATATGTGCAGTTAAGTTTTGATTGGTGAGCTATAGAATAAACAAATTAATAACGACGTTAATTATATTTATTATCTATGATTTATTTCGGAGGTATATCAAGATGTATGGATTTATTAGTATCACACCCTAAGCTAGTGAATGTACCAGAGCGTGATTGCCAGATTTTAAGAGAACGTTATTGAGCTAAATCAGCAACAAATGTTTGTTTGTAATTAGTTGTGGTTTGTAGCTCTTTTTTTATCCATTGGTTAAACAAGCTAAAGTCAGAATGTATGTGCCAGAAGAGAGATGCAATAACTCGTTTACCAAAAAAATCAGGGTGGTCTGTAATTACCTTAAGCTTATTCTCTTTTACGTTACCATCGATAAGAAACCCGGGTAAAAATGCGATGCCTTTTTGAGCCTTACATAAGTCGATGATGGTCCCTAAATCATCCAGTCGCCATAGGTTATATGCAGCAATGTTTGATAAGTTAAGAAGCTCTTCACAACCATCCATTAATAGCACTCGCTGTGATGGTGCGTGAGACTCAAAGGTTACCAAGTCTTCATGGGCTACCCACCAACAGTTGACGTGAAATAACTCCTCTATATTGAAGTCGTAATTTGTCTTGTGATAGGGGTTACCTAACGCTAAGTCTATCTTTCCTTCATTTATGTAGTTCCCTAAAACGAAACTCGGTTTAGTGACGACAAGTAAATCCACATTTGGGAATGCCTCTGAAAATGCCAATAATGTCTTCTTTACGTTTTGATTGAACACCAACGGATCTATACCTACTCGGTAAACTATCTGGTCAGATATATTCATTTGTTGAGCAATGGTGACCAATTCTCGATATTTCGATACCACAGGTAAAGAGAGTTGGAATAGGCGTTCTCCTTTCTCCGTTAGCCAAACTTTAGAATGTTCTCTATTAAATACATTGAAACCTAAGTCTGACTCCAGATTCTGAACCGCTGTACTAACGGTTGACTGTGATTTTCCGAGCATGCGAGCAGCAGAGCTAAATGAACCTTCTTCAACTACTGCAATGAACGAAACAATATTTTCGAAATGTAGTTTCATGATTCGACTAACCTTTTGACACAAAGAAATTATATTTATTATTGTTTGTTGATTCGAAGGACAATAGCGTGATGATAATTGTATTTCAACAAGTTTTATAAGGAGTAATAAAGCTTGGTCAATTAATTCTTAGGTTGCTTCCAAACCTTATATAAACTTTAGATAAGTAAGAATATTGACCCGTGTCTTACTTTTTCAAGTTTATAAATTTAAATTAATATTCTTTGTGGGAGTGGGTTTTATATGTAAGGTATTGTTATTTAGGGGTTTATTTTTAATTCTTCTGTTTTTATTGTGCTTATTCTGATCATTTTTTGCTCGACCTATTGATTAAATCGATAGGGGGTATTTTCCACTGAGTGGGGGCGGTAATTATAATGGCGACGAATTTTCAATAGCCCTTATAGGAAGAAATAATGATTACTAAGCTATACGTTAAAACAAGCATGTTTTTATCACAATTTAAGAACGATGAGCGCGGTGTAACTGCGATTGAATATGGTCTTATTGGCGTCGCTATGGCTGTGTTGTTAGCTGCTACGTTAGATAGCAGCGGTGGTTTCATCGATGCGCTTACGAAGGCATTCGCAAAAATCGCCGCTAACATCACTATTTCTACTGGTAGCTAATTAAACGGATTTGGTCATTTTCATACGCAGATGATGGCGAAGATATTTGTGCCAGACCTCTGTTTACATTGGTCTGGCTTGATTAATTCACATCGTAAAATAAGATTTATTTTAACCAAGACTAGGTGGTATTTCTAATTTTTAGTCATGAATTGTATTTAGTGGCTTTGGCAGTGCTGAGTATATATGTGTCGGTTACTGATTTTCTCTATCGCAAGATACAAAATTACGCCCTGTACGTATTACTCTTCTTTCAGTGTTTCATATCCCCGTTAGATATTCAAATAATGAGCTTTTTACTGATGTTAGGTGGAGGGCTTATTCTTTATAAGCTGATATGGATTGGAGCAGGTGATATTAAATACGCCGTTATTTTGTCACTTACCATCCCTTTTGATGACTTATTATTGGCGTATATTCTGACGGCTTTTTCTGGTGGTATTTTAGCAGTTACTTATCTAATGAGTAAAAAATTAATAAGAGAAAATGCCCGTTACCAAGAGGGTATTCCATATGGGATAGCCATTAGCATTGGATTTTACTTAGTCATTTTAACTCAATCTACGCCACATATATAAACCTCCAAGAATGAGAACATTATGAGATCTCGACTGGTATTACTTGTTGCCATTGCCGCCTTGATAGTTGGCGCACTGGGCGTTGTCGACTTGTTCAAGAGTGAACCTAAACCGTCAACGACCGCTGAAGTAGCGGAAGAAAAAAGTGAAGAGTATGTTTCTGTTTGGATGACCAAGCAGCCATATGAAAAAGGGCTTCCGCTCGATGCTCAAGGTGTCGTCAAACAACAACTTCCTCTTAGTAAAGCATTAACGCTTGGTGTCAGAGAAGACGCTCAAATCAGCTTTTCACCCTCTATTTTGTTAAATCGAAACCTTAACGCCGGCGAGGTTGTACTGCCTGAATATCAGGTGACGCCTGGTCAGCCTGGATACATTGATCTTCTGGTCTCGGATGGTATGACGCTATACCCATTAAAAGTCAGTGACAAAAACCTAATTAACGACTACATCCGACCGGGTTCGTTTATCGATGTTCTGACGGTGAGTTCTCCTAATGCCAACTTGGCTGGCAATATCGATAAGCCAAAGCGGTTTAGGGGAGTGAAAGCCTCAATGTTTCTTAAAAACGTCAAAGTCCTCAACATCGGAAATGACGAGACAGGCGACAGTTCTGTCACTGCTCGAGCTCCGAGCAAAGAGGATGGACTAACTACGGTAGTCATTGAAGTTAGCCCCGATGAGTTACCAAAGCTCGCACTAGCCCAGCGAACAATGCACATCGAAATTTATCGAAGCCAAACCTATACGCAACCTGAGTTTGCGGAAGTGCGCAACATTATCGATAACTATACCGGGATTGCTGAGTTACGCGGTAATGAGAATAACCCTAGAGAGGCTTTGTAATTATGTTTCATCATCGAATCAAGCAAGCACTGCGTGTTTCCATGTTGGCACCGCTGATTGGCTTACTTTTTATAACAAACAGTTTTGCTGCCGATCGCTCCATTACGCTCAACGATGGTCAGCACATCAAATTCAACAGCCCGGTTGGCCAAGTGTTCATTAATAACCCTGATATCGTTGACTACAAGGTAATCAATGACAACACCCTAGTCGTGTTCGCCAATGCTATTGGGCAGTCACGTCTGATTGTTTACGGAATTAACGATGAGGTATTGCTTTCCGATCGCATTATTGTTGATTTGAATCTGACGGATATTAGACGCCAGCTCAAATTTCATTTCCCTGATGCCAAGGTCAAGGTCCAGTCAGTGGGCGAGCAAGTTGCCGTTAGTGGCCTTGTTGATTCGGAAGCGACTCGTGACGACATCTATCGTTTGGTTGCCACTCTGCTAGGACGAGAAAAAACCGAGAAGTGGGATAAAACTCAGAAACTAGAGTTTAAATCCGACAACTCTGATTATGAAGAGCCGGAAAGTATGGTATTTGCGCGCAATATGACGTGGGAAGGGATCATCGAACGTATTGAAGTCGCGACTACCCAGCAGGTGAACGTCAAAATATCGGTGGCTCAAGTCACCGAATCGTTTGGCCAAACCGTTGGTGTCGATTGGAGCTCAGTGGGTTCAAGTGTTGGCGAGTTTGTTTTCGACCAGTTCGATGCCGCTAACCTAAGTACATTAATCACTGCGTTAGGTAACGATCAGATTGCAGAAGTTTTGGCTGAGCCTAACTTAACCGTGTTATCTGGTGAATCTGCAAGTTTCCTTGTGGGTGGTGAAGTGCCCGTTATCGTTTCTACCAGCAGTAACGTGAACATTTCATTCAAAGAGTTCGGCATCAAACTCGACCTTACTGCCAAAGTGCTCAGTCAAGACAAGATCCGCATGCAGTTAGCGCCTGAAGTGAGCGAAGTTGAGGGCTATGTCGAAGCGGCAGGAATCAAAGTCCCACAATTGGCTTCACGACGTGCCATGACAACCGTTGAACTGGCCGATGGCGACAGCTTTGTTCTCGGTGGCTTGATGAGCAGTGCTGATTTGGAAAAAATGCAAAAAATCCCTTTCGTTGGCGATATTCCAGTACTTGGTGCCGCATTCCGCAAAGCAACCACAGAAAGAAAACGCACTGAATTGATCATCGTTGCGACCGTGAATCTTGTGGAACCGATGAAACCGAAAGACATTCAACTGCCTTACATCAAGAAGACCTCGACATTAGCGCGTTGGCTCAACGTTAAGTGGGATGGCAAGGCGGTGACGTCTTCTGATGCAACGATTCGCTTGTTGTCGCAAGGAGGGTTTATCCAATGAAGAAACTATTATTGATGGCGTTACTTACCTCTTCACTTTTGGGCTGTGCCTCTGAGCAATACTTTGTCGGGCATGGTTCTGAAGCCTTGGTGTACAAAGAGCATCACAACTTTGAGTTTGCGATGAAAAACCGTGCAGAAACGGCCAAGCAGCTTAAAGGATTGATTCAGGATATTGAATCCATGGACAAAGAAGCGACCTATGTTGTGGATTACAAATCAATTCGTAGCAAAGCGATGTTGCAAGAGATTTTCGAGCAATATCCATCGCATGTCATTGCGCCACAAAGAGTGGTGTATCGAAGTGCTCAGCTGTTGCCTAGCGACTTAAATATCCAGGTGACGCTAACACGTTTAAAGACTCAAGAATGCACGCCGGCACAGATCCACGTTCGCTTGAGGCAGCCAGACTGCTTTGCTGAATCGATGCGTTTGAAGCAAGTGGCCTACAAATCAAGATTGGTAGGAGAACAATAATGTTTGACCTGACGAAAGCATTAACAACAAAGGCCAAGCCAACTCCGACCGCAACAACAGGCGTTGCCGGGTGTACTTTGTTCTATCAATCTCAAGAGTGTTTAGACCTTGTTCAAGAAGTCTTCCGCTTTGAAGGGTGGAGTGATCCTGCATGCGTCAAAGCCAAAGCGGGCTTGACCAAACTAACAGAACAACAGAGTAGCCATATCGTTATTCTGGAACTTAATGAATCGACCAATGTTGTTGAAGACGCTAAATCTTTTGCAAGCAAACTGCCCACCCACAAAGGTGTGGTCGTGATTGGTAAAGAGGATGCGATTTCTACGCTTCGTTCTCTTAAAGATATGGGTTTCTATTACGTTTTTTGGCCAGTGAACAAACAAGAATTTGCGGACTTCTTAAATCACGTTAGCAAAAACCTGAAGACGTTCTCTGGTGTGAGCCAGAAACGCAAAGCCAAGCGAGTTGCAATTGTTGGTGCCAAAGGCGGCGTTGGCGCGTCGTTTATCACCACGGAGTTGGGTTCACTGTTATCGACTCAAGGCTCGGACACGATTCTTGTCGACCATCAATATGCCGATACCAACATTGATGTCTTGCTGGGTCTCAAAGACTTTAAGCCGCGAACCATTGATGAGTTTACTGCGCCATTGCATGAAATGGATGAAGAAGGGGCGTTGAGTTACTTAATCAACGCCCGCAAGAATTTACGTCTGTTGGCGATTGATGGCGACATGAGCCAAACCGATGTTCTTAATTACAACCAAACCTTGTGTGAGTTGTTAGCGCGCAACGCCAACTTCATTATTGAAGACTTTTCAGGTGGTGTGGATTTCAAAGTTGAACCTCAACTCTTGGTAGAAAACTTTGATGTGGTGGTGCTGGTTTTAGATGCGTCGGTGTCTTCAGTAAGAAGTGCGAAGCGATTGTTTGAGAAAGTCTCCAACTTACAGCTTTCGTTATCGTCGCGTACTCGTGTCATTACCGTGGTGAACTACCATCGTCCGGAAAACGCTTACGTTCTACAAAAGCCTGATCTGACTAAGTATTTAGGCGCAGAGGTTGATCTCGAAGTCGACTACTGCAAAGCGTTGGCACACATCATTATCGATGGCAAAAGAGGCCATAAGCATGACCGCCACATTAGCCGTTCTATGGAACAGCTAGTGAAGTTGATTAATGGTCAGCCTTTAGACCACAAGAGTATGAATTCTTGGTTGAAAAAGGTGCGTGCTAAATGAGTTCTAACAAAGACTTATACCTCGCATTTCGTGGCCAAATCTTTGAAGCCCTAGATGCAGAAGCGGTTCAGAAAATGAGCCGCCGAGACCTTGAATCCCAAATACAAGCGGCTGTCGATCTGTTGGCGAATAGCTACCAAAGACCGATCACTTCAATGATGAAGTCAGGCTTGGTGAAAAGTTTAATCGATGAACTGTTTGGTCTGGGGCCTTTGCAGCCTCTAGTCGAAGACCAGTCCATTTCCGACATCATGGTGAACGGGCCTAACAACATCTTTTTCGAACGACACGGCAAGGTCAAAAAATCCGAAGTCTCGTTCGTCAATGAAGAGCAGTTGTTAGCGATTGCTAAGCGTATTGCTTCACGTGTTGGAAGACGTGTGGATGAGCTTTCGCCGACGGTCGATGCCAGACTTGAAGATGGCAGCCGTGTGAATATTGTGATTCCGCCGATTTCATTGGATGGCACATCGATCTCTATTCGTAAGTTTAGAGAGCAGAAGATTGGCTTTGAAGATTTGATTGGCTTTGGCTCGATGTCTCCAGAGATGGCACGAGTGTTGATGATCGCTTCTCGCTGCCGTATCAATGTATTGATTTCTGGCGGTACAGGTTCAGGTAAAACCACGTTGCTCAATGCGTTGTCTCAGTATATTGCTGAAGATGAACGCATCGTCACCATTGAAGATGCGGCCGAGCTGCGCCTGCAACAACCCAACTTGGTACGACTAGAAACACGTACCTCAAGTGTTGAGCAAACTGGAGCAGTAACTCAGCGTGAGTTGGTGATCAATGCGCTTCGTATGCGTCCGGACCGAATTATTTTGGGCGAGTGTCGTGGCTCTGAAGCGTTTGAAATGTTGCAAGCTATGAATACCGGACACGATGGCTCAATGTCTACATTGCATGCCAACACGCCGCGCGATGCGATTGCTCGTGTTGAATCAATGGTGATGATGGCGAACTTGAATCAACCGCTTGATGCGATTCGAAGAACGATCGTGAGTGCCGTTCAGATGATTGTTCAGGTCAACAGGCTGCGCGACGGGTCTCGTAAGATCACGAGCATCTCAGAAATCGTCGGCCTTGAAGGTGAGAGCGTGGTGATGGAAGAGATCTATCGCTTTCGTTATGACGACGCGCATTACGGAGAAACTGTGAAAGGCGAATTCGTCACCGACGGCATTATGCAACGATCTGAGCTTGTGAAAAAAGCACAATTCTTCGGGCTCTATGAAGAGCTCATCGCTGCGTTTAAGGGGGCATAACATGCTTTGGGTTTCATTAATCCTGTTCGCGTTTGTGCTGCTTTTGATCCGAGATTCCAAGGTCAAAAAGGTTTACCAATTTTTCAATATCGAAGAAGCGGAAGCTGAAAACTTTAATGCGATTAACGTGAAGTCATTGGTACGTAAGCAGGGCTGGCAAAAGTTCAAAGATTCCATCTCGCCAACATTAATGGTGTTGGGCCCGAGATCGTCGTTGTACATCGCCTTATATATAACGGGCAGCCTTATCGCGTCTTGGTACATCGTTACTGATCTACTATCAATCACCAACTCTTGGTTGGTACTGGGTTCATCTTTGATGTTTACCTTTTTCGGCTATCGTTTTCTGGTCACAAGAAGGCGTCGAGACTTTGAGAACACGTTTCCTGATGCGCTGAATATCCTGATGAGTGCCGTCACCGCGGGTGACAGCTTAATGCAAGCCATCAGTTATGTCGGCGATGTCATGCACAACCCGATTGGCCGTGAGTTTAAGCTTATGGGAGAGCGACTGAAGTTAGGAGAATCTCCCGAAGTTGTGCTTCAACGATCGTGTAAAAACTATCCGTATCCAGAGTTTCTGTTCTTTACCGTGACGATCAGGGCGAATATTGCTCGAGGCGGGCAACTCAAGGGGGTGTTAGCGCGGTTAATTAGAGTGCTGGTCGATTCTAGAACACTAGAGAAAAAGAAAATGGCGATGACTTCGGAAGCTCGAATCTCCGCCAAAATCGTTGCGGCCATTCCTCTGATTTTTATGATTATTCTTAACTACGTTAACCCTGAGAATGTGGATTTTGTTCTCTACGATCCAGAGGGAAGAATCGTATTGTTTTACGTATTGGGTAGTGAGCTTTTCGGTTTGTTTATTGTTTGGCTTTTAGTCAGGGGGGTACGCGCATGATGGTACTGGCTTCCCTAATTGTGTTGTTTTTTTCGCTACTCTTTTTGATTATCGACTCTATTCGTAAAGAGCAGCGACATAAGACAGTTGCGCTCTATATTGGAGACAACTCGGCTCGTGCTCCTTCTCGCGTTAACCGTTTTTTCGTTCGTTTTGGTAAAGAACATCGCCATGAACTCGAGCAAAAAATGATCGAGGCGGGCTACTACAACACTGAGTGGGCGAAATTCTATTTCCCTGCCAAGTTACTGGTATTGGCGTTGGTTTCTGGGTTGGTGCTCTTGGGGGATATGACATCAACCAACAAACTGGTCGTGGTTATTTTCGCGCTGATTGGCGTCATTGTCGTTCCAGATACCTTGTTGCAAATGCGACGTAAGATGTTGATCAGTAGAACCTCTGCTCAACTGCCGTATCTGCTAGACATGATGTCGGTATGTGTGCAAACCAGTATGACGATTGAAGCTGCATTGGTCTATTTGGGAAAAGAGTTGGCTGAATTTGACTCAGACCTTTGTTATCAAATTAAACGCACATCGGACTCGGCGAAAATACACGGACTGGAAAAGGCGCTCAATGATCTGAGTGAACGTATCCCGACGCCACCAGTACGAAGCTTCGTACTGACCATTATCCAGAACCTGCAATACGGAACATCCGTGGCGAGTGTGTTAAGTGATCTCGCTGAAGACATGCGAAAAGTTCAAATTCTTACCGTTGAGGAAAAGGTGGGTAAGCTCTCTGCGAAGATGAGTGTGCCTTTGATCCTCTTCATTATGTTTCCGATCGTTATCTTGATTCTCGCACCGAGCATCATGCAAATGACATTGAACATATAGGGGAATTACCAGTGATTGGAAAACGTATCTGTCTCATTGGTCTAGCGCTTAGTGTGTTGGCCGGCTGTCAATCAGCACCGTCACAACAAGACTTGCAGCTTGCCGACGTCACGAGCATGGAAAAAGTGCATAACTATGACGGCCTCATTAGCTATTACAAGGCTGAATTGGCACAAGGCTCCGAAGATCCAGAGGTTAAAGAGAAACTAGCTTGGGCATATTTCCATAAAGGGGATATCGAGTCGGCTGACTTCTATGTTCAACACTTGCAAAAAGAGGGAATTGAAAATCCCAACTTGTACCAGTTAGAAGGACAAGTGTTTGATGCAAAGAATGACATCGAAAGTGCAATCGCTGCTTATGTAACCTCTGTGGAAGCGGGAAATACAACAGGTCAGATTCACGTGTTACTCGGCGTATCATATACCAAAGTTGGAAGATTCGATGAAGCGTACCAAGAGCTTAATCGAGCCCGTTTACGTGGCTACGACGATGTCGTTGTTAAGAACAACATTGCAATGATTCAAATGGCCAATGGCGAGTACCAACAGGCGATTGAAACGTTAGCTCCGGTTTTAAAAGAAGAGCCGGCAAATAAGATCGTTAAAGCAAATCTTGCTATCGCGCTGATGAAAACTCAACAAATCGATTCGGCCAAAAAGTTACTCAAAGGCGATTTCTCAGCAGAAGAGATCCAGAGTATTGCCGCTGAATTAACTCAACTAGGAGTTAACGATGAAGCGTCTTAACAAACAGAAAGGAGTCACGGCGATTGAGTTTGTGTTGGGTGCGCTTGTTCTGTTTTTCGCTACCTTTGCGATTTTCGAATCGAGTTATCAGATCTATGTCGTGAACATGACCGAGTATTCGCTTAGAGAAACCATCAGGAATACCAAAATATATGAAGGTAAAGGGATCAACGAACAGTACGAGAACAAGTTCAGATCGTTAATTGAAGACGATGACAATCTATGGAGTTTTCTAATTGATAGCTCAAGGTTCTCTATCGCAGGTCAGTACTTCAAAACCTATGACGATTTTATCGCGAACAGAGGGCACTCAGATCAAGGTTTGAACTTCAATTACGACTTAGCCGAAATGACTGTCACTTATCGTTATACACCTGTGATTAAACTCACCGGTGCCGCTGACAGCGATATTTCACGCACCATGGTTTTGAACTTAGAACACGAGGGGTGGGAAGATGATGCTCCGTAAGCAACTTGTGCATTCTAAAAGGCGCCAGCAAGGTTCGTACACCATTGAGTTAGTTTTCATTCTTGTGGCCTTATGGGGCGTTTATCTGTTTGGAGCGGACTTGAGCTATCAATTGCTCGCGCGCGCCAAGCTTGATCGATCCAGCTTTGCTTTAGTCAATGTTATCAAAGAGCGCACTCGTTATTTTGAAGCCGATGTGTTGGCAGGAAAGAACTTAGCCGTGACTAACACTGAGTTACTAGAGATGACGAAAGTGGCAAGCCGAATGCTCAATACACCAGTAGACAGTGTGGGGATCAAGATTGAGTCGTTGACCAATAAAACGAATGTTGCTGAGTTCACATCAAGCAAATATAGAAGTTTAAATTGCCAAACGGATTCGATTCTCGCGCATGCAGATCTAGCTCCGGTGGAGAAGGGCGTTGTTTATCCACTGTACCGAATCAGCCTCTGTGAAGAGCAAAGTTCTTGGTTCAAACCCTTCTTCAACGGTGGCACCAGTACCACGGTTAAGATTGGCTCTTCTTCAATAATGCCTGGGAGATAATGAAATGAAAATGCAGCATGACCGCCATATCAATCGCCAGCATCTCAGTCTCCAAAGACAACAAGGGGTAGCAGCGGTTTGGATGGGTTTATTGCTCGTGCCAATCATGGGCATGACCTTTTGGGCGGTTGAAGGCACACGTTATGTTCAAGAAACCAGCCGATTAAGGGACTCTGCAGAGGCGGCGGCGATAGCGGTGACCATTGAAGATCAACAAGATCAGGCTGGCAGGCTAGCAACCAAATATGTCGAAAACTATGTGCGTGACATTAAATCAACCAACCTCTCTGCAGACCGGTTCCACCAAGCGGAAGACGAGGGCGCAGGGGTTCTTGAATACATTCAATACACAGTGAATGCTAAGACCACGCACGACTCTTGGTTCGCGAGCAGCTTTATCCCTTCATTTGATCAGCAACAAGATTTGGCGGGGCGTTCATTAGCGAGAAAGTACCCGGTTTACTTGGGTGATAACAACATCGACATTGTGTTCGTGTCGGATTTTTCTGGTTCTATGGATGAACGATGGGGTTCTAGTCGACATAAAAAAATCGACGATTTGAAAACGGCCATCGACGAAATATCAAACAAGATCCTTTGTACGTCGATTGACCAAGACTATGTCGGTGGAGAAGTGTGCGATGAGCCAGGAGAAGACACAACCGGAGATAAGCTTCTTAACCGAGTTGGCTTTGTGCCTTTTAACGTTCGAACGAGGGAAATCGTTTCGGGAAATCAAGCGCGAGCTACAAGCCAGTTGAGCTACAAAGACAACTATAAAACGAATGTATCACCATATTCCTACAACGATGTTGACTGGGATTACTGGCGAACCTATTCGGAAGATGATGTGCTTGATTGTGCGTACTGGAAATCATATTGCCCTAACCCAAAATCGGACAACCAAAAGTACGCTAAGCGTATCAAAGATGTGATGAGTCTCGATCGTTACCTTGTTGCCGATGTTTACGACTATGTAGATTTATCGACATCAGTGTCGACCATGTTTACTGACAAGTCAGGGTTAAAGCCTGATTTCTATGGTGTGAGTGGAGCAAAACTATTCAACGCGCATGGTTCTTCAAATTCATCGCAGTTTTCCAACATTCAGCTATCGAACAAGCTATCAGATTTAGACCCGATTAACTCGATGTGGGCAGACGGAGGTACAGCGGCGTTTCAGGGTATTTTGAGAGGCTCTCAAGTTCTCCATGATGGTGACCCGAACAGTTCCGATCAAGAAGAACAACAGGCTTACAACAAGAAAATCAAGATGCTACTGATTTTGAGCGACGGGCAGGAGAGCCCTAATAACGGCATCCTAAAAGGACTTGTCGACAGAGGCATGTGTGACAAAGCAAGGAATGAAATACCGGGCTTATACATAGGTGTTATTGGTATCGATTTTCGAGCATCTCAACAAAGTGGTTTTCAAGACTGCGTTGTCGATCCAAATGAAGACATCATTGATGTATCTAACCTCGATGAATTGATTGAAAAGATAGAAGAACTCATCCGTAAAGGCTCAAAAACAAGCGGAATCACTAAGTTGTACTAGAGGAAAATATGAAAAAGTTAATGATCGGTTCAATCGTCATATCGACATTGCAATTTAGCCTTGTCGCCCATACGGAAGAAGGCATCAATGTCTATTGCGACACTGCGTTCAGTGAATATCAACATAGTGTTAGGGTTGATGATGTCGTGGGTATCGCGCAACACAGACAGGGCTTTTTACAAATTGAACAGCCGTCTGATAGCAGTGAGTTAAAACAAGCCTTGGCAAGTCAATCTAATCTAAGTACGAACCAATCCGGCTGTAAGACTTGGATCAGTAACCGAGAGCGTCAAGGGTTGTTGGCCCGTCTTCATTTTGGTTTTGATCAACATAACTTAACGCCGATGGGCAGCAAAGCATTGCGTCAGCTCGCAGCTGAGCTAAAGACTAACGGCAGTTCGATTACAGTTGATGGCCACACCGACAGCACAGGCGCAGAAGGTTATAACCAAGCGCTGGGCATGCAAAGAGCGCTTACGACGTCGGATGGCTTAATCGCTGACGGTGTCGAGAAAAACCGTCTTGTGATTCGTTCATTTGGTGAAAGTGAACCTATCGCGTCTAACGCAACGCCAGAGGGTAGAGCGAAGAACCGGCGCTCAGAAATTTGGGCCTCTGCGAACGATGCCGCTGAAGTAGAAAATTAAGATTTAGGGTTTGGTTGTTGCTTGGTTCTGCTTAGTGCTTGGTTGTTGCTTAGTACTAGGTAATAACCGCCCTAGATTGTCGCTCTTGGGATTTTTGTTACAACGTATACTAATGAATATTCGATTAAGTTTAACTGTCTGATACTAAAGAAATATTAATGCTTTTTGATAAGTTCTCTTCTGAAGGGATGCAAAGGAATATCGATGTCGATACTTGGGTATCTATATTGGATAACATACGAGACATAATGGATGCGTCTAATGCAGGCATCATCATGATCTCTGATTTGAGTTGCTCTGGTTCTGAGAGTGTGTGGAGCTCGTCAAACATATCGTGCAACCAACATAAGAGCAAAATTAGCCTCTTTTGTGAGTATGTGCATAACGAAAATCGCACGGTCTATTTGAGTGGTCACGCTGGTGGTGATTCCGTTTCTGCGAATGGTAAGGATGCCTATAAGTCTTTTTGCGGGGTTCCTGTTAGGGATATAGATGAAGAAGTGTTTGCGGTGCTCTTGGTGTTTGATTTAAGCCCAACAACGTATACCGAAAGCCAAGTTAACTTGATTGAGAACATATCGACTCTATTGCGTTCTGAAATCCTGTTAAAAGAAGAGAGCAGGATTTTATACAAAAACAGTCACTTTGATATCATGACGACGCTGCTTAATCGAAGGGGCTTTTTCCATGAATTCAACAAAGCAAACATCAGCGATGGAGAGGTTGTTTGTTTGTATTTTGATTTGGATAACCTGAAATACATCAATGATACGTATGGTCACTTTAAAGGTGATGATTACATATCTGGCTTTGCGTCATGCATTAAAAATAATTCAAAGTACAACACGATATCGGCGAGAATTGGCGGTGATGAATTCATTGTCGTCATACACTCAGAAGAGCCGGGTTATGCTCGTGAGTTGGTCAAAAAAATTCACGCTGAATTCCATGATTTCATTGAAGGCTTTCGTTGTGATGATGAGGTTTCACTCGGCTTTTCATATGGTTGTGGTATTGCAGACTCCCGAAACTTCAATATCATTAATCTAATAAAGTCGTCCGATGAAAACATGTACCTCAACAAGAAAAACAAGATTTAGATGTTTGTGACAGACATAAAAAAGCCCACGGAATGTGGGCTTTGATGTAGATGTGGGTGTAGTAGTCTTCTAAACTAAGCTCGAATGATCATTTGTTCGCGCTCTGGACCTACTGATACCATCACGATTGGAACACCCATCAACTCTTCGATACGAGTAACGTAATCTTGTGCTGCTTGAGGAAGACTCTCAAACGTGCGGCATCCCGTGATGTCTTCATCCCAGCCAGCCATATCTTCATATACAGGTTTTAGTTCAGCCGTTTGTGGCCAAATTGGGTTCTCTGTGTGCTCACCTGAGTAAGCGGTACAGATCTTAAGTTCAGACAAACCAGACAGGCAATCGATCTTAGTCAGTGCGATTTCCGTTGCAGCTTGCAGATCAACACCGTTGCGAGTTGCTACCGCGTCGAAGTAACCCATATCACGTGGGCGGCCTGTTGTTGCACCGTATTCGTTAGAGCTTTCGCGGAAGCTGTCTTGCTCTTCCATTGCTGTTACTAGCGTGCCAGTACCAACAGACGAGCTGAACGATTTAGCAACAGCAATAACGCGCTCAGGGCGAAGGGCAGGTAAACCGCTACCAATGCCTGCATAAGCTGCAGTTACATTCGAAGACGTTGTCCAAGGGTATTCACCGTAGACAAGGTCGCGACCTGCGCCTAACTGAGCTTCAAACAGTAGGTTTGCGTCTTGTGATTGCAGTGCTTTAAGCGGCTCAGTTACGTTGCAGATGAACGGGCGCCACGCTTTAGTTACTTCAAGTAGCCATTCTGTCATTTCAGATGCAGTCTGAGAGAAGTCACATTGAGGGTATAGCGCTTTAAGCTGAGGCATCTTCCAATCAAGTAGGAATTGAATACGCTGCTCTAAAATCTCAGGTTGATTCAGCCAACCGACAAGAATGCCTTTTTTCATTACACGATCGCCGTACGCTGGTGCAATACCTTGACGTGTTGAACCGTAAGCGCCATCGCCCAAACGCTCTTCTTCAAGCGTATCTTCAAGAGCATGTAAAGGGAGACACAGTGTCGCACGATCGGAGATTGCCATTTTCACTTTGATGCCAGCAGCTTGTACTTCTGCAATCTCTTCAGTTAGCGCAGCTGGGCTGATCACCATGCCAGGGCCAAGAACCGCCGTACAATCAGGATTAAAAATACCACTAGGTAGTTGGTGCAGTTTGAATGTACCGAAGTCATTTACCACAGTATGACCCGCATTGTTTCCGCCTTGAAAACGAATGCTAGCAGAAGCTTGGTCTGCTAAAAAATCGACGATGCGGCCTTTGCCTTCATCACCCCAGTTTGCGCCCACAACAACGATAGATGGCATAATTTTTCTCCTAACTGATTGAGAAATCATATTAGGCCTACAAGGTGGATAAGAGAAATTAATTATCTTTATTATCTTGATAAGGATTCCATATATCCTTAAAGTCTTAAGCTATAAACGAGATTCCCTATCACGTTCGTTCCTCACTGTAGGGAATGACGATGTGAGGGTATTCTTTACTTTAGTGAATGGCGATGATTAGCAGAGAAACGTCAAAACAATCGTCATTCCAGAACAGAGGAACGAGGTATCTGGAATCTCAAACCACAAGCGAGATTCCCTATCGCGTTCGTTTCTCACTGTAGGGAGTGACGTTGGGGCATTCTTCATTTTTTGGGAATGAAATAAGTGACACGAGAGAGGACATGATGCTCGATATTAATTTGTTGAAGACGTTTGTGACGCTTGCGGAGTACAAGCATTTCGGGAAAGCGGCCAATGCACTGCACATGACACAACCCAATGTGAGTTTGCACCTAAAACAACTGGAACAACAAACGCGCATAAAGTTGATAGAGAGAAGCCCTTTTCAATTGACTCAAGCGGGTGAACGGCTATTGGAAACAAGCCAAAGAACGCTACTCGAACTGCAGATTTGTCAGGCTGATCTCAATGCCATTAACGACCTTAAAATAGGGACGTTAACCATTGCCGTAAGTGACATCATTTCTCGATTCTTGCTAATTCGCCCTTTCCAGAAGTTCAAAGCGCAGTATCCCGGTATTGACCTTACGCTCTTGAATACCACCTCATCTCAGGCATCGAGTTTAGTTAAAAATGCTCAAGCGGATATTGGTTTTGTTATCGCCAAAGAGCAGCACAACGAGTCATTGTATTTCACTAAGCTGCAAGAGCTTTCTTGGTGTGCGCTTGGCGATGGTTTTAACATCCAAGACTCTGATGCAGAGCTCACATTGATTCTACTGGGTCATGATACGAGAACCCGCGACTTCATTGATGAAGGTTTACCGAGTCTTAATCTCCCGAATTACAGGGTGATGGAAGTAGGGAGTGTCGACGCTCAAATCGATTGGGCAGAAGCCGGTTTTGGCGTGGCGATTGTCCCGGAGTTCGCGGTATCAACCAAGCAGCATCTGCATTCGAAAGTGACACCGTTGATGAACTTTTCTAGCACCAGCCTTGGTTATATTGTTAGGCAGAACCAAGTCTTGTCGAAAGCGACCAAGCAGTTGTTAGGGTGGGTGAATGATGAGATTATTTCATTGCAAAACGAATAAATACAATCATTAAGTTTGATTTAATTAGCCCACCTCGCGTGGGCTTTTTTGTCCCTGCAAAGCCTCGTTTTTACTGAATCAATAAGCGCTGGAATAATCTAGAACGCACCATCAACTATTCGTCCCGCAAATCAGAGTTTCAAAATTCATCGTTGACAAAGTTTGACAATCAAACTAAATTTCAATTAATTACTTTGATTCTCAAATTACTTGTCAATCAAAGGGTTTTTATTAACAACGATAATCTAACCACAAACATCAGCTAAGGACGCCATTTTGAGTTTTCCAACACGTCACCAACACAACTTTTCTTCACACAACAGTCAAGGTGAGAAACGCACGTTCTATGTCCTGTTATTGACCGTCGTTACAATGGTTGTTGAGATCGTTGCGGGCACTATTTACGGATCGATGGCATTGCTTGCCGATGGTTGGCACATGGGTACGCATGCTGCAGCGTTTGGTATCACTTTGTTTGCATACCGATATGCGAAGAAACATGCCGAGAGCGAACGTTTCTCTTTCGGTACCGGTAAAGTCAGCGTGTTAGGGGGCTACACCAGCGCGATTGCATTGGGGATTGTGGCATTACTGATGCTGGTGGAATCGGTACATCGCTTGTTTAACCCGCAAGCAATTCAGTTCAATGAAGCGATCATCGTTGCTTGTATTGGTTTAACTGTGAATGTGGTGAGTATGTTTTTACTTGGCGATCACCATCATGATCACGGACACGAGCATAGCCACAATCATAGTAAGAATCACGGTCATTCACATAGTCATGATCACGACAGCGAGCATGGTCATAAACATGGTGAGCACCACGGACACCATCATGATCACAACCTACGCGCAGCCTACATGCATGTGTTGGCGGATACTCTAACTTCGCTGCTTGCGATTGTCGCGCTGTTATTTGGTAAGTTTTACGGTTGGAATTGGTTAGACGCAGCAATGGGAATGGTTGGCGCATTCGTGATTGCCAAGTGGACGATGAACCTTATGAAACAAACCAGTCCAATCCTACTTGATGAGAATATCGACCAAGATTATCGTGACTCAGTGACAGAAACCTTAACGCCCTATGCGTCGGTCACCGATTTCCATATGTGGAAGGTGAGTGGGCATCACTACTCAGCAGCGATTACTCTTGAATCAAACAGTGATAAAACCGTCTCTGAATATAAACAAATGCTCGCCAAGTTTGATAAGATTAATCATCTTACTCTTGAAGTGCATTCAAACGACCATGCGAAATATAGAACAGCTTAACCAAATACTGACTGAGTTCTACGATAAAATGTCTTCGTGGGAGCAGTCTGTTGTCAAAGAGACGGGTTACTCCCTGGCTCAAGTACACACCATTGAAGTACTTGGTATGCATGGCGCGTTAAGAATGAAAGAGCTCGCTGAAAAGTTGGGCATCACCACGGGTACACTTACTGTTCAAATCGAAAAGTTGGTTAAAGCCGAATTGATTGAACGCCATGAACACCCAACGGACCGTCGTGCAATTGTGGTGGCATTAACTGATGAAGGTCAGAAGATCCACGTTCACCATAACCAGCTTCACTTGAATTTGGTTAATGAGCTGACGCAAGAGATCGAAGAAGACGAGAAAGCGGTGTTATTGAAGTGCCTAACCAAGATGGTGAAAGCGTTTTAGTCAGCCTTAAGTTCGCAGCCTAACTAATTAGCTGAAAAGCTATTGATTAAGAAATCCAAAAATGGACCTGACTCGAATTGAGTAGGTCCATTTTTTTTACCATTTACGATCGACTGTACAATCACCAATCGATGGATTCACCGTTTAAAAATCAAGTCAAAACCTCCAATATTGCTCTTTTTTCTTGCTCCTCTGATGAGCCAAAAAAGTGTCATTTCCAATCCTAAGGTCAATAATTGCCCAAAGTGTTTTAATTCAAAGCCTTACATAGCAAGGTGTTCAAGCCTTTACGCTCCGTCAAATAGCTGTCTCTCACTTTTATCATTCAACTAATGTACATGTAATAAATTTGTGTTATTGATAAATTTAACTTTAGTTGGCTGTTTCATTTGCTGTTTAAATGCAATTAAGAACGTCATAGCTAGTGGACTTAGAAGCCACAGTTTTAGACGCTCATTATCGATATAAAAACCATAACAATAATCAGGTCGCGCAAGTTGGATATCCATTCTTTGATGCGATTTATTTAGATACTCATAGTTAATTTAGTAAAGACGAGCCACGTATATGAACATAAAGAAAAAGCTCTATTCGTTGGGGATGTTCTCCATCTTCGGCATGATTTCACTGTTGTTTACCACATCACAATTTGCAGACACCACCGCTCAAATGAGCGAAGCCAAACAAATAACCAAAGAACTTGAAGTGCGTTTGCTCAACCTTCGCCGTAACGAGAAAGATTTCTTACTGCGTAGCGATATGAAATACCTCGACAAGTTCGACGTAAACTACAACAAATTCTTAGCGTCTGAATCTGAGCTAGATACAGTGCTCAGTGATTTAGGTTTAGCCAACAGCACACACCTACGTGAAGACATCGAAACTTACCACACCAGCTTTGTTAATCTAGTAAAAGCGAGCGAAGTCTATGGTCTAGCACGTGACAAAGGCCTGCTAGGCGAGTTTCATGTTTTACTCGATAACATCAGCGCGACAGCCAGTGCTGAACAAAAAATCGAACTTTACCTGTTCAATGACTTAATTGAGAAGGGGGAGTTTGACCCGAGTGTTCTTTCTATAACTTCAAATATGAGTAACTC
This sequence comes from Vibrio sp. 10N.247.311.51, assembly GCF_041467855.1. Taxonomy (NCBI): domain Bacteria; kingdom Pseudomonadati; phylum Pseudomonadota; class Gammaproteobacteria; order Vibrionales; family Vibrionaceae; genus Vibrio; species Vibrio sp. 10N.247.311.51. The sequence continues at coordinate 35,779 of NZ_JBFSVK010000009.1, read as the reverse complement.
AGCGGCTTTGATAGACGCTGCTCGCCAAGTGGTTGAACAGAAGCGCGTGATTGGCTTGAAGCATAACGAAGGTCTGCTTGGGCAAGCTCGTTCTAGTTCACACGCTATCGAGACGCAGTTTAAGGAGTTCTCGGCGGTGCTAGACCAACAAACGCAGCAAGAGATGGACAAACTATCGCTGATCAACAACATCCTTTGCGTCACACTGCTTGTGTCGATCATTCTGTTCAGTTGGTTAATCGTCCGTTCTATCATTGGCAAAATTGAGTCACTGCTTTCGGTGATCCGTAATATCGTTAATTCAAACGACGTGTCTATTCGTTCACATCTAGATGGTAAAGACGAACTCAGCACGCTAGGTCAATACTTCAACCAACTGTTGGATCAACTTGAAGGGCTTATCGCGGCATCGCAATCCAAATCACTGCAACTCACGCAAAGCACGTCAAACATGCATGATGAGCTAGAGTCAGTAATCAAACAGTTTGAAGTTCAAGCAAATCACACCTCTACAATGACAACCTCAGTTCAAGAGATGGTACTCACCATTGGCGAGATCTCTGAAAGCACATCGGTTGCGGCTGAAGGTGTACATCAAGCGAAAGTGAATGCCGATAAAGGCCGTGAAGTGGTGGTTGAAACCATCAGCAACATCACCCAGTTGTCTGAACGCCTTTCAAGCAGCCAAGATTCAATCAGCTCACTGAACCATCATGTTGACCAAATCGGCGATGCAGTAAATATCATCCAAGGCATTGCAGAGCAAACTAACCTATTGGCATTGAACGCAGCAATTGAAGCAGCACGTGCGGGTGAACAAGGTCGTGGCTTTGCGGTAGTTGCCGATGAAGTACGAGCACTAGCAAGCAGAACGCATCAATCGACCACAGAGATAACCTCAGTGGTGAGTGCAATCCAAAGCCAGATGCAGGCGTCGATGACAGAGATTGGCGAGTGTAATCAACAAGGTCAACTAACGCTGAAAGATTCGGAAGAGCTGGATGCAAGCTTGCAACTTATCTTGAGTGATATGGAAAGCATTCAAGGCAATTCAGAACGTATTGCCTCAGCGATTGAAGAGCAGGGCGCAGTAATGGCGCAAGTGAGCGACTCAATCACTGAGCTGAACACTATCTCGAATGACAATAACGCTTCGGCGCAGCATTGCTTAGTTGAAGTGGACAAAGTCGCAGAACAAGCGAACGACATGGACCAAGCGGTCGCACAGTTCAAGACTTCGTAAACATTCAGAAGGAACTAAACCAAAGGCGTGGATCATCTGCGCCTTTTTTGTATCAGAAATTCAGTTAGATAAAAGACAAGAATAAAAAAACGGCCCGATCTGGGGGAAGATCTGGGCCGTTATATTACGTATTTAAAGGGGAATTACTTATTTCGGCCTTCCAGCACATCCAGTGCCAGTTCAACCGCTTTATCAATATTGTCACATCCCGCTAACTTACCTGAGCTGATAGGACCAAGCACATTAGCGTATAACGAGAGCTGCTTGTTAAATGGCAGGCTCAACTGCTCATATAAACGCTGGCGAATCTCGGCATGTTGCTCAGGAGCGTGAGCAGCAAGGCTTTTCAAAGTGTCATAAACAAGAGTGGTGGTAGTGTTCATTCGTCTCTTTATCATTAAGTGGGAGGCGCTTATTTTATAATCTTTTCGTATTCGTTTACTGTGATATAAGTCATACAATATTATTAATGTGTTTATCTTTTGAATCTAATGAGAATAAGGCATTCCAAAATAGACTTAAGTATCTGTGAAATATAACTAAAATAATGACAGACTATCGAACACACAAACGAATTGGCGCGTTTCTGGCAAACGGTTAAATCTATAGGAAGAGGAACAACATGCACTACGACGTATTCAACGGAGACGCAGATGGCATAATCGCGTTGTTACAGCTGCGATTAAGTGAGCCAAGAGAGAGCGTGCTCATTACTGGTGTAAAGCGTGATATTAAGTTGGTCTCTCAAGTTGTTATTCAAATGATGGAGCTGGGCAAGCAAGGCGATGTGTCTTCCGTGACCGTTTTAGATGTATCGATGGAGAAAAACCTGCCTGCACTGCACTCACTGCTAGACGCCAACATTAATGTATTTTATTGCGATCACCACCGAACAGGGGATGTCCCAACTTCTGAGCATTTAGATACTCTGATTGATACCGCGGCAGAGAGCTGCACGAGCTTGCTGATTAACCAGAAGCTGAATGGTGCGCATGTGGCTTGGGCAATCGCAGCTGCCTTTGGCGACAATCTAAAAACGGTGGCGGCGCGGCTAGCGGATGAAAATGGATTCGCTCAATCTCAAAAAGAGTTTCTAGAAGAGCTAGGTACCTTGGTTAACTACAACGGTTACGGTTCGTCACTGAGTGATTTGCATTTCACGCCAGCTGAGCTCTACAAAACCCTTTATCAATACCCGAATCCGTTTGATCTTTTGGATGATAAAGACTCTGTGTTTTATCGACTACGAGCTGCTTATCAAAATGATCGCCAGCAGTTAGCAAACCTTGCTCCTGTTTATGAAAGTGAAGTCTCACGTGTGTTTGAACTACCAGGTGAGACTTGGGCAAGGCGCATCAGTGGCGTATTTGGTAATGAAATCGTTAATCAAGATCCAAACCGAGCGCAAGCAGTATTAACGAAAAACCAAGGTGGCGAGTCTTACACGGTAAGTTTACGGGCACCATTATCAAACAGAACGGGTGCAGACGAAATTTGCTCAAGTTTTGCGACTGGCGGGGGACGAAAAGCAGCGGCTGGAATTAATCAACTTAATGAACTTGATAAAGTGAATTTTATTTCACTATTGGATGCATATTATTCATCTGGTACTGAAGGTTAACTGAAAAACTCCCGAGGTATACATTTAAAATTCCACAAATTCTTACTCCTATATTCCGTTATACGTGTGTATTGCTAGCACATGTATGATGGCTATATCTACGCTATTTTAGTGATGTCACTCGCAATGGTATCTGGTCTGAGGTCAGTAATTACGGCGTGTTTGGGGTGAATTTTGCCGATTTAAAGTTCATTTTTTCCTATTGGTGATTTTTTATATTTTTGGTTAATTATCTTAGTGAATTAAGGTTGATTAAACATTTGCACGGTCAATGTGTTCGACCGAAAATAACAGTTTTTAGCATTTCAATTTGAATCAAAAGTCAAAATCATATTGATTCTGATATTCAATCTGTGACTTAAAATCACAAGTTAAATCAAAGGTCATCTTTTCCTATAAATTCCATTACTTCTCTATAAATATTCATGATTACAATGAATTGGTTCGGTTGTGATTGGCACAGCTGTTAAGTAAGGAAGTGGGACTAATGTTGAAACGTAAAGCTCTACAATTAGCAGTATCGGTCGGCATGGCGGCTATGTCTGGCGCTGTTTATGCGAATGGTTCAGATATGACGAATCCAGATTCTGGCGTCGTGGTTGGCTATTGGCATAACTGGTGTGACGGTGGCGGTTACCAAGGTGGTAATGCGCCATGTGTGACGCTGGATGAAGTGAACCCAATGTACAACATCGTGAATGTGTCATTCATGAAGGTTTACGATGTGGCTGATGGTCGAATCCCAACTTTTAAACTGGACCCAACCATTGGGCTTTCAGAAGAACAATTTATTGACCAAATCTCTGAACTCAACAAGCAAGGTCGCTCTGTACTGTTGGCTTTGGGTGGTGCTGATGCACACGTAGAGCTAGAAACCGGTGATGAAAGAGCCTTTGCTGATGAGATTATCCGTCTTACCGAGCGTTACGGTTTCGATGGCCTAGATATCGACCTTGAACAAGCAGCCGTAACCGCAGCGAACAACCAAACCGTGATTCCAGATGCACTTAAGCTAGTGAAAGATCACTACCGTGCAGAAGGTAAAAACTTCCTTATTACTATGGCGCCTGAGTTCCCGTATCTAACGACGGGTGGTAAGTACGTTCCTTATATCGATAATCTAGAAGGCTACTACGACTGGATTAACCCACAGTTCTACAACCAAGGTGGCGACGGTATCTGGGTTGAAGGCGTGGGTTGGATTGCTCAAAATAACGATGCGTTAAAAGAAGAATTCATCTACTACATCTCTGATTCGCTTATCAACGGAACGCGTGGCTTCCACAAAATCCCACATGACAAGCTCGTGTTTGGTATTCCTTCAAGTATCGATGCTGCAGCGACAGGTTTTGTGCAAGAGCCACAAGATTTATACGACGCGTTTGATAGCCTAACGGCGCAAGGCCAACCGCTACGTGGTGTGATGACTTGGTCTATCAACTGGGACATGGGCACTAACAAAAACGGCCAACAATACAACGAGCAGTTTATTAAAGACTACGGCCCGTTTGTACACGGTCAAGTAACGCCACCACCAGTCGAGGGTGAGCCAGTTCTTAAAGGTGTCGAAAATACGCGTATTCTTCACGGAACAACATTTGATCCTATGGATGGCGTAACGGCAACAGACAAAGAAGACGGCGATCTAACTTCATCAATCGATGTTGAAGGTTACGTTGAAACCAGTGTTATTGGCACTTACGTTTTGACTTACCGAGTGAAAGACAGCGATAACAACGAAACCACAAAAGCGCGAACGGTAGAGGTTTACAGCCAGAAGCCAGTATTTAATGGTGTGTCGGACACGACTGTTGTGTTGGGAACTGCGTTTGATGCTATGGCAGGCGTGACGGCGAATGATGCTGAAGATGGCGACCTGACAAGCACTATTACACACACAGGCAGTGTCGATGTAAATGAAATCGGCAACTACACACTTGTGTATAGCGTAACAGACAGCGCGAACCAAACTATAACCGCTGACCGTAAGGTGTCTGTGACTGATGGTTCTAACTGTGCTGCTGCATGGGATGTAGATACCGTTTATGTTGAAGGTGATCAAGTATCTCATGACGGTTCAACGTGGGGAGCAGGTTGGTACACTCGCGGCGAAGAACCAGGAACAACGGGTGAGTGGGGCGTTTGGAGAAAAGTTTCAGACTCTTCTTGTGGTGGTAACCCAGATCCGGGCGGTGACTTAGAGCTTTCAGTTTCAGGGCTTCAATCAGAATATGCGCCAGATAACGGTAATGTTCGTTTAGAACTGACGCTAACATCAAATGAAGCGTTAGATGTTACCGCTATGGTGATCAACAGTGCAGGTACTGTGGTTGAGCAAACTAAGGTCAACGTTACGGACAGTCGCGCTATTACCATCGACTTATACGATGTAGCGGAAGGGCAATATGCACTTGAAGTGGTCGGTAAAGCATCTGACGGTGAAATGGTGATGGTAAACGATTCTTTCGCTGTTAAAGACGGTGGTGGTACAACACCACCTCCAGGTGATTACCCTCCATATGAAGCGGGCACCAACTACGCAGCGGGTGACATTGTGGTCGGCAGCGATAATGGCTTGTACGAATGTAAACCTTGGCCATACACGGCATGGTGTGCAAGTGCGTCTTACGCTCCAGCAGATAGCCAATATTGGCAAGATGCTTGGACTAAGTTGTAGTCTGATAGCTCAACGCTAGCAATATAAAGTAGACGATCAAAGAGAGGCCACTGTGCCTCTCTTTTTTATGTTTAAACATTTCTGACTTCGAGCTTTAACACCCACTTAACCTTAAACTCTACTCTGCATATTGCTCTAGATCAAAATAGGAGTGATTATCAATTGTATTACTTGTTAAGAAATAGCACTATGCGCTCATTGAATTTTTTATATTGTTAATATTTGCATAATGAATCTTGCTCAAGTCGACCTCAATCTACTCGTTATTCTTAAACACCTTCTTGAAGAGAAGCACGTTTCCAACACGGCATTGGCGCTGGATATGAGCCAACCAACGGTGAGCTGATCTCTGCAAAAACTGCGTACCGTTTTCAATGATGACCTATTGGTGCGAGCGGCTTATGGCTATGAGTTAACGCCAAAAGCAGAAGCCATTAAGCAAGATCTCAATTCGGTTCTGACACGTTTAGAAAAGCTGGTGCATGGCGATGTATTCGAACCGCAAAGTAGTGACAGTACGGTTCGTTTCTTTGGTTTAGTACCTAATGTCGCGCACTTGCTGCCCAAGGTAGTTGCGGAGATACGCCAACAAGCGCCGAACATGACTGTTGATATCGACTCGATTCCTAAACGACACTTTGAGCCTCTGTTATCTGGTGATGCGCACTTTGTGTTGTCGACCCACGAGCCATTAAGTTCAGAGCAAAATTTGTATCGAATGTTCGTGATTAGCCGAGATTACCGTTTGTTGATGAGTAAAAACCATCCTCTGGCAGATAAAGAGATCACGGTTGATGACTTGTTGAATAGCCAACTTGGTCAAATCTCACTGCAAGGGGATAAGAAGCTATCGATCGAAAGTCGATTTAAAGATCTTGGCTTGATTGATAAGCAGCGCCAGCTGTCCATTCCAATTCAGCTTTCCAATTTTAACGTCGCGCCGGATATGGCAGAAGCAACCGACATCATCTTTCATTTACCGACACCTTTTGCTCAACAAGCCGCTAAGCAAAGAGATCTTGTTTGTAAACGTGTGCCTAAAGCGTTGCGCCACCCATCAGAAGACGTCTACTTATACTGGCATAAGCGCTTTCATAACGACCCGATGTGTCGCTGGGTTCGCAATATATTCAAAGAGCTTTATACATAATTCATCTGCAGGGTGAATGAAAATTATGAATACCTATCGAGTTGAATATAGATCTCTTTCGTTATTTGAATGGTGAATAACGAGAATCGATTTTTGGTATGAAACTTTCGTTGATAAGAATGGTAGTCGGTTGTTTAATGCAAACCATTATCATTACTAATCACATATAAGAATGAATATCATGTCTGAGAGATCTCTTTTGATTCGCAAACCCCTTTCGATCGCAGTCGCTGTTATTTGTACCTCACTTTCAGCTAACGTGTTAGCGCAAGAAGAAGCGCAAGCAACAGATGAACAAATGGTTGTTACGGCAACTCGTACCGAGATGGCACTAAAACAAGCGCCAGCTTCAATGTCGGTTATCACCGCGCAAGACATTGAAGATAGCCCTGGTATTACCTTGGCTGACATCGTTGCCGAATCAACGAGTGTTGAGTCTGATTTTGATAGCACTCGTGCTGGCCGTCAGATGATCTCTATTCGTGGTATGGATTCAGACTACACACTTATCATGGTGAATGGCCGTCGTTTAAGCTCGGCGAGTGCCATCATCCGTGGTAACGACTTCGACCTATCAACTATTCCTGCTGATTCAATTGAACGTGTTGAAATCATCCGTGGCCCAATGTCTGCACTTTACGGTTCAGATGGTATGGGCGGTACAATCAACATCATCACTAAGGCTCCAGAAAACGATTGGAGCTCTACTCTAAGCATGGACTCGTCATCTCCAATGGATGGTAACGGTGGCCAAGAGCAGTCTGTTGGTTTTACTACTTCTGGTGCGTTGATTGAAGATGAGCTGTTCGCGCGAGTTTCTGTTAACCAAACAAGCCGTAACGCATGGCAACCATATTCTGGTACACACAGCTCTGGTTACGATCGTGAAGATATTACAGCTTTAGAAGACCGTGACACGCTAAGCATGCTTGCAAGCCTGACATGGCATGCGACAGATAACCAAACCATCGATTTTGACTTTGGTTACAGCGACGACGAGCGTAATTCTGCGGCTGAAAGTTCAAGCTCAGTTATTGAGTCTGACACGCGTGTTGTACGTAACAGCCAAGCGATTACACACAGCGGTTTTTGGAGCTGGGGTGACACGCAAGTACGTTACTCACGCGAAAATGTGACTGACAATGATGCGGCTGATCTGGGTAATAACTTCAGCAGCGATATCGAAGAGTTAACTCAGATTGTTGAAGCGTCTGCGACCACTTATCTTGGTGAAAGCCATACGCTAACGTTTGGTATGGATTACCAACTGAGCGAGCTGACGAACAAAGAGAACCTAGTGAGTGGTTCGTCTGAAGCTTACCAAGGTGCACTGTTTGTACAAGACCAATGGTTAATGACGGATCAACTAACGGCAACCATTGGTGGTCGTTTAGATAAACATGAACTGTACGGTGAAGAGTTCAGCCCACGTGTGTACTTGGTACACCAAACAACGAATGACCTGATCATCAAAGGTGGTGTGGGTAAAGCATTTAAAGCACCAACATTGACTCAAAACCAATCTGACTATCAGGTACCAAGCTGTAAAGGTGGCTGTGCGTTAGTCGGTAATGAAGATCTAAGCCCAGAAACTAGCTTAAACTACGAGTTGGCGGCAGTTTACACTCAACCTCGTTGGAATATCGAAGCGGCATTGTTCCGAAATGAGATTAATGACCTGATTGAAAGAACGGAAGGTTACTGTCCAGAAGGCGGTGATTGGAACGAAAGTGCTCGTCAATGTGAAAACCCTGACGGCACACCAACGGGTAATTTAGGCGCAAAAACTTACCAAAACGTCTCTGAAGCAATCATTCAAGGTGTTGAGCTAGGTGGTATGTATCAAATCTCTGATAAGTGGGCGTTTTCTGGTAACTACACTTACCTAGATACTGAAGATAAGTCGACAGGCGAACAGCTACTTGAGCGTTACAAGCACTCGGGTTTAGTTAAACTGAACTGGAGCCCGACTTTCGACCTGAACACCTTTGTTAGTGCTCGTTACCGTGGTGAGCGTCAGATCGAAAGCGACCTAACTCAAGACGCATACACAACATTGAACATCGGCACAGTGTACAACGTGAATGATTCAGTACGACTGCGTGCAGGTATTTCGAACCTAACGGACGAGTCAGTATCTGAAGAACTAGAATATCTAGGTTATGTTGAAGAGCCACGTACTTACTACGTAGGTATGACAGCTGACTTCTAATCTAGAGTTCAGTAACTGATAGCTTGATACAAAAGAATCCACACTGACTGATGCTCTATAAGGAGAATGGCGAGTGTGGGTTCTTTTTTTGATCTATAGGTTTGGCTTAACTCGCCACGTATCTATTTATCTAGATTTTGACACATGTGATCAGCGCATTACCGGACTGAGTATCCCAAGGAATCAGCTTGTCGTAATCGTGCTCGAAGATATTAACCTCGAAGTAGGGCTTCAATATCTCGATTAACTCCTTAAACGAGAATGCCACCATCGGGTGTTCATCATTCCACACTTGAGTTTCACCAGCAGTCGTCTTTTCGATACTAAGCTTTAGCGCTTGCTTATCACCCTGACCAGAGTAATACCAACCAGAACGGAACGTGAAATCGTCTTTGTCTTGGTTTGTTGTGTGTCTAACAAACAGGTCGTTGCTGATCTTGTCTTTATCAACCACGTTAAAACAGAAAATACCTTCTGGCTTCAACGCGCGATGCACACTTTCAATACACTCTTTAAGCTTCTCAAGGCCATCGTTGTAATGGATGGAATACAGGAAGCAAGTGATAAGATCGAGTGGTTCCGTGACCTCAAAGTTACTCATGTTTTGTACTGAGAACTTGGCTTCCGGGCAGCGAACTTCTGCGATATCTAACATCGGCTTGTTAAGATCTAGGCCACCGCTTTGGTAACCGAAATCAATAAAATGACGAACGTGTGGGCCAGTGCCACAAGCTAAGTCGAGGTGTGTTGTTCCTTCATTTCCAAAGATTTGATGGAGTCTACGTACGCAGTTACTTTGCGCTTGGTAGTCAATATCTACACACATTAAATCATAGTAACCGGATAGGTCGGTATAGAGTGCGTTGGCGGACATATTTGCCTGCAGCATAAGCTGAAAAATTAGGGTGGCGCATCATATACCGAAATTGGAAAATCGCAATCAAATATCGTTCAATATAGGCGCTTTAATTCTTGGTCGCTGTACTTTCATTATCTGTTGGCTGGCTTCAATTCGTCAGGTTAACCGGCTTATTTGACGCATGTTTGAAATACCTCTGGATCACGAAAGAGAGAAAAGAGCTGGGATTAAGCAATAGCTTCCTGGCAAACCACATCATCATTGATAGATACCTGGTTTTTCCCACTTGTTTTTGAACGATAAAGTGCATCATCCGTCACCCGAATTAGCGTGTTAATGTTGTTGGGTGAGTGACACATACATCGGTTGGTGATGCCAATACTGACGCTCGATGTAAATTGACGGCGATTGAATCCAACAAAAGTATGCCTATTAAAAGCACGGCAGATACGTTCGCCTATGACTTGGGTATGTTCAGGTTTCGCGTTGGGAATGAACACAATAAACTCCTCTCCGCCCCATCGTCCAACTACGCCATTGAGTAATTCAACGTGAGTTTTAATGGAATCGGCTAAGTGTTTAATGACAGCATCACCAACACTGTGACCAAACTGATCGTTTATTAATTTAAAGTCATCGATATCAATCAGCATACAAGACATTTCTATTTGCTGATTCACTGGCTTCTTTATCCAATCATAAATGGCGCGACGATTGAGTACCTGCGTTAAGTCATCATACATAGCGCGGTGCAGCAGCTCTTTTTCTAACAAGACCTTGTCTGTGACTTCTTCGAGAATCACTTGAATGGCGTCTTCACCTTCCCAGTTAATCACGTTGTCATAAATATTGAAGTATTTATAGCTGCCATCAAAGCAATGGTTGGATACTACAGAGCTGAAGTTGGGTGTATTGCCATTGAGAATGCTCTCGCACCGCCGGATGGCATTTGAATGCTGTTCTTCAGGAATGATTGAAATGATTGAGTCCATCGCAAGTACTTGCTCGATAGATTCGGCACCTTGTTGCTCAACCCAAGCTTGATTAACCATCAAAGGTTTGAAGTTTCGGTGGATCAAAATACCTTGTTTCGATGTACTGAGTAATTTTCGATACATGAGATCTGTTTCGTGGCGTTTACGCTGCGCCTCTAACATTGATGTGATGTCAATGACGTGTACTTCAAGCGCAGGTTTGTTATTCAGTTCAATGACATGTGATAAACAAAATATGGAGATTTTGCGACCATTAGCTGGAATGTCCGTGTACAATTTTCCCTTATCAAACTTGCCTTTTATTGCCTCTAGGTAGCGTTTTTTGGCTAGGTTTTGGTAATTGTCGGGAACTAAGGCATACACAAACTCAACATTGTGTAATAACTCATTGCGGTTTCGATAACCAAAGATTTGAGCGATCTCGTTGTCGACATCAATAATTCGATGGTTTTGAAGTGTCATCCGCCCTTGTGCCGAGTCGAAGTTTTGGCAGGGCATAGTGGTGGTTAGATCTAGTTGAATACTCATATCGGCCTGACTACTTATTCGTTAACTGAAACAGGTGTTGCTCCCTCGCTGCTGCGACCTACGGGCTTTGTGGCACGCTTTTATGACGAGACTAGATAGGAAAAATATGGTATCTAGGTAAACCCAGTGTGACATTTATAATTTTATGATGAATCAGTAATTTTACTGATTCAAACCGAGTTCTTGAAAAGGAAACAATTCAGGAAAGTAGGCCAGTAATTAAAGCCAAATCACTCAAGCTAAATATGCGAACCAAACAAGGAGAGTTGGGACAATGACATCAGCAATAAATGCACAGGATTCAATGGAAAATGGAACAGCGTTGGAAAGCAGTACTTCAATAGAAATTAAGCTTGATGACTTGTCGGGTGGAGAAGTCATTGAATTGCTTGAAGAGCACCTTGCCGATATGTACGCAACTTCGCCAGCCGAAAGCGTTCATGCTCTGGATCTGAACGGACTCAAGTCACCAGAAATTACCTTTTTCAGTGCTTGGAAAGACAGCCAACTGCTTGGGTGTGTCGCCATTAAAGAGCTGAATACCCAACACGCTGAACTCAAATCGATGAGAACCTCACAGTTTGCTCGAAAGTCAGGCGTTGCTAGCCAACTTTTACAACACGCGTTAGATACAGCGGCCATTCGCCAATATCAAACAATCAGCTTAGAGACAGGCTCAGAAGATTACTTCAAGCCAGCACGTAACCTGTATGAAAAGTTTGGCTTCGGATACTGTGACCCCTTTGCTGATTATGTGTTGGACCCGCACAGCCAGTTTATGCGTATTGAGTTGCGTTAAGAGGCTAGCTTTAGATGTCGACTTACTTCGCAGGGTTCTCCCTTGGCCTTTCGTTGATTCTTGCGATTGGCTCTCAAAATGCGTTTGTTTTAAAGCAAGGGCTTAAGAACCAACACGTATTGGCAGTTTGCGCTGTATGTGCCATTTCTGACGCCTTACTCATTAGCTTTGGCGTGACGGGCTTTGGCGCAATCGTTAAGCAGTTCCCACAAATTGAACAGTTCGCCCGTTATGGTGGGGCTATCTTTTTGGGTGTCTATTCATTCTTAAGCTTCCGTTCAGCATTTACTGAAAACCACGCCTTAGAAGCCACTGCTGAAACCAAAGACTCGTTAACCAAAGCGATTGCGATGTGTTTGGCGTTCACTTGGCTTAATCCGCATGTGTATTTGGATACTGTGGTATTGCTGGGTTCTATCTCAACTCAATATCAACCTAACCAAATGTTGTTTGGCGCTGGTGCCGTATCGGCGTCGTTTGTGTTCTTCTTCTCACTTGGATATGGCGCTCGCTTCTTGGCTCCAATGTTTAAGAACCCGAGAGCGTGGAAGGTGTTGGAATTTGTCGTTGGCGTGATCATGGCATCTATTGCAATATCTTTGATCGTCTAGCTGCGCGTAATTAGGCATTCAAGCTTACTACTTAAAGTGCGTATCTAAAGTGACTGCCTTTAGTTATCTCGCATTTAATTATTTCCAAAAAAATAGAATTATTTTTCGTCTTTCAGTTTTGGCGTTCGTCTTAGGGGTACAAATACAAATTAATGACCTAATTCGGAGTCACCATGATTAAACTTGTTAGCTTTAAAAACTGCCCATTCGTTCAACGTGTAATGGGTGCTTTGGTAATGAAAAATGTCCCATTTGAAATTGAATACATTGAGCTAAATAATAAACCTCAATGGTTCCTAGATATTTCGCCAAACGGACAAGTGCCTGTCTTGATTACAGAAAATGAAACGGTTCTTTTTGAGTCAGATGCAATTGTTGAATACCTAGATGATAAATATGCGCCGATAGAAGAAGTGTCTGCCGAGCAAAAGGCACTAGATCGTGCTTGGTCTTATCAGGCAAGCAAACATTACATGCCGCAATGTGGAACCATGGGCAGTAAAGATAAAGAAACATTTGAGACGCGTTTAGCAAACCTTCAAAAATCCTTCCAAAAGGCCGAGAATAAATTGGGTGGCAGTGACTTCTTTAAAGGCGATTATATCTCTAATGTCGACATCGCTTGGCTACCACTGTTGCACCGAGCGTCAGTAATTAAAGAAGGCTCTGGTTTTGATATGCTTGAAGGCTTCCCGAAAGTACAGAAGTGGCAAGCGGCGCTAATTGAATCTGGCTTGACCGAAAAAACCGTCCCTGCGGACTTTATTGAGAAGTTCAGCGGTTTCTATTTAACGAATAACTACTTGGCTAGTCTTGCTGACGCTCGTTAATAACATAAATTAAATTGAAATATATTTTAATAGCAGACCGTTCCAAATAATCACTCTCCAAAAATAAAACTCATTCTTCTCTTTATATCTTTTATTGGATAAAGAGAGAAACAGGGTGAGTTTTTATATTTAGGCATGAAAATTCAGGTTGATTTTGAGAGCGGATGAAAATTTAATTAGCTCGATAACAATCTGATTGTAATAAGTTTAATGTTGATGATGCTCCTGTTTACTATCAGGTTTATTCGTATTTTAGTGCTCGTTATGCCTCAGGAAATACAGCTGTCTCATAAATAAGACTTGATTAAATATCTATGATTGTTCGTTTGATGACCTAAAAATCTTGTGGTACTTTCTCATTCGCTCCGTAAATGAACAGTGTTTTATTATTCATTTGGAGTTGCTTATTTAATTTATTTTAAACAGTAACGCAACAGGTGAAATAGTGTCGGAAACTATTGGCTGTTGGTCAACGTTGCTGTAGGACAGACAAAAAAAGGGTATTTTCATGCTTAAATCATCATTTCTATTGGGTCTAGTTGGCTTAGTTTCACTTCCTACACTTGCTGCTGGTATCGAGGGTGGTCCATACATTGGCGCAGGCCTTGGTGTGTATCAAGACTCAGACACGGACGGCGCAGGTAGTCTAGATGCTGAAAGCATGGGGTACAGCCTTTATGGTGGCTATCAGTTTAACCGTATTGTAGGTATCGAACTTGGTTACACAGATTATGCTGATTACGAAAAATTTGGCACTAAAGTACTTTCACCAACATCTTTCTCTGTTGCGGCAAATTTGGGTTACACGTTTGATAATTCAATTCGTCCGTTTGTAACCGCAGGCCTTAGCTACGTTGATCTAAACTCTAAGGGCTCTAGTTACATTGATGATGATTCTGGTGCAGGCTTCCATTTTGGTATCGGTGTTGAATACACGCCAGTAGAAAACCTAACCTTACGTTTGATCTCACAAGCAGATGCAGTAAATATCGAATTCTTCGGCCCGAATGGTAATAGATTGGCAAGCCGTGATGTAGCGTTTAGCACAGTAACTCTGGGCGCTTCGTACAATTTTTAATGACCTCTGTGAAATAGCTTAATGCTAAAGTTATGGACACCTAAAACCGCTCTAACGTTGAGCGGTTTTTTTATGTCAAAAATAACGATTGGTCACGCTATCGGCGGAGTTGGTCCAAAGCCTGAAATTAGTTGGTTTTCACAAGCTTATAAAAGGGAATTATCTCGACTATTTTGGTAGATTAAAGGTATTACAGACTTCCAGTGAGCAGCAATGAAGATTCTTCACACGTCCGATTGGCACCTTGGCCAAAACTTCTACAATAAAAGCCGTAAGAATGAACATGAACGGTTTTTACAATGGTTACTTGAGCAAGTTACAGAGCACGACATCGACGCGATCATTGTTGCTGGCGACATTTTTGATACCAGTACACCGCCGAGTTACGCTCGTGAGATGTATAACAAGTTTGTGGTCGATTCGAACAAGATCGGTTGCCAATTGGTGTTATTAGGTGGAAATCACGATTCAGTCTCTGTGCTTAAAGAGACCCAACAGCTGCTCAAATACATGGGTGCAGACGTGATTCCAAACACTAATGAAGATCATGCGACTCAGGTTGTCGAACTAAAAGGCAAGAACGGCGATGTAGAAGCGCTGGTTTGTGCCATTCCTTTTATTCGTCCTCGCGATGTGTTGATGAGCCAAGCCGGTGTCACAGGAGTTGAGCGTCAGAAGCAACTCGGCGATGCAATCAAACAGCACTACCAAAGTGTTTATGATGCGGCGGTTGCAAAGCGTGCGACGTTTGATAACAGCGAGCACATGCCGATTATCGCTACCGGTCATTTAACGGCGATGGGTGTCCAACAATCGGATTCTGTGCGTGATATCTATGTCGGCAACCTTGATGGTTTCGCCGCTGATGGCTTCCCAGACGCAGACTATATCGCACTTGGTCATATCCATCGCCCACAAGTGGTGGCAAAGCGTGAATACATTCGTTATTCAGGCTCTCCAATCCCACTAAGTTTTGATGAACTTAAGTCTCAGAAACAAGTGTGTGTTGTTGAGTTTGTTGAAGGTGAGCGCACCATTTCTCAATTGCCTGTTCCCACATTCCAACTTCTAGCTGAAATCAAAGGCGACTTGAGCGAGATCGAATCTCAGCTTAACCAATACATAGGTTTAGATAGCGACCAAAGCGTGTGGTTATCGATAGAAGTGCAAGCGCAAGATTACTTGTCGGATCTACAAGAGCGCATGCGTTCATTAACTGACGGTTTGAATGTGGAAGTACTTCAACTGCGCCGAGCAAGAGAGCGTCGTAATCAAGCATTAGAGCAAGAGTCGGCAGAGACCTTATCTGAACTGAGCCCGATGGACGTGTTTAGCAAGCGTATTGCCTTAGAAGAGTTTGAAACGGATTCTGAAAAAGCACGTTTAGAGCGAATGACAGTGAAGTTTAAACAAGTGATGGTTGAAGTGTCCGAGAGCGCTCAAGCGCCAAACAAAGTAGAAGAGTAACCAGTATGAAGATTTTAAGCCTAGAATTTGAAAACCTGAACTCTTTGAAAGGACGTTGGAAGCTCGATTTCACCCAATCACCGTTTGCAGAAAATGGTCTGTTTGCGATTACTGGCCCAACAGGGGCGGGTAAAACAACCATTCTTGATGCGATTTGTTTGGCATTGTTCCACCGCACACCGCGTTTGAAGAGCATTGCCAAAGGCAACAATGAATTAATGACGCGTGGCACGGGTGAGTGTTTTGCTGAGCTGGAGTTTGAAGTGCAGGGCAAAACGTATCGCTCTAACTTCCACCAAAAGCGAGCGCGCGGAAAATACGATGGCGCATTACAAACGCCAACGTGTGAGTTTGCCGATGCTGACACCGATAAAGTCTTAGAAACCATGCTGACCAAGAAAACCAAGTTGGTGGAGCAGGTAACAGGTCTCGATTTTTCACGCTTCACTAAATCGATCATGTTGTCTCAGGGTGAGTTTGCGGCGTTCTTAAATGCCAATGCTAACGACCGTGCAGAGCTACTTGAAGAGCTGACGGGAACCGAAGTTTATAGCCTGATTTCAGAGCGTATCTACGATCATTTTAAGTCGAGTGAAGAGTCGCTTAATCACCTTAAAGCGAAAGCCGAAGGTGTGAGCTTACTGTCTGAACAGCAAATCAAAGAGCTGACCGCAGAACGAGAAACGCTAGAAGCTGAGCAGAAGCGTTTAGCCGAGCAATTAAAAGAGTGGCAAGCGCATCTAAGCTGGTGGAAAGACGTGACCAAAGCTGAGCAAACTATTGCGACCAGTGATCACGATCTTAAAACAGCTCAAGATGACCTAGACCGTAATCAACCTTCATTAGAGCGTTTGGCAAACAGTGAGCCGGCTGAAAAGCTGCGTCCAATGCACAAAGATTTAAAGCGTTGCGAACAAGAGATAAACACCACTCAAGCTCACTTAGATAACAGCACTAAGTTACTTGCCGTTCGTGATGCAGAGAAGCAAGACGCGCAAACTAAACTGACGCAAAGCAGTGCGATTGTCGAACAGGTAAAAACCGAGCAACAAGATCAAGAGAAGATCATCGATCTGGTGCGTCCGCTAGATAACCAAATCGTCGTACTCAAAGATAAACAAACTGCGGCCGTTAATGCAGCGAATACGCTAAACGAGCAACATACGCAGCAGCGTAATCAACAGATTGGTTTAGTCCAAGAAACAGATGCACTGAAGCAACAAGATCAACTCTGCACTGAGTACCTAAATACGCATCAAGCTGACCAACACCTGGAAAAATACCTAGGTCAATGGCAAGCAAAGGTCGAGCAAGTTCGTACTCTAGAGCGTCAGCATTCAGAACAGTTGAACTCAGCGAAGCAAGCTTTGTCTGCGGTTGATGCTCAGCAAACGATCATCAGATCTGCGAAAGAAGCTAAAGCAACGCAAGATAAAACTTTAGCTGAGTTGGTTTTGGTAGAGAGTAGTGCAAAGCAACAGTGGGAAGCATTGCAAGGCAACACCAGTGAGCAAGTGCTGAATGCGCAAAAAGATCTGTTGGAGTTTTGGAACCGCAATACCCACTCATTACTCGAGATCAATCGTGGTTTCCTAAATGCCCAGCAACAGCTGCACGCAAAAACACAGGCACATCAAACCAACACTCAGTTGGTTGACAAGCTTTCGAAAGAGCGTGAAGTGTTGGTGGAGCGATATAAAGAGAGAGAGACTTCGCTTGAACGATTAACGCGTTTGATTGATCAAGAAGGTGAATTAGCAAAATATCGTGCAGCTCTAGAATCTGGGTCTGAATGCCCACTGTGTGGTTCAACAGAGCATTCGATTGAACAGTCGCAAGATATTGCAAATTTGGTTGCTCAAAAAGATAGGGAAAACCTAGAGCTAACGGCTATCAAAAAAGAAGGCCAAGATCATCGTCAGCAGTTAGATTCTCTTGCCCCTATGATTGCAGCGCTTAACGATGACATTCAACGTGCTCAAGCGGATATTCAGCAGGCTCAATTGAATTGGCAAGGCGTTGTCGGCAAGCTTCAACAGAGCTTATCGGATTTCGTTGGCACGGCTCCTGAATTGGCACTACTAACGATTAACGATTTAGGCAATGAAGCCACAGTCGCGACCTTTGCTCAGCAGTGTGAACTTCAACTAAGTCAGAGCGCGCAGCAACTCAAAGCGTTGGGTGATGCTAAAGCGCATTACGCTGAAGCTGAGAAACAACGCCTGTCTGTAAGTGTTATGGCTGACAAGGCACAATCGAATCTCGAGTTGGCCGAGCATCGCTTAGCGGATCTGAATAAGCAAAACCAAGTCGCGAACGAACAAGTGACTCAAATAGCTCAAGCGAAAGAGCAGCAATGGAGCGACTTGAAAGAGAGCATTGTTCAAACTTCTATCGAAGCGCCTGAACTTGAACATATCGATGATTGGTTTACTGCGAAATCACAAGCATCAAGCACATGGCAGCAAACTAAACAGCAACAGGCCGATATTGAGAAGCAACTGATTACTCAAAATGCCGAATTGAAAACCTTAGATGACAAGCTAAGCAGTGTTGAGAAAGAGCTCGCGACACTGACGCAACAGAGTGAGTCTTTAGTGTCAGAACTCACTCGTGTAACGGCTGAACGAACAGAGTTGTTTGGTGACAAAGATATTCAAGCCACCAGCAATGCGATGAAGCAAAAAGTCACTGACGCGGTAAATGCATTTGATGCCACGCAGTTGGTGCTTAACCGTAGTGAACTTGAACATCGAACCGAGCAAACCAAACACACTGGTTTCTCGGACGAGTTAGTCAGTAAGCAATCCAGCTACACACAAGCGTCGAATGCTTGGTTAGAAGCACTGAAAACGAGCCCATTCGAAGATGAGGCTAATTTTGAAGCGGCGTTGTTGGATGAAGAGGTTAGAACTCAACTTCAAAGCCTGAAGAAGTCTTTAGACGAAGCGATTGTCAGTGCACAAGCAAGGTTGAATACCGCCAAAGCGGCGCAAGTGGATCTACAAAACCACGAAAATGCGAAAGCATGGCAAGAGCAAGACCAACAGCAAGTTGAAGAAGCGACGACTGAGTGTCAAAACGCACAACAAAGCCATGCGACAAAGATCGGTGCAATTTCTGCCAATCTTGAAACGGATAGCCAGAACCGCAGCAATCAGCAAGATCTGTTCAAGCAGATCGATGAGCAACAAGTCGAGTTTGATGATATCTCACGTCTGAACTCACTTATCGGTTCTAAGAACGGCGATAAATTCCGTAAGTTTGCCCAAGGTTTAACGTTGGAAAACTTGGTGTACCTTGCGAACAAGCAGCTACAACGTTTGCATGGTCGTTACGAACTTAAACGCAAAGCCGACGATGGTTTAGAACTGCAAGTGCTCGACACATGGCAGGGCGATGTGATGCGTGATACCAAGACGTTATCAGGTGGTGAAAGCTTCTTGGTGAGCTTGGCGTTGGCATTAGCGCTTTCTGATCTTGTGAGCTACAAAACCAGTATTGATTCTCTGTTCTTAGATGAAGGCTTCGGCACGCTGGATAGTGACACATTGGACATTGCCCTTAACGCGTTAGATAACTTGAATGCATCAGGCAAGATGATCGGTGTCATTAGCCACGTTGAAGCACTGAAAGAGCGAGTACCCGTTCAGCTTAAAGTGACAAAACACTCTGGTTTAGGTGTGAGTGAGATGGAGAAACAGTACAAGGTTGTGACTTAGATTTAGCTGTATTCATTATCGTCATTCCCTAAAGTGAGGTACGAACGCAATAGGGAATCCAGCTTTGCCATTGATACAGCAGATCCCCGACTCAGTCGTTCCTCCTTCTCGAGGATGACGGAGTCGGGAGTTGTCATAAATCACTACGCCGTCATTCCCTAAAGTGAGTCACGAGCGTAATAGGGAATCTCTAGTAAACGCAGGAAGTGGATGCTTCAAGAAGGAAACGGCCATGCACAAAAAGCCCCATCTACCGACTAAGACATGTCCTGTTTGCCAAAAGCCTTTCGCATGGCGTAAAAAATGGCAGCGCTGTTGGGATGACGTGATCTACTGTTCTGAACGTTGTCGTCGTAATAAATCTGAGTCTTCATACTCTTGAATAGATCAGCTCAATCCTCACGCTCTAAACCCACTAACTCCAATATTTCCTTCCTTTGTCATCATTTTGATGATCCTTTAATCGTTTCGTCATTCATTTCTCAAGTTAATATTTCTATCTGTAAGATAAGTGATGTATAAAGGCGGCATGAAGATACCTAAAAGAATACAGCCTTTAGTTGACGATGGTTTAGTCGACGAGGTGACAAGCCAACTCATGAGTGGCAAAGAAGCATCGGTGTACATTGTACGCTGCGGCGATACGATCCGTTGTGCCAAGGTATATAAGGAAATTAGCCAACGCAGCTTTAAAAAAGCGACCGCGTATCGTGAAGGCCGAAAAGTCCGAAATAGCCGCCGTGCTCGAGCGATGGAAAAAGGCTCTGGCTTTGGTCGTGAACAACAAGAAAAGGTTTGGCAAAGTGCCGAAGTGGATGCCTTATACAAACTGGCAGAAGCGGGCGTTCGTGTGCCTGTGCCTTATGGTTGCTTTGATGGCGTGCTGCTTATGGAGCTGGTTACTGACGATGATGGTTACGTTGCGCCACGTTTGAACGATGTCGTGATGTCTGCAGAGCAAGCGATCGAAGACCACGCTGTGATGATGACTTACGTAGTTAAAATGCTGTGTGTTGGTTTGATCCATGGTGACTTGTCTGAGTTCAACGTACTGGTTGATGAATACGGCCCAGTGATTATCGATCTACCGCAAGCGGTTGACGCTTCGGCGAACAACAACGCTGAGTGGATGCTGGCTCGTGACATCAATAACATCCGTGATTATTACGCTCAGTTTGCTCCTGAATTGGCGAAAACCGAGTATGCCAAGGAAATGTGGGCGCTGTACGAGAAAGGCGACTTGAAGCCAGACAGCAAGCTAACGGGTGAGTTTACGGAAACGGACGACTTGGCTGATATCGAAGCCATCATGCAAGAGATAGACGCTGCGCGAATTGAAGAACAACACCGACGTGAACGTGCGAAAGAAGAGAAAGAAGGTGTCGACGATAGCAAGTTCAATTGGGCTGAGTAATCGCGATGATCAGTTTTGATCTTTAGCTAGATATCAACCAAACGCCTTATAAAACAGAGGCGCTCTTTCAAAAAATAACCCAATAGAGCCTCAACTCTGTTGGGTTTTCTTTTTTAGCACTAATGAAAGACGTCCACTGGTATTAACTACCAATTTAACTGCTCGCCATCATAAGCGTAGAAGTGCCCACTTTTGTCCGGTGTGGCAGTGCGAATGATATCGACTAACTGATGGGCGACATAGCTCGACTCAAACAACTTGCCTTCAGGGACATTGGTCTGAAAAGGCTTCGATAGAGCTGTGTCTGTTGTACCCGGGTGCAGAGCCAACACGGTGCCTTTCTTTATGGTGCGTTGCCATTCAATCGACATGGTTTTGATGAACATGTTTAGGGCTGCTTTCGAAGAGCGATAGCTATACCAACCGCCTAATCTGTTGTCTGAAATACTGCCAACCTTTGCGGATACCACAGCGAATTTTGGATTGTCACTCGCTTTAAGAATCGGCGTGAAGTGCTTTGCCAATAACAAGCTGGGTAGGGTATTCACAGAGATGTTTTTGAGGAAAAACTCAGGGTCGATGGACGACAAGTTCTTTTCCGGTCCAAGATCTGGAGTGTGGAGCATACCCACGCAGTTAATCAACCAATCAAGTTGGTCAAACTCAGAACTCAAGCGCTTAATATCAGCTTCGTCGGTGGCGTCGACTTTGTGCCAGCTCAAGCGATTGTTTTCTAGTTCCGGCTGTTGAGAGTGGTAAGTCGCGTCTACATGCACATCAAGAAAGTCAAACCGAGAGAGCTCAGATAATAGGTGTTTAACCACAGCGAAACCAATACCGCCGCTCCCACCGACCACCAATATGTGTAATCTGAGTTGCTCCACCATTATAAGTTCTCCAAGTTTGTGATTCGTTGTTCAGCGGTATCGAGAATCGCTTGTTGTGATTGCTCGTCCATGTTGTCCCAAGAGCGATATAACATGCCCATGCGTGGGTTGCGGTTTAACGCATCGCGGTGCTGGTTCATAAAGCGCCAATACAAGCTATTGAAAGGGCAAGATTGTTCACCGCTGCGTTCTTTTATCTTGTAGTGACAGCCTTTGCAGTAGTCGCTCATGCGGTTGATATAGGAACCGCTGGCAGAGTATGGTTTGGTTCCGACGATCCCGCCATCTGCAAACAGTGCCATACCTCGCGTATTTGGCATTTCAACCCACTCAATTGCGTCGACGTAAATACCGAGGTACCAACTGTCTACTTGGTCAGGGTCTATGCCTGTGATTAAACAGAAGTTGCCAGTTATCATTAACCTTTGGATGTGGTGCGCGTAAGCAAACTCAAGAGACTGGTCAATCGCATGCTTCATGCAGTTCATATTGGTCTGTCCGTCCCAAAAGTAATGGGGCAGGTTATTGTTTGCGGAGTAATGATTTTTATTGGCGTAAGCAGGCATATTCGCCCAATAGACGGCGCGTATGTATTCTCGCCAGCCCAGTATTTGGCGTACAAACCCTTCGACCTGTGCAATGTCGATGCTTGCTTTATCTGGTGAACAGTCTCGATGACTGGATGCTTGGTAGGCCGACAGTGCTGCATCAATCACTTCTTTAGGGCTCAGCAGTTTACTGTTCAGGGAGAACGAGATACGGCTATGGTACAAGCTCCATTTAGAGTCGTGCTCTGCAGTCATCGCATCTTGAAACTGCCCAAATAACGGTAAGCAAACTTGGCAGAAATGAGCGAGCAGAGACAAACTTTGTGCGCGGTTCACCGGCCATAATAACTGGCTACCGACTTGACCAATGGTTTGCACTTGGTGGCGCTCGATACGCTGCAAAATGTCGGTTATGTCATTGGTAAACATCAAAGGCTGAGGCAGGTTTTCGATGTCTTGTTTCTTGAGTTTCTTTCGATTGTTCGCGTCGTAATTCCATTTGCCGCCAACGGGCTTTCCGTCTTCTAGCAAAATGTCGAAACGCTTTCTCATTCGGCGATAGAAGTGTTCCATCATGATGTGTTTGTCTTTCGGAAACTGTTGTTCGATCTCCTCGAATGGAAAGAGGAAGTGTTCTGTATCACAACAACCTTTGGTCGCATTGGTTAGCTTGAGCTTGTTCATCTGCTCTAAAAGGCGATATTCATCTGGCCTTTGATATTCGAATTTCTCTGCGCCGAATTCGTGTACATAGTGCTTTAGAAGTGTGTCTAGGTTTTCAAATTGCGTTGTGTCGTCAAGAGTAAGGTGTAGTATTTGATGACCTTGTTCTTTGAGTTCGTTAGCGAAGCAACCCATCGCACAGAAAAACGCGGCCACTTTTTGAACGTGAGATGCAACATAATCCGTTTCTTGTTTGAGCTCAGCAATGATGTAAATAACGTCATCGTCAACTTGTTGAAACCATGAGTGCTCTATGTTTAGCTGGTCTCCTAATACAAGTCGTACCGTTTTAAATTTCATAATGCGTCCTGGTTCGTGAGGTTTGTTGAGACTGCGTTACCGCCTGTCCATTGATTGATGAAGGCATGGTCTGGGTCGTACATTTCAGTCTGCTTAGTTAAATCAAAATGGCGTGATTTAGGTTGTGATTGGTTTTTAGTTTGATTGTTGTGGATTTGTTGATTGAGAGCTCCGGCGATATAAGCCCAATTTCCCCAGTTAGATGCCACATCATAGTCGACAAGCTGGCTTTCAAAATAGGCAGCGCCGTGTCGCCAGTCGACGCCCAACTCGTAAATCAAACAGCTTGCGGCTAACTGCCTTCCGCGATTGGACATGTAGCCAGTTGCATTAAGTTGGCGCATACATGCATCGACAATCGGGTAGTTGGTGTTACCGCTCTTCCACTTGGCAAAATTAAGGCTTGCCGATTGATTGCTATTCTCTTCTATGACGGGGTTTATGGATGAGCCCGAAAATAGCGATGATTTCAACGCCATGCTCTTCCAATAAAAATACTCTCGCCACAACAGCTCGAAATAGATCCAGTAGGTTGAATCGTTGGAACCATGATGCGACTCAAATCGCGAGAGGTGTCTGCAGATTGTTTTTGGTGAGGCACAACCTAATGCGAGCCACGGTGAAAACTTGGTCGAGTTCTCGATGCCGTCCAATGCATTTCTTGTCTGTTTATAGCGGCACGCGTAATCGTGTGAGAAGTAGTGGTCGAGATGCACTAACCCTGATGTTTCACCGCCTTTGAAGCTTTGCTCGCTCGTCAAATCGTTCGTCATAAAAAGTGAGGCTTTTGAGTGACAGTGTGACGTTATCGTTAGGTCTGGTGCTGGTGGTAACGTCGTTATGGTCAAACTTTGAGTATCGACGACTAAGTGTTCGATGAGTTTTCTGAACTTGGTAAACGAGCGGGGTAACTTGTCTAACGTAAAAGGGAAGTCATCGAGCTCAAACAGAGTCGAGTTATGAGTTTGAATCGCAGTTAAGTTCGGGCAGTCAGCCAACGTTGATTGCACTAGCTGTTGCTCGTCGTAGCCACCATGAACATTTGCAAACAAGTGAGTGACGTTTAGGTCAGAGATAATCTCGTTGAGCGAATCTTTGACGTTATCGCTTTTATCTTGGTCTTGTTTAAGGACGATGAGTGTTTGATCTAGGCCGCTCAGGTTAATCTTAAGATCGCTTATCGATTGTGAAATGAAAGCTGTGCGGTGAGCGCCGTATTGTTGTTCTTGGGCGAACAGTGAAGAGTAGTGCGACAGAACCGGTTCAACGACGACACATACGAGCTCATCGACGATTTGGCTTGCTTGGTAAAGTAGCGCATTGTCGTTGATTCTTAAGTCGTTTGTAAAAAGATACAGACCAATCTTTTTCATTACTTTCACTCGGCGATTTGTTAATTATTAGACGCTTACGAGTTGATAGGCTGACAAGATCACAAATGACTATTCTAAGTGGGAAATAGCAGATTTCGGTCAGGTTCAGGGTGTTGAAGAGGGTATTAAGCCAACCAATAATACCGATAGAGGTTGGCAATACAGGCTATTTTTGAGTGTCGAACTGCAGCATTTATTCCATAGGAACAACGAGAATATCGATAGGGGAAGTATCGATGATCTGTTTAGAATGGGAGATGAGCTTATGCCAAAAATCATGGTGATGGCCACACAGCAATAGGTCAACGCCATTTGCTTCGATGGCATTTTTGAGCTTATCGTTCAAATCACCCGTTCCCACGAAAATGTGCTTAATTGGGTGTTTGGCGTAGGCTTCAAACTCTTTCAAATGCTTAACGGCATCTTCATTGATGGGTAAATCACCGTCATTTCCCTGAATATCAACGAGCTCTGGATAAATTTCTCCATGCGTACCATCGATATAAACAAATGAAATGCCAGCCTCCAGTTTATCAGCGAAGAAGGTCGCTCTATCAATGAGAATCTTGGTGTCGTCAGACAGTTCAAGTGCGACCAGAATATGTCGGTAATCCATAATTAAAGCCTCTTGTTGTGAGTTATGTAACAAGCATAGTTTCTGTTGACGCAAATGATATCGAAGAGATCTCATATTCCGTAAAATCATCATTCAATGTTCTTCTAAGCACTATCTTATTTATATCGCTTTGATTGATAAGAAATTTACAAAAGGTTGATATAGTGGTTGAAGCGCTAGCTTATGCTGTTAGATAGGCTTGATAGTTCAATGCGCCAATAACGAAGAGGCATCAATGACAGCACTACTAACCATTCCCACTCGAACATTAGGTTTTGACTACGACATTGAGATCCGAGATTGGTCTCAAAAGCTCGTCGGCTATCATGTGTTTGAAGATGGTAGACGACCGCTTGATGGGGGCATTGGACTGAGCCTCAACCTTGTTGAACAGTTTGACGTGAATGGTCGTTGGTTAGACTCATTGCCTGCGCGTTATCGTGAAATCACCGACGACTTTCCAGAATACCAATACCAGATGTTGTGGCTTGCTGCGAATACTTATGAAGCCGAGCAATTGCTTGAATTAAGGCCTGTTATTTTGGCTTTGATCTGCATGAAATACAGTGTCGACAACAAGAAAGCACTGGCACTAAGTCGCTTAGGGCAGAAGAAGATCCTTACCAAGTTGGGCTTAGACGGCAGCAAGGCGACACTCAAATTCATCGACAAGCTAGAGCTTCATTACAATGTTGGTGATGAACTCGACCACATTGTTCGCATTCTCGAGCCACTGCAAAGACGAGTTCTTAAGTTTAAGCATTACTCAAAAGTTGGATACACAGCCCTGCGTTTGGACCAAGTTCATCCATTTCTAACCGGTAGTCGATTAGGGATTGCGATGGTGGAAGAGGGCAGACTTAACGCACCGTCGAAGATGGCGATGTTTCAAGATGCGATATTGCTAGGCCAAGATTTAGAGATGGATGATCCACTGCGCGCCATTACCAGTCAGAACTCTTTTGCGATGTTTGAACAACTCCATGACCGCTGGACGGAGCAACGCCAATTACGTCGTTTGGAGGGTAATCGCCCAATGGATAAAGACATCCCTTATCCCGTTCCTTTACTCGGTAATGACAACATTCATCCGCTTACGGATTATTACGATCTTGAACACGAAGGCATAGAGCAGAAGCACTGTATTGGTGTGTATCACAACCGAATCATGAGCGATCGCTATGTGGTGTTCCGCATGCTCAAACCTCAGCGTTTAACCATAGGTTTACGTCGCGTCCCGAGCAAAGCATTTCCGTTTGAGATTGATCAAATCTGCGGAAAACGAAATGCACCGCCATCGGAGTCCGCTCGCCAAGTCATCCATGACTGGTTAGAAGCGAGTAAGCAAAAGTACCCTAAGCAATAACCATGAAGTAGAAGGGATAGCAGGATGTATCAACAAGGAGATTTATGCCCCATTGTGGTTTGATTATTGTCATGCCAACAGATTTGCAAGCCGAATGCTTAGGGTGTGGTGAAGAGATCAATCAAGACCCTGCAGACGATTACGACGAAGAAGAGTAACTTTACCTACACTGATATAAACCAAGGCTAGGATGGCCGTATTAGCCCTTCAAAGGATGGAAAGACATGCAGAAAGTAATCTTTAGAAATTGCGATGAAAGCTCGCCATATTGGAGTGAATTAGAGCGCTTGTTTCAAAGTGAATGGTCTGATTTCAAGTTTAAAGATACCTATAAAGACTGCGTACAACTCCCTCCAGTAATAGTAGTACTTCGCGATAATGTGGTCATTGGTGGCTTGGCATATTCCCATTTTCAGGAACCTCATCAAGTGCGGGATGTGGTTTGGATTAATGCTGTTTATGTTGATACTCAATGGCGCGGTCAAGGTATTGCGAGTGAACTGATTAATCGTGGTGTCAGACAAGTATCTTCTGCAGTGCAAACTCAACTCTACGCGTACACCAATATCATGGGACTCTACCAAGGGCTAGGTTGGTCAGTTGTCGATATCGAATCAGAACCGAACCATAAAGTGATGAGTATTGAGCTTAATCGATAAACTAAGATTAAAGTCAGATATTAGGTTATCTGCCGTTTGAGTGATGAACTTCTCCCTTTCATCTATAACGCATAAACCTGTTAAATTTTCGTTGGAACTCATGTCGATATCGCCTTTAAATCAAACAACTAGCTGTTGATTAAAACGATCAAGACGATTTATTGCAGCAGTTGTTGAGCACAAAGCCTATATTGACTAGAATGACGCACTTTTTTTATTTACGTACATACAGGTAATGAACATGAGCGATACTAATTCAAGACCAGCTTTACCAGATCATCTTGCAGGTAACCCACGCAGCCCACACCACGTTGCTGAGTGTTTCGAATACCCAATCGGCATTCGTCTAAATGGTAAAGAGCGTACTGATGTTGAAGAATACTGCATCAGCGAAGGTTGGGTTAAGATCCCTTCTCCAAAAGCGCTAGATCGTTTTGGTCAGCCAATGCTTATTACTCTAAAAGGCACGGTAGAAGCTTTTTACATCGACGCATAATCACTTCGTGTAACTCGATCATATCGAGCCACCAAGCGTTATTACCTAAAAGGGTCTAGAGAAATCTAGACCCTTTTTGTTTTTCAAATCTATTGAGCTATTACCTTTACCAAGCGATACCTGCACCAATCGAGAACTCCAAATCTTCACCTTCTGCTTTATCGAAACCTGCGGTCACAACAAAGCCACTGTCCATAATGTAGGTTGCATCTAAGCCACCAACTTGTTTGGTTGAGCTGTCAGAGAACTCATGGCTATCTATAGTGACGTCCGTGTGGGTACGCTTAATCCCGTAACCTGGGGTGATGTACAAGTTTTCGGTGATACCAATCGGTGCTTGAAACTGATATTCGTTGTCGCGTTGCTTGTATTCGTACGAGTCTTCATCTTCGTTATAAGCTGAGCGGGTAAACTCAATGCCATAACCTATGCTTCCCGGACCGCGATATTTGATGTAAGAAGCAGACCAATCTCTCCACCCACGTTCAGCCGATAGACCAAATGTAATCGCAGTTTCTTCTTGGTTTTGTTCATAGGCTTGTGCGTTAGACATAGTGAACAGCAAGACAGCGGCTAATGTCAGAAGGGGAAGCTTTTTGATGGTCATTGGATCTCTCGCTTATGTATACAAAATATCGGCAAATTCACACTATCGAATGCCAGTAGATTAGTAACCTAGTCCGGATCTTCCTTGAGCTTTTTAGTTGTGTTTTCTTGGTTGTGCTTGAGCGGCATCCTCTTGGATTTGAGGATGCCTTTTTGATATGGGATTGGTGATAAGTATTACTTCAAAGTACGTAGCTTATTAACCTGCATTTTTGCTCGCACTTTGGTGGCTTGCGCTTGCGACGGTAAGTTGTCTTTGACCTTGTTTTTAATGTCTGCGACAGGGATGAAGTTCCACTGACCGTCGTGATACTTAACTACAAAAGTCTCACGGTTCATTTCTTCACGGAACACCCAAACACCATCGTCGAGACGCTTAAAGTCACCAACTACATTGCCGTTAGTGTCTCGAACTGTCCAAAAGGTGTAATCATCGTCCGCATAAGTGATGGAATCTTTTTGGCCAGAGATCATCTTGTCTCCAGAGCTAACCGTCACATAGTTGTCACGAATGATGATTTCACCAACACGTTTATCATCCACGTAGATGCTGTAGAGAGTGTGCTCGTCGCTAACCTGCTCTCGAACGGCTGAGACATGTGCATCGCTGTCATCTCGGTTAAAGAAAGGAATGTCTCCCAACTCAGGGATATGAACAAAACCTAAATCAGCTTGAGCGATTTTGTCTTTAAGAGTAGGAGCATCATTGCCATAGTTCGGATCTGGATTCTCATAGTCACCATCGTTATCTGAATCGTCTAGTCCAAAACCTGGGTCAATATTTTCGAAACCATAGTCGCCATCAAATTGAGGTTGTGCTGGTTCTGAACCACCGCCAGATGAACAACCTGCTAAAACAGTAGTAAGAACGAGTGCGATAAGTGATTTGTTCATGATATTTCCTAACGTTTGTTGAATTCGTAAGATGCTCACTGACTAACCTCACTACTAGGTGATGGGTACACGCCTTGTGTATAGACATTGCTGCATCGCTTGAGATGTACAATAAACAACCTGCCTAGTTCGATAAATAAACGGAAAGAAATACAAAACATCACCATTGGCTATGTATTGTTAGTTATACGCATTGCTGATGGCGATGTACGACTTATCTATTCACATTAATTGGGCGCAAAGAGGTTGGTTCTGTTTACAATTGTTTAACTTAATTGCATATCCTTGTTTGAAAGGTTCGATATTTGCTCACTCGAAAGGTGGTTTTCTGTACAAGCGAACTCAGCACTGAAGAACAACACCAACAAAAATATGAAGCGCAGTCTAATTAAATGAAACTAATATGCTGTATTTAAAGTTATTTTTTGTTAATAACTACCTCTATCACAGAAATTAATCCTGAAGCACATACAATTCCCTTGATTTCGAATGAGCGCTAAATTTTTTCGTTCGAGCATTTTAATTCTTCCTTCGCCCAATAACATGAGGTTCCTATGTTTGGAATATTCAAACCTATGGCGCATATCGATCGCTTGTCATCAGATAAGATTGATAGCACCTACACACGACTACGATGGCAGCTGTTTCTCGGTATCTTCGTTGGCTATGCGGGGTACTACTTAGTCCGTAAAAACTTTAGTTTGGCGATGCCTTATCTCATTGAA
Source organism: Vibrio sp. 10N.247.311.51 (assembly GCF_041467855.1). NCBI lineage: Bacteria > Pseudomonadati > Pseudomonadota > Gammaproteobacteria > Vibrionales > Vibrionaceae > Vibrio > Vibrio sp. 10N.247.311.51. The sequence goes on along the minus strand of NZ_JBFSVK010000009.1, from coordinate 5,380 downwards.
CAAGGTTTTAGCCGCGGAGAGCTAGGGGTTGCATTAGCGGCGGTATCTATCGCTTACGGCTTATCTAAGTTCTTAATGGGCAGTGTTTCTGACCGGTCTAATCCTCGTTACTTCCTCAGCGGTGGCTTGTTAATGTCGGCACTGGTGATGTTCTGCTTTGGCTTTATGCCTTGGGCAACAGGCAGCATCACTGCGATGTTTATTCTGCTGTTCTTGAATGGTTGGTTCCAAGGTATGGGTTGGCCAGCTTGTGGGCGAACCATGGTTCACTGGTGGTCACGTAAAGAACGTGGTGAGATCGTGTCGGTATGGAACGTTGCTCACAACGTGGGTGGCGGTTTGATTGGTCCAATGTTCTTGTTGGGGCTGTGGGCTTTTAACGACGATTGGCGAACCGCTTTTTATGTTCCTGCATTTTTTGCCACTCTCGTTGCTATCTTTGTTTGGTTTACCGTAAGAGATACGCCTCAATCTTGTGGGTTACCACCGATTGAAGAACACAAAGACGATTACCCAGACGACTACGATACGTCTCATGAGAAAGAAATGACGGCGAAAGAGATCTTCTTCAAGTACGTTTTCTCTAACAAGCTGTTGTGGTCAATCGCGATTGCTAACGCGTTTGTTTACCTTATCCGTTATGGCGTACTCGATTGGGCTCCGGTTTATTTAAAAGAAGCAAAAGACTTCTCAGTAGATAAATCATCATGGGCTTACTTCCTGTATGAGTGGGCTGGTATTCCTGGCACGTTATTGTGTGGTTGGATTTCAGATAAGTTATTCAAAGGCCGACGTGCACCAGCAGGTATCTTGTTCATGGTGCTAGTGACAGTCGCTGTATTGGTATATTGGTTGAACCCAGCAGGTAACCCAACGGTTGATATGTTGGCATTGGTTGCGATTGGTTTCCTTATCTATGGTCCTGTAATGTTGATTGGTTTGTATGCACTGGAACTTGCACCTAAGAAAGCAGCGGGTACAGCTGCTGGTCTAACAGGTTTGTTTGGTTACTTAGGTGGCGCGGTTGCTGCGAACGCAATACTCGGCTTTATGGTTGACCATTACGGTTGGGATGGCGGCTTCATTATTTTGGTCGGCGCTTGTGTGGCTTCAATCATCTGTCTGCTTTACGCCTTCTTAGGTGAGCGTGCTCACCACAAACAAAAAGATCTCGAACGAGAGAAAGAAGCGCTAGCTCAGTAGTGTATTTACTGAATCACATCTATAAATAACAACAGAGGCAGGTATATCCTGCTTCTGTTTTATCAAGGAAAACAATAATGAAAACAACGTCACTGTCTCTGACCTTATTAGCACTAAGCTTATCTGCAAATGTATTCGCCGATCCTTTAGTGATTGCGCATCGCGGTGCTTCTGGATATTTGCCTGAACACACATTGCCCGCTAAAGCGCTCGCTTATGCGATGAAACCTGACTACATCGAACAAGATGTCGTGATGACCAAAGACGACCAATTGGTGGTTTTGCATGATCACTATCTAGACCGAGTCACCGATGTCGCGGATCGCTTTCCAACACGCGCTCGTGCAGATGGCCGTTACTACGCAATTGATTTTACGCTTGCTGAGATCAAATCCCTGAAAGTGACCGAAGGCTTTAACCTAGATGAACAAGGTAACAGAGTAGCAGGGTACCCAACGCGCTTCCCAATGTGGCAGTCTGATTTCCGTGTCGCTACCTTTGCTGAAGAAATCGAGCTGATCCAAGGCTTGAATAAGACCCTTGGTTATAACGTGGGTATCTACCCAGAAATCAAAGCACCTTGGTTCCATCGCCACGAAGGCAAAGACATCTCTAAAGCGGTACTTGCGACCTTGCAACAATATGGGTATTTATCGAAAGACGACAAAGTGTATTTGCAGTGTTTCGACGCCAATGAACTTCAGCGCATTAACGATGAGCTCATGCCAGTGATGGAAATGGATCTTAAGCTCGTTCAGTTGATGGCCTATACAGATTGGAATGAAACCATGACGTACCTAGATGACAAAGCAACGCCGTACAGTTACGACTGGATGTTTGAAGCTGGTGGCATGGAAAAAGTGGCGACTTATGCAGAAGGAATCGGCCCTTGGAAGCCAATGTTGGTGGATGATGCATCAACCAAAGAAAACATCATTATTAAGCCGTTAATGAAATCAGCAAAAGACGCGGGCTTAGATGTTCACCCGTACACGTTCCGTGCCGACCCAGGAAGAATCCCAGCTTATGCTGATAACTTTGATGGTATGTTGGATGTCTTCTACAACCAAGTCAAAGTCGATGGTGTGTTTACTGACTTCCCAGACAAAGCGGTCGACTTCTTGAACCGTTAATATCCTGCTAATTACGAGCGACTATTAACGAGATATTCAGAGCTAAAAGCACACACTAAAGCTGTTTTTGGCTCTTCTTTTACTTTTTGGATCTACTTGTATTGGCCTCGAAATCCTTCCGATATTCTTCTTTCTCAGCCCACACTTTGATATTCACTCGGTTTACAGCAATAACCTGACTTGATAGGTTACTCCCAATGCAGCCAGATGCTTAATCTATAAGTCTTTATCGGCTCAAGCTCATATTGAATTTGGAAAGATCATGGAAGAAAGAAGCAAAGCTTATCTTGATAGTTACCTCAACACATTGCCAGCAGACGTTGCCTCGCAATACACCTCCTTTAGTGCTGATTATTACTGCGCCGACGAGTACAACGCCAACCTTTGTGCGCAGTTGATTCTTAAGGGCGAAAAACAGGCGTCTTGCAGCCTTGAATATTGGTACAGCCATGAAGGAGAGACGAGACCAGTAGTTGGTCACTTGCAAGTCGTCACCGATTGGGATGGCAAGCCTGTTTGCATTGTTGAGATCACGTCGGTGTCGTCGTGCAAATACAACGAAGTGACCGCTGAGTTTGCTGCTGCAGAAGGCGAGGGTGACAAATCACTCGAATGGTGGAGAGAAGCTCACTGGAATTTCTTCTCACGTGAATGTGAAGAGCTCAAGATCTCACCAAGTGAAGACATGTTACTTATGTTGGAGCGTTTCAAAGTGGTTTATCAATAGTGAAGCCCCAGCGCGTGTGTGTTGAATCGGAAGTCTTGGCACTTTAGGTGTCTTTGACTAAAGCAAGATAACAGACTCCGAACCGCTACTGTCCTTACCAAACGTCACTGCGACTCCACATTTGGGCTATGTTGAACAAAATAGCTACGAACTCTACTTTGATATCGCCTTCGACAACATTCTGTCCTATCAAAGGGATGGTATATAGCGATAGAATCTGCCCAAAGCAATAAAAAGGTAGAGAAGTATGAGCTTAACAATCAGAGAGGTCGCGGTAGAAGATGCACAAGGCATTATTGATGTATTAAATCCAATCATTATCGAAGCGCGTTATACAATCTTGGACCAAACTTTTACTGTTAATGAAGAAAAGGCATTCATTGAGTCGTTCCCAAAACGTGGTGTGTTTAGCGTTGCAGTCAACGAAACGACCAACCAGTTACTTGGTTTTCAGAATGTAGAACCATTTGCTACTTACACTAAGGCCTTTGACCACGTTGGTATTATTGGCACTTATGTTGATGCAAATAGCCGTGGGCAGGGCGTTGCAAAACAGTTGTTTGATTACACATTTAAAGCAGCCAAAGCCAAAGGTTATGAAAAGCTGTTCGCCTATGTAAGAGCAGACAACGAGCGCGCGTTAGCGGTATACCTTAAGCAAGGTTTTGACATCGTCGGAACGGCTAAAAAACACGGTAAGATTGGTGACCAGTACTTTGACGAGATCCTGATCGAGAAGTTTTTATAGGCTCGCTTAAATACTAGATAATTCATCGTATGCAGGAGGCAAGATGACAAAGCTAATCGAATTAACAGAAGTAGTCTTATTCGACTGGGGTAATACGCTGATGGTCGATTTCCCAGACGCACAAGGGAAGATGTGTGACTGGGAAACCGTACAAGAAGTGAGTGGTGCTCGTGCATTACTGGCTGAACTCTCCAAAAATCATCAAGTCTACGTTGCCACCAATGCTGGTGATTCCAGTAAAGCCGACATCATTAGTGCCTTCGAGCGTGTTGGCCTGTCTCAATATATCTTGGGTTACTTTTGTAAGGCGAGCATTGGCTTTTCTAAGTTCGAGTCGGGGTTCTATCCTGCCATCATTTCCAAACTCGGTGTTGCACCACAAGACATCACCATGGTTGGCGACACCTTAGAGAAAGACATTTACCCAGCACTTGAAGCGGGTTTGCACGCGGTGTGGTTGAACACGGAAGGAGTTGAGCTTAGGTCACAGCATCCGCGTATCGTGCAAGTTCAAAGCCTAAGTGAACTGTTGGAGAAGCGCGATTAACTCTCTGATATTAAGCCCAGATAAAGTGCTTATCCGTTTTGACGTCAACCTCTCATATATTTGTTGTTTGATCCTCTAAGCTAACTCTAGTTTCCACTATGAGGGCTAGATTATGAGTATCGAACGTCACGGAATATCGGTTGGAATTGAACGTGTTAGCGGTGAGACCATCGTTGTGTTTAAAGCAAAAGGCAAACTCACACACGATGACTATCAAGCAATGATGCCAATTCTAAATACCACGCTAGAAGAACTCGATTCATCTAAACTCAAGATGCTGGTCGACATCTCTACCTTAACGGGTTGGGAGTTACGTGCTGCTTGGGATGATTTCAAACTGGGATTAGAGCTCAATTCGAAGATAGACAAAATCGCGATTTATGGTGATAAAAGCTGGCAAGAATTCGCTTCAAAAGTAGGGAGCTGGTTTGTGTCTGGTGAGATTAAGTCATTCGAAGACCATGACTCTGCGCTTAAGTGGCTAGTCGATTGATTCTATCTACGAACAACTAGAAAGTAATCCGTAAACAACGCCAATGACAGTTGACGAGCATTGTCTCGAACGCTGTCATTTTTCGTTTTGCCGATGATATTTCCAATTCGATTCAATAGAGTATATTCATTCCAACGTGTAACATACCCAGGCTTTGTTTGGTCGCGACTAATGGTGTGGCTAGATTCAGTAATAACGAGAACTAAAACAGAAATAAGGTCTAACGACATGCATAAGGTAATTGATAAGCTGGCTTGGATATTCATCAAAGACGGCAAGCTGTTGATGGTGAGATCAAAAGGCAAAGAACTGTTCTACCTACCGGGTGGTAAGCGTGAAGCTGGCGAAAGTGATGAGCAAGCACTGGTTCGCGAAATTAAAGAAGAGATCTCAGTCGATTTAGTGCCTGACTCCATCAAATACGTTGAGACCTTTACAGGCCAAGCTGATGGAAAAGCGGAAGGCGTATCAGTGTAGGGAAAATTCACGTACATGCCCATATTTAAAGGCTTCGTGGCTTGTTAGGCAC
>NZ_JBFSVK010000008.1:0-195623 GCF_041467855.1 Vibrio sp. 10N.247.311.51 | reverse complement strand
CTCCAATTGATTTTCCGGTATAGCGGTTTCCGACGTCTCGGAAAACCAAGTAGTTATCTCTAAGTTACTTTTAATAACGGCGTGATTGACGAAACCTTTAGGAAAAAAACAACAAAATTAAAGAAATAGCGGTAAAGCAAAAGAAAGCGTGACTGGTCGTAAAATTATCGAAAAAAGATGAGAAAATCGCTAAAGTTGTCAGGAAGTCAGTCGAGTGGGAAATTGTGTTTTTATTCGCCAAAAAGCACTAGCTAAGCTGAAATGCCTTTATAAGATTCGAGGCAATTCATTAACCTAACAACGTTAAAGCTAGATTCGGCGCTTGCTTGGCTTGAGCGAGTATCGTTGTGCTCACTTGCTGCAGTATTTGTTGCTTGAGCATTTGAGTGGTTTCTTTGGCATAGTCGGTATCTTTGATGCGACTGTTTGATGTCGCCAAATTCTCATGAACGTTTTCAAGATTATTAATGGCATGATCAAAGCGGTTTTGCATTGCCCCTAATTCAGAGCGATGGCTATCGACATACTTCATCGCCGTATCCAAAATAGAGACGGCACGCTGAGCACCACCCACATCCGTTACATTGATGTCATCGACTGATTCGTAATAACCCGCAGACATGGAAAGCTCACTGGCTAACGAACCTGAAAAAGAGATCGTACCCGCCGTATCTTCACCAGACATATAAATCTGAAGCTGTCCGTCATCATTGACAGAAGCCGATACGAGATCGGTTTGACCATTAATGTAAGTCGCCAACTCTTCGATATCATCACCCGCTTTCGCGTTGATGGTGATTTCTTGTGGCTGACCAAAACGGTCAGTAAACGACATCGTCATATCATTCTGGTTTGATTTCACTTCCCATGAATCACTGGCCTTTCCATTAGCAACGTAGCTAAAGCCGCCCATGTTGATGTCATCAGTACGCATGCTTTTCAAACCAATCTGCACAGCTTCGCCCGAACTGCCGCCGATTTGAAACGAGGTGTGCCCAAAACTGCCGTTAAGGAGCTTTTTACCACCAAATGAAGTGGTTTCGGCAATTCGATTCAGCTCGTCATTTAAGGCGGCAACTTCTTCTTGAATAGCGATTCGTTCCGATGAACTATTCGAGCCGTTACTTGCTTGTAGCGACAAGTCTCGCATCCGCTGCATGATATTAGTGGTTTCATTCATCGCTCCTTCTGCAGTCTGCATAATGGAGATACCGTCGTTAGCATTTCGAACGGCAACATCAATGCCACTCATCTGTGCTTCTAATCGATTTGAGATCTGTAAGCCAGCAGCGTCGTCTTTTGCGCTATTAATACGGCTCCCTGAAGCTAAGCGCTCCAAAGATTGATTCAGCATGTTATTAGCGTTAGAGAGGTTTCTCTGAGCCACTAACGCCGAGACATTCGTATTAACAGTGATAGCCATAGACCTTCGCTTACAAAAAGATGAATAAAACCCACGATTGCTCTTATATCGACCAGTTCATATAAAGCTTTAATAAAAAAGGAGCCCTGAGGCTCCCTTTCTTTACTGCAGATGAGACGATTTACTTAATCGTTAATGCACTTAACATGTCAGTTGAAGGAGCAAAGTAGTAAGCCCCAGTCACGGCTTTGGTAAAGCGAAGCAGTTGGTCTGTTTTGCCATCTGTTGCGCCGTACATGCTCTCTAACATCGCATCGAAGTTATGACGAACGTTACAGTAAGCAATGAACAATAAGCCGTGATCGCCCGTAGCAGTACCGTAAGGTAGGCTGTGGCGAACAATCTTAAGCCCCTTGCCTTCTTCTTTGATATCCACACGGCCAACGTGAGACGCCGCAGGAACATCATCTAACTCAATTGAATCAGGTTTAGTTCGACCAATCACTTTCTCTTGTGCCGACACATTCAAACGATTCCAAGCTGGCAGGTTGTGCACAAAACGCTGCACCATCACATAACTACCACCAGCGAATTCACCCTCAGGCACAATAGCGACTTCAGCACGTTGTGCATCTTTCGGGTTTTCAGTGCCATCAACAAAGTCTGTCATGTCACGAGAGTCTAGGAAGCGGTAACCATAAGTTTCATCAACCACTTCAACATCAGCCGCTACTTCAGATAGCAATTTACGCAAGATAAAGAAGTGCAGATCATGTCGGTTTGAATGACAGTGAATCAGAACGTCAGACTGTGTGCTCGGTGCAGTGATATCACCTTCACCCAGCGCAGGGAAGTCAATCAAATCAGCGGGCGCTGCTTGTTCGAACTTATCCCAAAAAGCTTTTGAGAACGCAACCGATGCCGTTAAGTTCGCATCAGGTTGAGTTTGGTTTAGTTCGTCGATTAAACTCGGAAGCTTTTGAAGTTCCGCTAAAACATTAGCAGCGTTAGCATTCACTTTCAGTTGAACATAAAGAGCGAAAGGCCCAGCTTCTGGCAAGATAGCGCTTTGAATTTTAGGCTGCTCATTTGAGATGTTAAGCATAGATTAATCCTTTCATTTTTTAGCTTCTAAGTATAATTGGGAATGGGACAAATGTTTTGATGAGAATCAGTCTTCGTGCTCAACCACTTTAAAGCAGTCCCTAGCAGCATGGCTATTGGTCAGGTAAAGCGATAACCATAAAAGCAGCAATAAAGTAATGCCATTGGACCAGCGGAACCATCCATTATCCAAATAGATTAAATAAATTGTATGGGAGCCCTGCGCCAAGATAGCCGTCATGGTGACCCAACGCCCCCAAGACACGACTTTATTGAGGCGTTTTCTATCTGGCGATCTTAGCCCAAATAGCCACATCAGTAGCAAGCTAGGCACACTCAACGCGATCCCGACATAAAACATTTGATGATCTGGATAGATAATTTCGAGTATGTCAGTGCCCGACTCTCGGCTTGCTCCTGCGACAATGAAAACAACCAAAGCTTTCGCCAGAAACAGCCAACCTAACCATAATAGGATTGGGGCTTTTAAAAAGCCGTGCTTATCGTATTGTTCTATGGAGTACCGCACAAATCTCACTTTCAGTTATTTTCAAACTAACACTTTAACGCAAATCATTCATACTTAACTAGCTTTGCGTTATCTTAGTAGCCAATCCGTTTTAATTATCGAACTCAGTATGAAAAAGAAAACTAATACGCCGTCTGTTGAATCTCAACAAGAAGCACTGAAGATAGCCAAAGCGACTCAAAAGCCAGCTCAAACCAAAGAACAAACTAAGTTGATTGCTCAAGGTATCGAGAAAGGCATCGCACTGTACAAGAAACAGCAAAAAGAGCGCAGTCGCCAAGCCGACAAAGCAAAAAAGCGAGTACAGAAAGAGAAACAAACTCAACAGACTAATCAAGACCAAGAACAGAATGTCGACACGAGTGTTGCAACAACATCAAATCACGGCAGCAAATTACCGTGGCTACTACTGGTCGCTAGCTGGATAGGCTTCGCAATTTATTTGATGAAATAACAGGGTAATCGTATGAAAAAGGAATTAATCGCTTTAGCTATGAGTGGTGCATTGTTAGGTTGCACGACACCAACATCAATACCTCATAGCGAAGCTGACAAAGTGCAAATGGATTACCACGGTGTGATTAATATCGAGCAATGCGAGTATAAAGGGGAAGTCACTGGCAGCGAAGGCCATTGGTACAGCTACCTGTTTTACCCGAATGACACATTGATTCAAGGCGCCATGAATGAACTCAAGTCGAATACGATTGAGCTCGGCGCAGATACCGTGATATTCACACTTCCCCAAGATTTTTCCACTTCCGTGACTATGCTGGGAACTGTCTATCTGTGTAAGTAAATAGAAACGTAATGAGGTAGCTCACCACTCAAATGAGCGAGATACTCCCTACTATTTCTATTCAAAAAAAGAAAGCCAGCTTTCGCTGGCTTATGCACTAAATCCAAGGCTTGTTGCTATATCGCCTTTACGCTGGATAACCCATTGACTGTCAAATGGCCCCCAGTCGGATAACTGGTAATAGCCATCATTATGACGTCGCCCATCTTGAACAAACATAAGTTCAATACCGATCCCCGGTAACGCCTTGAGTACATCTTGAATAGTACGACGAGGCCACCCCGTTTTTTCGATGAGTTTAGGCACATTTGGCCTATCAAGGCTTTCCACTAACAATGCTAAATATAGCCGCCTTGCAAAAACAGGACTCAACTCCATTGACACCTCCTATATATGTGCAGCTCAATTATTTCTTTTTTCGCTGACAACATGTTGAGGCTGATCAATAAGTCTCCAATAGTGACATTTTCTTACGCTTTTTTTTCACTCTATGAAATATTCATCACTCTATTTTGTCTGAGTTGCTGCTTCCTGATAGGATTCAACTCATAACAATGAAATAAAATCACTCAAAGGAAGAATAATGACTATCACCATGTTTGGTATCCCAAATTGCGACACCATTAAAAAAGCAAAGAAATGGCTCGAAGCTGAAGGTATCGAGTTCGAATTTCACGATTATCGCAAACAAGGCATCACAGAAGAGCTAGTAACAAGCTTCTGCTCTGAGCTAGGTTGGGAGCTTGTGCTAAACAAACGTGGTACGACTTATCGCCAACTTTCTCAAGAACAGAAAGACACCCTAACAGAAGAAAAAGCAGTGACTTTGCTTGTTGAACAACCTGCCATGATCAAGCGCCCAATCTTAAAAGTTGAAGGTAAGCTTCACATCGGATTTAAAGCCGACCAATACGCGGCTATTTTTGCTTAGATCGTTGTATTGACATAGACAGACAACAGGACGTTGAACAGTGAATCAGCGCCTAAAAATTAATGACTAGACGTTTTATTTAAACAAGGAATTCAAGGATGACAGATAGCCCAACTTTGGCTCTGGCAAAAGACCTAATCAGCCGTCAATCGGTAACACCAGAAGATGCAGGCTGCCAAGACCTGATGATTGAACGCTTAAAAGCACTCGGTTTTGAAATCGAAGTGATGGTATTTGAAGATACGACCAACTTCTGGGCTCGCCGTGGTACAGAAGCGCCTCTGTTTGCTTTTGCTGGTCACACTGATGTGGTACCTGCAGGCCCAATCGAACAGTGGAATACCAAGCCATTCGAACCGACTATCGTAGACGGTTTCCTACATGGCCGTGGCGCTGCGGATATGAAAGGCTCTCTGGCTTCAATGATTGTTGCCGTCGAGCAGTTCATTGCCAAACACCCAGACCACACAGGCTCAATCGGTTTCTTGATCACTTCAGATGAAGAAGGCCCTTTCATCAACGGTACAGTACGTGTTGTTGAAGCATTAATGGCACGTGGTGAAAACATCGATATGTGTATCGTTGGTGAACCATCGAGCACTGAGTTCGTGGGTGATGTCGTTAAGAACGGCCGTCGTGGCTCTATCACTGGCGACCTAACGATTAAAGGTACACAAGGTCATGTTGCCTACCCTCACCTTGCGAACAACCCGGTACACAGCTCGCTGCTTGCAATCAACGAGTTGGCAACGACTGAGTGGGACAAAGGTAATGATTACTTCCCACCAACCAGTTTCCAAATCCCAAATGTAAGCGCAGGTACGGGTGCTTCAAACGTGATTCCTGGTGAGTTTAATGTTCAGTTTAACCTGCGTTTTAGCACAGAGTTAAGCAACGACATCATCGTTGAACGAATCACAACGACGCTCGATAAGTACGACTTCGAATACGATCTGAAATGGACCTTCAATGGCGACCCGTTCTTAACAGACGCAGGCTCATTGCTTGATGCTATTGTCGATGCTGTCGGTCATGTAAATGATGTTAAGCCTGCGCTGCTTACCACAGGTGGTACATCTGACGGACGCTTTATTGCTCGAATGAAAGGACAAGTGGTAGAACTAGGCCCTGTGAACGCAACAATTCACAAGGTTAACGAATGCGTGAAAGTGGCTGACTTAGAGAAGCTAACCGACATGTATGAGAGAACATTAGTGAACCTGTTCGCTAAATAGTTCTTTCATCAGCGATTGATAGCATCTAATTATTGAGAGACGCGTTATGACACCAGAGCAGCTAACCGGACAATCAGATTCTCATCTAGAACCTAGCCTCATTGGTAGTAAAACCTTCTTGGTTCACAGTGAGGTCAAAGATGACCTAAACGATTTGATTGAAGCTGCTCAACTCGCGGGTTTCAAAATGGAGATTGCCAGTGGCTTTCGCGACTATGAAAGGCAATCTCTGATTTGGAACCGTAAGTTTTCTGGTGAAGCACCAATATTAGACTCAGAAAGCCAACCACTTGATGTTTCAAGACTCAGTGAACATCAAAAGTTGTCAGCGATACTGAGGTGGTCTGCACTGCCTGGGGCGAGTCGTCACCATTGGGGTTGTGACTTTGATGTCTTTGCTCGTAATCACTTACCTGAAGGCACACAGCTGCAACTGGAACCATGGGAATACCTTACTGGCCACCAGCAAGCGTTTTACCAATGGCTTTTTGCCAATGCATCTCAATTTGGGTTCTTTTTTCCTTATAACGAAGACCTCGGTGGTGTGGCGATCGAACCATGGCATATCAGCCATCGCAAAGTATCGGAGTCGTGTTTATCAAAGTTATCTCCGACTTTACTTGGCAAGCAACTCCAATCTAAGCCAATATTAGGGTATGAGATTATTATGGAGCAGCTAGACGAGATCTATGCACGCTTCGTAGCGAATATCAATCATTAGGAGCGCTTATGTTGGAGTGGCTTACAAACCCTTGGGTTATCATCATCATCGTGGTTAGCGTTGTGGTGGGTAACATCGCAGCGCTCAAACAGACCGCCAATATGGATCTGACGGGTCGTGGTAAAACTGAGCGAGACTTAGATAAGCTCAATCGCTTGGATAAACTTAACCAAGAGAAAGCTGAAAAAGAAGAATCCAAAGACAGTAAAGACGCATAGCCTTTTGCTTTGGCTAATCAGCTTGATTGACCAATATAGCCTGATGACAACGAATACAAAAAAGAGGACACAGTGTGTCCTCTTTTTTATTGGCTTGAGCTAATCACAAGGCTGATTTAACTCAGCTTGTGACGGCTTAAGTGCGACTACTCAGCTTTCGCTTCTTTGTCATCTTTGGTTTGGTCAGCAATATGCGCTAATACCGGAACCATAGACTTAAGCAGCTCTTCTTCTACTGGCTTACCTGATGCATCCGTTACGTTGATTGACGTACGGTTGCCAAGGTCACCAAATAGGAAGTTGTAAGTGCCTGGCGCTAAGTCGATAGGCTGTAGGCCAATTTCTTCCCAGAACTCATCATCTGGTGCTGCGTACTTCGCCTTCACCGTACCCTGAGATTGATTGCGTTCTTCAAGCTCAAAGCCCATTTCAGGCAACAAGTTAGGCAGACGCTGCCAGAATACATTGTATGGCGTACGAGCAATAATCACAGGGAAACCACTACGGTCAGCACCCATTGAAATTGGAATACGCTTCACCAACTCTTGCGCTTTCAGCGCCGCTTCAGCACGAAGGTTTTCATCGTACTTAGCCATAACTAGGTTGGTCAGGAACGCGTTGTAACGCTCTTTATTGGTTGCCGTTACTGGTTTCTCTTCAGTACCTTCACGCCAATCAATCAGGTTAATCTTGAAGCCATAACGGTTGTTTGCTTGGAAACGAGAGATAGAGTAGCGGCTGCCAATCTCTACGTCTTCATCTTCAGAAACCCAAGTTACCCAATCGGTCTCAATCTCATTCTCTGATTGCTCACGAATACCAATACCACGTTGAGCCAGCATATCTACAGCCGTTTGCCACACGCGGTCTGCCTCTTCTGCGCGAAGAAGCCATAGTGTCACTTCACCGTTTTGACGCTCAGCACGAGCACCCGGGATCAGTTCAAGAACCTGTTGCGGTGGACGAATATCCACTTCACGACCTGTACCACCACTGAACTCACCGCTTGGGATGTCAAAATTTGGGTAGAACTGAGGCTGAGCATCTTCAGGCAATTGCCATTGTGAAAACTCAGGTGTTTCTAAGTATTCGAAATCATCTTTGGCTTGGCGACGTTGAGTCGGGTTGCCAGAACATGCTGTAAGAACGAAAACAGCCAGTGACCCAATCACTAGCTGGTGAGAATACTTCATTTATACTCCTAAATGCCGAAGGTTCGCTTCGGCATCACTTCATACGTTTTAGTAAATGCACGCTTCAGTCATTGCTTGAGCAACAACAGGTTGAGCTGGCTCTGACAGTTCAGTCAGCGGTAGACGTAAGCCACCTTCAGCAATCAGACCCATTTTATGAACCGCCCATTTTACGGGAATAGGGTTAGACTCAACGAACAAATTCTTATGTAGAGGCATCAAACGCTCATTGATCGCTTCTGCTTCTTCAAACTTACCTTCTTTCGCTAGCTTGAACATAGTTGCCATATCAGCGGCTGCAACATTGTTCGTTACAGAGATCACGCCATCGCCACCACGCTTAACAAATTCTAGACCTGTTAAGTCATCACCACTTAGTAAGATAAAGTCTTCGCCACAAAGTTCACGGTGAATTGCAATTCTGTCGAGATCACCCGTCGCATCTTTAAGTGCAACGATGTTTTCGATCTCAGCAAGACGAGCAACCGTTTCTGGCAGCAAGTCTACCGCAGTACGACCTGGAACATTGTATAGGATTTGTGGAACGTCACTGACTTCAGCAATCGCTTTGTAGTGTTGGTACAAACCTTCTTGAGTCGGTTTGTTGTAGTAAGGCGTTACGCTCAGGCAACCAGCAATACCAGAACCATTCAACAAACGGCTGAATAGAACAGATTCGTGAGTTGCATTTGCACCTGTACCAGCGATAACGGGAATACGACCATCAGCAAATTCAACGATCTTATTGACGACTTTGACATGCTCTTCAATAGTGAGTGTTGAAGACTCACCTGTTGTGCCAACCGCAACCAGACCATCACTACCTGCAGAAATATGGTGCTCAACTAACTTTTTAAGGCTGTCGAAATCCACTTCACCATCTGTATTAAATGGCGTAACTAGCGCAACGATACTTCCTGAAAACATGTCTATCTCCCTTAATTTATTCTTTTTGCATGTTACTGTAAGCCAATCAATAAACACAAGACATTAAAGTGGCTTACCGGCAACATCTGCATTAAATATTGTCGTATGTTTGAGGTAAAACGACTTCTAACGGCGTTCTACCTAGAATTTGGGTAACCTGCACTCAATCTAGCGGATAGCACATCACTGGATGTCAGTAACAAGTAAGCTGTGCTCTCATCGCTCTATCTCATTTTTTAACGCGCTCGATATTCTTATCATTGGTTGCATGTTCGAAGCAAGGTCGCTCATAAAAAGCCCCGCACGCACGCTTATTCCACGAGCTAACTGTGCTAACATGCATGAATCAATGGAATATAAAGAGACGTGATTTTATGACTCAACATCTAGTAATCACAGCTGTGGGCACTGATCGCCCAGGTGTATGCAACCAAGTGGTTCATTTAGTCACCCAATCAGGCTGTAACATTATTGATAGCCGTATCGCTCAATTTGGCGAAGAATTTACGCTTATCATGCTGCTGTCTGGAAAGGCAAACAACATTACCCGCGTTGAAACCACCTTGCCCTTGCTTGGACAAGAGCACGACTTGATTACGATTATGAAGCGAACCTCAACTCATGATGTTATTGAGAACTCTTACACAGTAGAGGTGTTCGTTGAGTCAGACGATAAAATCGGACTTACTGAGCAGTTTACCCAGTTCTTCGCAGACCGAAACATCGGCCTCGATTCGTTAAGTGCACGAACCATCAATAAGTCTAAGGTTCAACTCGACAACGACCAATTCCATATCTCTATTACCGCTTCTGTGCAATCAGAATGTAACTTGATGCAGCTACAAGAAGAATTCGATTCGCTGTGTCAGAGCCTATCAGTCCAAGGCTCGCTCAACTTTATCAAAAACAGTCTTTAAAAAGGAAATGTCATGAATACGCTAACGGCTGGTGTTCCAGCACCTGCTTTTTCTCTTCCAGATCAAGATGGCAATATCGTATCTCTTGGTGACTTCAAAGGTAAAAAAGTACTTTTCTATTTTTACCCAAAAGCAATGACTCCAGGTTGTATTGTGCAAGCGGAAGGCCTGCGTGATATCAAAACACAGCTTGATGACCTAAACGTGGTTGTTCTAGGTGTGAGTGTTGACCCAGTAAAACGCCTACCAAACTTCGTTGAAAAGAAATCTCTAAACTTCACACTGCTATCTGATGAAGACCATAGCGTTGCTGAACAGTTTGGCGTTTGGGGCGAGAAAAAATTCATGGGTAAAATCTACGATGGTCTGCACCGTATTAGCTTCCTAATTGATGAAGAAGGTCAGATTGAACATGTCTTCAACAAATTCAAGACTAAGACTCACCACGAAGTGGTTCTAGATTACTTCAATCAAGAAGCTTAAGGGCTATTTGAGTGAGTTAATGACTTAGATTCATCACTCTCGAAGGCAATAGCAACACTCATTAAGCTAATGATTAAGCTAAGAGCAAAAAGGCCGAACATCCATGATGTTCGGCCTTTTTCTATAACAAGATCAGTTATTTTTGATGTTCGGGGTCATCGTCTAATGCGTGACTCGGTAAAGCATTCCAAACCGCCTTAACTAACGTTGCCAACGGGATAGCAAAGAACACGCCCCAGAACCCCCACAGTCCACCAAACACTAACACGGCAACAATAATGGCCACTGGGTGCAGGTTCACCGCTTCAGAGAAAAGAACCGGAACGAGCACGTTACCATCTAGCGCTTGGATAATACCGTAAGCGAGAAGTAACCAGTAAAACTGAGGCTCTAATCCCCACTGGAACAAGCCAACAATCGCTACTGGAACAGTCACAGCTGCCGCGCCGATATAAGGGATCAGCACCGAGAAGCCAACCGCGACAGCCAACAAGACTGAATAACGCAGGTCCAGAATCGCGAAGGTTACGTAGCTGACACCACCAACGATTAAAATCTCTAAGACTTTACCGCGAATATAGTTCGAGATTTGCTGGTTCATCTCTTCCCATACTTTGGTCGCTAAACGACGATTTCGAGGAAGTACACCACTCGCCATTCTGATCATCTCTTCTTTGTCTTTTAACAAGAAGAAGATAAGCAGTGGTACAAGAATCAAGTAAACCGCCAAGGTCGCTAAGCTCACAAGAGAAGCAAGAGAGCCTTTGACAACACTTTCACCAAAACCTAACGCTTTGTTCTTGGCGTTAGACATAATGGACTCAACGATCTGCAGGTTGGCTAATTCTGGATAGCGTTCAGGAATCGTCGCGATGAAATTTTGTAAACTGCCATACATGCTTGGGATGTCATTGATTAGGTTACCCACTTGTTCCCAAATGGTTGGTACCAAGCCAAAGATCGCAAGTAGCATCACGCTAAAGAACATCATGATCACCAACATCACCGAAGGCGTTCTTGGAACACCGAGTCTTTGAAGTTGGGTAACAGGCCACTCAAGCAAATAAGCCAACACAATTGCAACCAAGAGTGGCGCAATTAGGTGACCAAAGAAGTAGATCGTAATAAAGCCGAAGAGAATGATGGCAACCAAACTGACAGCATGGGGATCAGAGAAACGTCGTTTATACCAACGATTGACCATTTCAAGCATCTGACTGCAATTCCTTTTTAGTGACGAGGAGGTGATGGTAATTAGAGCAAACCTCAGTGATGACGTCATAGGCTTGCTTAGATAAATAAGTAACAATATCTTTCATTGAGCTGTTATCAGACACATAAATTGACAATGACTGCCCTACTTCTAACTTTACACTGTGACGCTTGGCTAATAATAGCGCCATTGGACAGCGCTCTTGGCGTAAATCTAGAATATTAGGTGTCATTCTTGAGCTCGATGCTTATTATAAGGGTCGTATTGTAATCTGTTTTTGAAAACGCGCCATCATTCATTCATCTTCCTTCATGATAGCGCACGCACTTGGCAAAGGTTAAATCAGATAAAGAACCAATTTGCATTGCACTTGTCTTACTGTCAGAAGAAACGGAGTATTACTGACTAATATGTTTAAACGCGCTCGCTCAATTGCTTGCTTATGCATCGCAGCCACATTAAGCACCCCAACTATGGCAAATACCAATAGTTTGGAGCTACCAGATATCGGTACCGCTGCTGGCGGCACACTCACTATCGACCAAGAGCTTATCTATGGTGATGCCTACATGCGCATCATCAGAAGCAGCCAGCCTATCGTAAACGACCCAGTTCTAAACCTGTATATTGATACGCTTGGCCATCGTCTAGTCGCGAACGCAAATGATGTAAAGACACCTTTCCAGTTCTTTATGATCCGTGACCGCAACATCAACGCCTTTGCTTTCTTTGGTGGTTACGTTGCTTTGCACTCAGGTCTATTCCTGCATGCACAATCTGAAAGTGAATTGGCTTCAGTATTAGCGCACGAAATCGCGCACGTAACCCAACGTCACTTAGCACGTAGTATGGAAGATCAAGCGCGCCGTTCTCCAGCAACCATTGCAGCCCTTGCGGCCTCTGTATTGCTCGCGATTGCTGCCCCTGAAGCCGGCATTGCAGCCCTAACGGCAACGACTGCGGGTAATATGCAAAGCCAAATCAACTACACACGTAGTAATGAAAAAGAAGCCGACCGCTTTGGTATCAACACGCTAGCAAAAGCTGGGTTTGATGTGAATGCGATGCCACGTTTCTTTGGCCGTTTAGCTGATGAATACCGCTATGCGAGCACACCACCGCCCATGCTACTGACTCACCCATTACCAGAAGACCGAATTACCGATTCACGTGCTCGTGCTCGTAGTTACCCGCCACTGAAACTGGCTCCGTCTCTGGACTACCACCTAGCAAGAGCCCGCATTGTTGCGCGCTATGCTGGCATTAATAATGATGCTGCTCTTGATTGGTTTGAGCGTCAGCTGAAGAAAGCCCCTAAAGCTTTGGTCCCGTCATTAGAATATGGCCAAGCACTGGTTTACCTAGACTCTAAAAAATTAGACAAAGCAGAGCCGATTCTGAACAAGCTGATTAACAGCGACCCAACTAACCTGTTTTATCTAGATGCTATTTCTGATTTGCACATCGAGAAGAAACAGCCTGAGGTTGCAATTAAAGAACTTAAATCGGCACTGGTTCGTCAACCAAACAACCCAGTTCTGACTATTAACTACGCCAACGCACTGATTGAAAATGAAGATCTACAGGAAGCGGTTCGCGTATTGCAACGTTACACGCACGATAATCCGAACGACACCAATGGCTGGCACTTACTTTCAAAAGTAAATACGAGCCTTGGTAATAGCGACGAAGAACTGGCTGCTCGTGCAGAAATTTTGGCTCTGCAAGCCAACTGGAACAAAGCGATTCAGTACTACACGCAAGCAAGCCAAATCGCAGAATTAGGAAGCCTAAAACAAGCACGCTACGACGCTCGAATTGATCAGCTGATGATTCAACGAGAACGCTTCTTGTCGCTACAATAATATGTTTACTGGTAACAGCTCGTTGCCAGAATAAAAAGAAAGCTCAACGTTACACAAAAAAGAAGTCACCTCTGGTGGCTTCAGCTAAACAACTAAATCAAAAATAATAATGAGGAAGAACCATGTCTGTCGTGATTTATCATAACCCACGCTGCTCAAAGAGCCGTCAAACTCTAGAAGTGCTTCAGGAAAACGGCGTACAGCCAGAGGTCATCAAATACCTGGAGACTCCGTTAACAGTTGAACAGCTGAAAGTACTGTTCACTCAGCTTGGTTTTGACAGTGTTCGCGACATGATGCGCACCAAAGAAGCGGACTACAAAGAAGCAAACCTTGGCGATGCTTCAGTTACTGATGAAGATCTTTTCGCCGCGATGGCAACCAATCCAAAACTGTTTGAGCGCCCAGTGGTTGTAGCAAACAACAAAGCGAAGATTGGTCGCCCACCAGAGCAAGTGCTAGAGATTCTGTAATCCAATATGAGCATTAACATTCTTGTTCTTTACTACAGTCGTCACGGCAATACACAAGCTTTAGCAAGGCAGATTGCACGAGGGGTTGAATCCATCCCGAACTGCGAAGCTATGCTAAGAACGGTGAACGACGTGTACACAGTAGAAGAGCAGCCTGATTCGCGTTATCAACCAACCGATCCTATTGCCTCGTTACAAGAGCTTCGATCTTGTGATGGTTTGGCGCTAGGCAGTCCGGTTTGGTTTGGCAACATGGCCGGGCCAATGAAGCACTTTTGGGATAGCACGACATCAATGTGGATCAATGGTGATCTCATCGATAAGCCAGCTTGTGTCTTTACCTCTTCTTCTTCACTGCATGGTGGTCAAGAGACGACACAACAAAGCATGATGTTGCCCCTGCTTCATCACGGCATGTTAGTCGTGGGCATCCCCTACTCAGAGCCTGCACTGCACACCACGCAAACCGGTGGTACGCCTTATGGTGCAAGCAGTACTGGAGAGAGCGCTTCGCTTAGCAAAGAAGAGATTGAGTTGGCGCAAAACCTAGGTAAACGCCTAGCGCGCATAGCGTTAAACCAAAAGGGAATTTATCAATGATGTATATGCCAGAGAAGGCCATGTCTCCCAAAACCAAGCTATTTCGCTACCTTGCTTTAGCGGGCAACTTGTCGCTGTTATTCTGGGTGGTGGCTTGGCAGATGACGCTTTCACCGCACCCTCATCTCAGTAATGTCACACTGGCGATTGCTTGGGCTATCCCGTTGTTACTGCCATTGCCGGGAATTTTAGCAGGTAAGCCTTATACGCACGCTTGGGCAAATTTCGTTTTGATGCTCTATTTCCTACACGCATTAACTATTTTGTATGTAGACGATGGTGAACGCTTGTTAGCGGCTGTAGAACTGCTCCTGACGACTCTAGGTTTCGCGGGCAATATCTTATTTACTCGCTTTAGAGCCAAAGAGTTAGGTATCAAGTTGAAGCGTCTTTCCGAAGTAGAAAAGAGAGAGAAAGCTAAGTTCGAGCAATAATATAGAACCCATGCTTTTAAGCTGACCGCTTACAAACAAAAAGCCCTGCAAGATTGCTCTTGCAGGGCTTTTTTCATGTTTTCATTTCAATCAGTCATGTCAGCTGACAATTATGAGCGAACCCACTCGTATACCAAGCTTGGCTTAGCATGTACTGGCGCAGTGATGGTTAGATCTTCTGTACTAGAATCCTCTAACGTTGTGTCAGGCGTTAGCTCAGCATCCTCAGATACCTCGTTGCCCTTAATCACTTGTACGCCTGAGTCAGTTTCGTCACCAACGACTTCAGCAGCGTCTGTTGAATCATCACCGACAGACATTGTGTTGTCTTGAGTTTCAAATTCAGGACTCACTTCAGGCTCAATGTAAGATTCTTCAACCTTCGCAACTTGACGAATACTTGCGACTTCTTGCTCAAACTCTTGTTGAGTCGACAATAAGTGAATTCGGAAAGTGACTTCGTTGTTCTGAATCTTCAGAATATCTAGGCTTGCCACCGAGTTTAGACGCTTCAGTGCGTTCTCCAACTGGAAGAAGTCTTGAGCATTATTCAAGCTAATAAACTGCGTTAAAATCGATTCTGATGACTCACTCGCTACCGTCACGGCACTTTTACCTGCGTAGTAGTTACTGATTTGGTCGACTAACTTCTGAGAGGTCGTTGCGCTGTTACCTGATAAAGAACCACTTAAAGGCGATGTTGGTGCGCTCGTCAATTGACTTGGCTTTTGATCGTATAGAGCCCAACGTAGGCCTGAAGATTGAGCCTTTATCACCAACACAGCATCAACAGGATAACGCTGACTCGCTTTACTGATTGGCGTAACAAAGCTACCCCACAAATCAGAAGTCGCAATACCCGTAATATCGTCAAAGTCACCCACAGGCAGCGTTAGAGGCAAGCCACGCTCTTTTGCGTTAGCTTGTAAGCTAGCTGCTAACTCTGAGTTAGAGTGTTCCCATACGATGTTCTTGTCGTAGTTGTCCTCTTCCACCAGCCAAACAAGGATGTTTGAACGCGTGTCAGGCCAGTAAGGTAACTGTGCTTGAGTCAACAGAGAACGGATTTGAGCACCGTTAAAACGCATACGCAATGTTGATTGGTCATTGCTTTCGCCAAAACTCATTTGAGACATGTACTGCGAACTCTTGCGCATCGCCTTTTGAATCGTCTCATTCGAAGCGACATCAGTTTGGCCAGTCGCACGTATCAATACCTGCTCCATACCTGTATTTCTTGCCACTTGTTCTGGCTGTTTGTCTTCAGCGTTAATCGCAACTTCAGCACTAAAAATATCTACTTGAGTTAAGGCATAACTCGGAGAGGCTAATAGTCCCATCAACAACAATGCTATGTAGCGCATACTGATCCTAATATTCAAATCTTGTGCCTAGATGATAAGCAACTATGGATTGAGGGGCAAGGTCGATAGCGCCCACTGTGTTTAATAACCACAAAATATCACCTGGCCATGATAAATCGCTCACTTATAAACTGAATTTCTAGGGCTTAGATGGATATAAAACATCACTAAGATAAATAAATTTGATCTATCTGGTGTAGCAATCGATTGCTAAGTGATAGAATCCCGCGAATTTTATTTTTCACTTTTCATATAACGACCATTTTTAAGGACATATCATGAAAAATGCTTTGCAAGGTGCGCAAATGCTGTTCGTAGCTTTTGGTGCGCTTGTACTCGTGCCGCTACTAACAGGACTTGATCCTAACGTTGCACTCTTTGGCGCAGGTATCGGTACCCTTTTATTCCAACTTATTACACGCCGTTCAGTGCCAATCTTCTTAGCGTCTTCTTTCGCATTCATCGCGCCTATCATGTTTGGTATTCAAACTTGGGGTGTAGGTGCAACCATGGGCGGCCTTATGGCGGCGGGTGTTGTGTATGTACTAATGGGCGCGTTAATTAAAGTTCGTGGCGTTGGCTTCATCCATAAACTGCTTCCACCTGTCGTGGTTGGCCCTGTGATCATGGTTATCGGTTTAGGCCTTGCGCCTGTTGCGGTTAACATGGCGCTAGGTAAGACAGGCGATGGCGCGGTTCAGCTTGTTGATGCAGACGCTGCACTGTGGATCTCTTCGATTTCACTGTTAGTGACCATTGTCATCAGTGTGTTCTCTAAAGGCTTCCTTAAGCTACTGCCAATCTTCGGTGGTATTGTCGCGGGTTACATCACTAGCTTGGTTTATGGCGCAGTCGACTTCACACCAGTAGCGCAAGCATCTTGGTTGGCTCTGCCAAACTTCACAGCGCCAGAGTTCAACATCAACGCTATCTTCTTTATGGTATTTGTTGCGATTGCACCTGCTGTTGAGCACGTAGGCGACATGCTTGCTATCTCTAACGTGACCGGTAAAGACTACCTTAAAAAACCTGGCCTACACCGCACAATTACTGGTGACGGTGTGGCAACAATTGCTGCTTCAATGCTAGGCGCGCCACCAAACACTACCTACAGTGAAGTAACAGGCGCAGTAATGCTGACCAAAGCATTCAACCCAGTGATCATGACTTGGGCTGCGGTAACCGCCATCGTTCTGGCATTGGTTGGTAAGCTAGGTGCACTACTTCAAACGATTCCGGTTCCTGTAATGGGCGGCATCATGATTCTACTGTTTGGTTCTATCGCAACCGTAGGCTTGAATACTCTAATTCAGAACAAAGTTGACCTACACAAATCACGTAACCTTGTGATTGTGGGCATTACCTTAGTCTTTGGTATTGGCGGCATGGCATTTGGCATCGGCGACTTTAGCCTACAGGGCGTAAGCTTATGTGGCATCGTTGCGATTCTACTTAACCTAGTACTTCCAGATGAGCTAGGTGACAACACTGTAGTAGATAAAGCTCAAATCGATTAATGAATCGATAAGGCTAGATTCAAAAGAATCACAACCTAACAAGATCAAAAAAGGGAGAGCATCGAATGCTCTCCCTTTTTATTAATACGGTTAAATCAGCGAGTTAAGGAACTGTTTAGAGTCACTTAAGCTGAAACCGAATTACTTAGTACCGAAGATCTTATCGCCAGCATCGCCAAGACCAGGAACAATGTAGCCCTTGTCATTTAGCTTCTCATCGATTGCAGCCGTGTAAAGCTCAACATCTGGGTGCGCTTTTTCTAGAGCAGCGATACCTTCAGGAGCAGCAACAAGCACAAGAATCTTAAAGTGCTTACAACCTTTCTCTTTCATCAGGTCGATAGTCGCGATCATAGAACCACCTGTCGCAAGCATTGGGTCTACCACTAGAGCAATACGCTCATCGATGTTAGATGCAAGCTTGTTGAAGTATGGTACTGGCTCAAGTGTTTCTTCGTCACGGTAGATACCAACAACGCTGATACGTGCACTTGGGATGTGCTCAAGAACGCCGTCCATCATGCCTAGACCAGCACGTAGGATTGGCACTACCGTTACTTTTTTACCTTTAATTTGGTCAACTTCTACTGGACCGTTCCAACCGTTAATCGTCACACGCTCAGTTTCAAAGTCTGATGTCGCTTCGTATGTTAGAAGGCTACCCACTTCTGTCGCTAGCTCACGAAAACGCTTAGTGCTAATCTCACCTTCACGCATCAGGCCAATTTTATGTTTTACTAGCGGGTGTTTCACTTCAACAACTTTCATTTCCAACTCCGGCAATATTTAAACAAACCTGTAGATTATACACGAACTCTAAGGTTATTTCAGAATCTTTATTCTAATAAAAAAAACCGCGCAAACGTTTGCTCTTGGTAATCAAGCCCTGTTAGAATAGCGCCGTTTTCACATCCAACTTAAGTTCGAGGACTATCCCGTGAGTGGTAATACTTCTTCTCTAAGCTACAAAGACGCTGGTGTTGATATCGACGCAGGTAATGCACTAGTAGACCGTATCAAAGGTGCTGTTAAACGCACTCGTCGCCCTGAAGTAATGGGCGGTATTGGTGGCTTTGGCGCCCTATGTGAACTTCCAACGAAATACAAAGAGCCGGTACTTGTTTCAGGTACTGATGGTGTTGGTACTAAACTTCGCCTTGCTTTGGATCTGAAAAAACACGACACCATTGGTATCGACCTAGTGGCAATGTGTGTGAACGACTTAATCGTTCAAGGTGGTGAGCCGCTATTCTTCCTAGACTACTACGCAACAGGTAAGCTAGATGTAGATACAGCAGCAGACGTTGTTTCTGGTATTGCTGAAGGCTGTGTTCAAGCTGGCTGTGCACTAATCGGTGGTGAAACTGCTGAAATGCCAGGCATGTACGAAGGCGACGACTACGATGTAGCTGGCTTCTGTGTTGGTGTTGTAGAAAAAGCGGACATCATTGACGGCACTAAAGTAGCAGCAGGCGACGCACTTATCGCCGTTGGCTCAAGTGGTCCACACTCAAACGGTTACTCTTTAATTCGTAAAGTCCTAGAAGTTTCTGGTGCTGATAAGAGTGAAGAACTAGAAGGTCGCACTATCGGTGAGCACCTACTAGAACCAACTAAGATTTACATCAAATCGGCACTTAAGATGATTGCAGAGCATGACATTCATGCTATCTCGCACATCACAGGTGGTGGTTTCTGGGAAAACATCCCACGCGTACTTCCTGAAGGTACTAAAGCAGTCATTGAGGGCAAGAGCTGGGAATGGCCTGCTATCTTCAACTGGCTACAAGAGAAAGGTAACGTGGAGACATTCGAAATGTACCGCACTTTCAACTGTGGTGTTGGCCTAGTTGTTGCTCTACCTAAAGATCAAGCAGAAGCTGCTGTTGAACTCCTGAAAGCTGAAGGCGAAAACGCTTGGGTTATCGGTGAGATCGCAAACGCTGAAGCTGGCGAAGAGCAAGTTGAAATTAAATAAGTGATACGCTCACTTACTTAGTTAATCAATGAGGACCTAATGGTCCTCATTTTGCTATTTAGCCCGCAGAAAACCTTAGTTTATGTAGGTACATTGTAAACAGTTCAGTTAATCAATCGTATGACCCACTCTATGAAAAACAATCACCCAAATAAAACCAGTCACTCCAATAAAAACATCGTTGTGTTAGTTTCAGGAAGCGGAAGTAACTTACAGGCAATTTTGGATGCCTGTGATAACAATATGATTGATGCTTCAGTTAAGGCTGTCTTTTCAAACAAAGCAGAGGCTTTTGGATTAGAACGAGCGAAAACCGCAGGTGTTGACGCACATTCAGTGAATCCAAAAGACTTTGGTTCACGTGAAGAGTTCGATCATGAATTGATGATTCAGATTGATGCATACCAACCCGATTTAATCGTACTTGCGGGATACATGCGTATCCTGAGTTCAGAGTTTGTTCGTCACTATGCGGGTAAAATGGTCAACATCCACCCTTCCCTGTTGCCTAAATACCCAGGCCTACACACCCACCAGCGTGCCATTGATGCACAAGACAAAGAGCACGGAACTAGTGTCCACTTTGTTACTGAAGAGCTTGATGGTGGTCCTGTGATCTTACAGGCTAAGGTACCGGTATTTGAAGATGATGATGCTGATATGTTGGCAAGCCGAGTACTTACTCAAGAACACTGCATTTACCCTATGGTCTGCAAATGGTTCGCCGAAGATCGTTTATCAATGCTAAATGGGCAAGCTGTCTTAGACGGTAAGGCATTAGGTAAACACGGTTACGCAGAAGAGTAATTCTTCAGAAACTAAATCAAATAAAAAAAGGCCGCTTACTGATTCATTAGTTCAGTAAGCGGCCTTTTTTATAGGGTTCAAATAATACTATTCGGGATACTTAGCTCAATGGTTCAGTTGGCGCTTGGCTTGCTACCTTCTTCGGCGCATAAGCGACATCTTCCAACGCTTTATGGTTATTGCCAATCAGCTCACCAAAATGAAACAGCGCGTATTCACCCGGCTTCATTCTAAACCACTCTTCATTGTCTGTTAGAGGCTGAGTTGCCACCACTGTAACCACATCATTAGGTGTAGTTTCTTCTTGGAAGTTAATCTCAACATCTTCATCAATCAGGCTCGCTTTACCAAAAGGTGCGCGCCTTGTAATCCAGTACAAATGGTTAGTACAGTAAGTCATCACGTACTCACCATCACTCAACAACATGTTGAAAACACCTTTCTCACGCAGCTTGTCACAACACTCAGCTACAAAGCGAAACATACCTTCCATATCTTGTGGTGGTTCTGGGAAACGCTCTTCAAGTTGTTTGAGTAGCCAACAGAAAGAGAGCTCACTGTCTGTCTCGCCAACAGGTCTGAAACGACCACTAATCAGATCGTCGTAATCCGTTAATTGACCATTGTGAGCGAAGGTCCAGTATCGCCCCCAAAGCTCACGAGTAAAAGGGTGTGTATTCTCTAGATTAACACCACCACGGTTCGCTTGACGGATATGACTGACAACGGCTTGGCTTTTAATTGGGTAGTTTTGAACCAACTCAGCGATCTTAGATTCACAGCTAGGGTTAGGATCTTTAAATGTACGAAAACCCTTTCCCTCATAGAAGGTAATACCCCAGCCATCGCGGTGCGGGCCAGTATTGCCTCCACGCTGCATAAGACCAGTAAAGCTAAAACAAATATCAGTTGGCACATTCGCGCTCATACCGAGCAATTCACACATGGTTTAATCTACTCCCTATTAAAACCAATGGAGCCACAAACCTGGGTTCCAAATGTCTGTAAAACTATTATTCCATCTCTTTTTCAACAAGCTGAATCACAATATGAATGATCTTAATGTGAATCTCTTGGATGCGATCTGCGTAACCAAAGTGCGGAACTCGGATTTCGATATCGGCGCAGCCCGCCATTTTGCCGCCATCTTTACCCGTCAATGCAATCGTCTTCATGCCTTTAGCTTGAGCAGCTTCAATCGCTTTTAGAATATTGGCAGAGTTACCTGAAGTCGACAGACCAAACAACACATCACCTTTACGACCTACCGCTTCTACATAACGAGAAAATACATGGTCGTAGCCAAAATCATTACTCACGCAAGACAGGTGGCTTGGATCTGAAATCGCAATGCCAGCGTAACCTGGACGGTTTTCACGGTATCGGCCAGTAAGCTCTTCCGCGAAGTGCATTGCATCACAGTGTGAACCACCGTTGCCACAAGAAAGCACCTTGCCCTCTTGCTTGAATGAGTCAGCAATCAGTTTTGCCGCCGCTTCAATTTGAGCGATGTTATGGTCATCACTCAAGAACTTATTCAGAACGTCAGCAGCTTCGTTTAATTCACTTTTGATTAGGTCTTGGTACATAAGGCTTATCTCTTATTTTTTTGACGCAGCTTAAAGTGCGTGAAATGAGAACTGAGGATTTTCCCCTCTTTATAGCTGAGTTTACCCACAAACATGAAATAGTGTCGACACTTAAGCCCAAAGATTGCCACCTTTATTAGGGTCTCACTGCCGATCCGTCCAAATATTCGCCACCAACCTCTCACAATTAGAACTTTAACTCTATTGAGATCACTTTTTATTCACTTTGGAGTTTTACAAATATTTAATATTTTGTTTACACTTGACTGGTTAGACCTCTTACCTAAAACTTAATAACAATAAGTGATCTCTGAAAAGGAAATCGATCATGAACATATTGCTCTCCCTACTCGGCATGACCGCCATCTTAGGCGTCTGTCTTTACCATAGAGTTAGTCTGGTACGTGCATTAGTTGTATTAACCGGCGCAATGGTAGCATTAACACTGTTTGGCGGCGTGGCTGTTACTGGCTGGCTGTGCTATCTATTAGCCCTTGCGATCTTTGCTGTACCGACCATTCGTCAGACACTGATCAGCCAAAAAGCACTCTCTTTATTTAAGAAAGTTCTACCGGCGATGTCTCAGACAGAAAAAGAAGCACTAGAAGCTGGCACAGTATGGTGGGAAGCAGAGCTGTTCAAAGGCAAACCTGAATGGAAGAAGCTTCAGAACATTGCTGACCCGAAACTCTCTGAAGCTGAGCAAGCGTTTTTAGATGGTCCAGTAAATACCGTGTGTGAAATGGTCAATGATTACCAAGTCACTCATGAGCTTGCTGATTTGCCACCAGAAGTATGGCAATACCTGAAAGACCATAAATTCTTCGCCATGATAATCAAGAAAAAATACGGCGGCTTAGAGTTCTCAGCTTACGCTCAATCTTTGGTTCTACAGAAGCTAACGGGCGTTTCGAGCGTATTGTCATCGACGGTTGGCGTACCTAACTCATTAGGCCCTGGTGAGCTATTACAGCACTACGGTACCGAAGCACAAAGAAACCACTACCTGCCTCGCCTAGCGGAAGGTAAAGAGATCCCTTGTTTTGCTCTGACTAGCCCAGAAGCCGGTTCAGATGCAGGTTCAATCCCAGATTACGGTGTAGTTTGTAAAGGCGACTGGCAAGGCGAAGAAGTACTCGGCATGCGCCTAACTTGGAACAAGCGTTACATCACTCTCGCGCCCGTCGCGACCGTTTTAGGCTTGGCTTTTAAATTGCGTGACCCGGATGGCCTACTTGGTGACCAAAAAGATCTGGGTATCACCTGTGCGCTTATCCCAACTGATTTAAAAGGCGTAGAGATTGGCAACCGCCACTTCCCACTAAACGTACCTTTCCAAAATGGCCCGACGCAAGGCGACGATATCTTCGTGCCTATCGATTTCATCATTGGTGGCCAGAAAATGGCAGGTCAAGGCTGGCGTATGCTGGTTGAGTGTCTGTCGGTTGGTCGTGGTATCACACTGCCTTCAAACTCAACCGGTGGCATAAAGTCTGCTGCGCTTGCAACCGGCGCTTACGCTCGTATCCGTCGTCAATTCAAACAGCCTATTGGTCGTATGGAAGGGGTTGAAGAGCCACTTGCACGCCTCGCAGGTAACGCTTATGTAATGGACGCTGCGAGTAACCTAACCGTCGCAGGTATTGACCTTGGCGAAAAGCCTTCGGTTATCTCAGCAATCGTTAAGTACCACTGTACTCACCGTGGTCAACGCAGCATCATTGATGCGATGGATATCGTCGGTGGTAAAGGCATTTGTTTAGGCCCATCGAACTTCCTAGCTCGTGGCTACCAAGGTTCGCCTATCGCAATTACGGTTGAAGGCGCAAATATCCTGACTCGTTCAATGATCATCTATGGTCAAGGTGCGATTCGCTGTCACCCTTACGTACTGAACGAAATGGAAGCCGCTTATTCTGAAAGCAGCGATGCGCTTGATAAGTTTGATTCAGCGTTAGCAGGACACGTTAGCTTTACGATGAGTAACCTAGTCCGCAGCTTGTGGTTTGGTTTAACCGACGGTCGTGGTTCTGATGCGCCAACACCTTCAAATAAAACAGATAAACAGACACAGCGTTACTACCAACAGCTAAACCGCTACAGTGCAAACCTAGCGCTACTGTCTGATATCTCAATGGCTGTTCTAGGCGGCTCACTGAAGCGTAGAGAACGTTTATCAGCAAGACTGGGTGATATCTTAAGTCAACTTTACTTAGGTTCAGCAACGTTGAAGCGCTTTGAAAGCGAAGGCAGCCACGCTGAAGATCTACCGTTAGTACATTGGGGTATGCAAGATAGCTTACGTCAGACTGAAGTGGCGATTGATGAGTTCTTAGCGAACTTCCCTAACCCTGTGATTGGTCGTCTGCTTCGTGTTGTGCTAATGCCATTTGGTCGTATCCGTCGTGCTCCAAACGACAAGCTCGATAGCAAAGTTGCGCACATTCTACAAACACCAAGCGAAACACGCTCTCGTATAGGTCGCGGCCAATACCTAGAAGCGACGGAATACAACCCAGTAGGTAAGATTGAAAAAGCGCTAGAAGTGATTCTTCAAGCTGAACCTCTGTTCGACAAAGTCTGCAAAGAGACGCATCAAAAACGTGCCTTCTTACGACTTGATCTTGTTGCTCAGTTGGGACTTGAGAAAGGTATCTTAACGCAAGACGAAGCAAATCTTCTGATTAGCGCTGAGGAACATAGACTGTACACGATTAACGTGGATGACTTCTCACCAGAGGAACTAGCAGCAAAGTCTCAGTACTCAGACCAATCGATTGATAACGTCGCTTAAGGCCAGAAAAAGAAACAAAAACGGGACTCCTATGAGTCCCGTTTTTTTGTTCATGATTTCGTTGCCACAAATTCCAATGCTTTATCTAGCGGCTTATTCTCTCTAGACAATCTAATCATCTATGCGAGTTACTTGGGCGCCTTGAGCTGCATCTCCGGTAACGCTTTTTTCTTCGTTTTAACCTTACGAACCACAAACCAAATCAATAAGCCCAATAGAATCGCGACCACATTACCCACCGCAATAATGATCATACTGCGCTGTCTATCATCTTCACGTTTTTGAAGGATCATCAACTCTGTTGCGATACGCTTCTGTTCAGCAAGTGCTTCTTCTTGAAGGCGTCGTGACTCTGCTAAGTCGATATCTTCAACAACGCTATACGACTGCTCGGTAATAGGAAAGATCAGCGGGCGCTGACTTGAAGCATCAGTGGCGTAAACCATCCCAGACCAATTATAAATCCCCAAATCGCCATTGTAAGGCACCTCTAGAGCGACTTTCATTGCGTCGACTTCAGCTTGCCCCTGCTTGTACATCACATATTCATCAGGAGCCTTGTGCTCAACATGAACCGCTAACGAGCTCGGTGCGATCATCCCCTGCTCACCAGACACCACAATAGTATGAGGTAAGCCCTCTTTTCGTGACTGAATGAAGGTGTTCGTGATCGGTGTTGGATAAACCAAGACTTCTTGCTCTTGCGCTCGCAGGAACACACCATTACCAGAGGTAATACGCGCTCGGTATTTACCGGGCTCGATATCAATTGGCAAAGAGACCGTGAACACACCATCTCCAGCCTTTTCATCAAGATCAGCGCCATCATCGGCAAACTCGCCCATCACAACCGGCACCGGGCGCGCTTCTCTCACCAAAGACTCTTCGTTTTCAACAAACTTAGTAAAGGTGACCTTAAGCTTTACGCGATCGAGAAAATCGCGCAGCACCAGCGGCTTGCCATCAGCGGTCAGTCGAGCGGTAAATTTGATGCGTTCAGTTTGATACAACTTATCTGGGAACTCATTAGCATCCAAAACAAGATGAGACAGCAGCTTGATATTGTTCTTAGGGGAAACTTTACCTATCGCTTGCCAAGGGCCGGGCATCGGATTGTCGATAGAGATAATGTCCATGGACGATTCTTCGTACCAACGGACATTATCAGCATTGCGCCAAGAGTAGTATTTCTTGCCATCAGGGCGAACCAAAACGACAGGTTTAGAGTTATCGGCTCGATAAATCACAAAGGTGACTTGTTCAATACTGGGATCAACTCGAAAACGGTTGTCCAATAAACTCATTACGGATTCTGTTGCCGCATGTAAGCCAAAGCTTAACAGCAATAAGCAACCGGTAGCCAATACCCTTAACATACTTTCTCCCTACTGACGCCAGAGGCAGCTTCCGCTTTTCTCGACGAGATCTAAACGACTTTGATGCGCTTCTACTTCATCGGCCGTAGCTCGTAAAACCTTTAGGGATTTTCGACCACTTTCTACTCTTCGTATGCTTTCGGCTTCGCCTTCCTGTTGACCGGCGTTAAATTGCAGCGAAGTTTGACCACCCGTCATCAATAAGTAGACGTCAGCTAGGATCTCCGCATCGAGCAATGCGCCGTGGAGAGTACGGTGCGAGTTATCGATACCATAACGGTCACATAAGATATCTAGGTTGTTTCTTTTACCCGGGAATATCTTCTTCGCCATTGCCAAGGTATCGGTGACTTTACAGTAGTCATCCGTTTTACCTATCGCAGGGTTGAGCTTCTCAAACTCATAGTCCATAAAGCCCGTATCGAAGGGCGCGTTATGAGCCACCAGCTCAGCACCTTTGATAAAGTCGAGAAACTCTTTATGTATGTCTTGGTATTCAGGCTTATCAATCAAGAATTCATCGGTAATACCGTGAACGCCAATCGCCTCTTCTTGAATCGCACGATCGGGCTTGATGTAGACGTGAAAATGACGCCCGGTCAGCCTACGGTTGATGATCTCTACTGCACCAATTTCAACGATGCGGTGGCCCATATAGTGAGGACCACCTTCTGTATTCATACCGGTGGTTTCGGTATCGAGTACAACAATGCGCTTATTTTCGTTCGAACTGTTTTTTTCGTTCGAGCTTTGTTCTGGAGTGCTACTGGTATTCATAAGGATAACTGTGTCAGACTATGCCGATAATGTGCTTGAGGTAATAGTATCAAATCATGACGAAACAAGTTGAAATTTTCACTGATGGTTCTTGTTTAGGCAACCCTGGTCCCGGTGGCTATGGCATCGTACTTCGCTACAAAAAAGTCGAGAAGACGCTAGCAGAAGGCTTCACGCTAACAACCAATAACCGCATGGAAATGCTCGCCGCTGTCGTTGCCCTGCAAGCCCTCAAAGAACCTTGCTCTGTGATTCTGACCACAGATAGCCAATACGTGCGTCAAGGCATCACACAGTGGATTCATAACTGGAAAAAGCGTGACTGGAAAACAGCCGACAAGAAACCGGTTAAAAATGCCGATCTGTGGCAAAGGCTCGATAAAGAAACCGCTCGCCATAGCGTTGATT
Source organism: Vibrio sp. 10N.247.311.51 (assembly GCF_041467855.1). NCBI lineage: Bacteria > Pseudomonadati > Pseudomonadota > Gammaproteobacteria > Vibrionales > Vibrionaceae > Vibrio > Vibrio sp. 10N.247.311.51. The sequence goes on along the minus strand of NZ_JBFSVK010000008.1, from coordinate 168,008 downwards.
GGCGCTGGGTAAAAGGACACGCGGGACACAGAGAAAACGAAATGTGTGATGATTTAGCGCGAAATGCAGCGGAGAATCCGACTCAAGAAGATACGGGTTATCAGCCAAGCTAACCGCTTTTTAAATTAGACGCACATTTCAGAAAGCGATTTATAATTTCTTAAACTGACCAATCGATAAAAAGCCGACAACTAATCGGCTTTTTCTGTTTTTAGCGGATATGACGCTTTGGTTGAATCCATTGTACGGCGCGTATTGGTTCTAAAACTTGCCCCAACAGGCGAGAAACGTCGCTTGAGGTGCCAATGTGGCTTGATAGGTTTGAGCGGGTAAGTGCGTTTACGAGCAACAATAAAGTATTGGCTTCCAGCAAAAGATGCGCAGCCACCTAAGCTGTTCTCCAACCACGTCCACATCGCTTGATACTTACTCATCGGAAACAGTGCGTAGGTGTCACAATGAATTACTTCATAGTTAAGTACACCTAACCAGTCTTTAATTCGACTTGGCGTGTACATACGCCCACTCCAGGGTAAGCTGTTCTTTCGCCAAGGCATCAAACTGGCAAGCCCAGTGACACTAATCGGGTTAAAGCCAGTGATAATGATATAGCCATCGTCCATCATCACTCGATCGACTTCTCTCAATAATCGATGCGGGTCATTGCTATAATCTAGCTGATGACTCAGTACTACAACATCAAAGCTTTTTTCCAAAAAGGGTAAATTATAGCCATCCGCTATCACATTATGTAATGGGTTCTGGATATCTAGGTTTACTTGATGTTGAATGTTGCATGTGCAGCTAGAAATCTCACTACTGAGGCCACCGAGCTTGAGCATATGGTAACCAAATAGCTTTGGGCACCACTCATCGAGTCGAGTTTGAATAGATTCTCTCAACCAGTCCCCATTGTGCAATTGCGCCCAAGTGTAAGGACGTTCAAACTTCTTTCTGCTACGTGCTGGCTTCATCAATAATCTGTCTCACTTATTCTGTCGCACTAAAAGTGACTGGAGAACCAATAATGTTACATATCAAAAGCATACCTGCATTTAACGACAATTACATCTGGCTGATTCAAAATAGCGATCGCCGTTGTGCTGTCGTCGACCCTGGTGATGCGGCTCCAGTATTAGAGTACTTGGCACACCATGAGCTAACTTTAGATGCAATCTTGATTACACACCACCACCACGATCACATTGGTGGCGTTCCAGAACTCGTTAGACAATTTCCCGGCGTGGATGTTGTGGGTCCAAGGAATGAACCTATCCCTACCTTAACTCATCCGGTCGATGATGGTGATCAATTAGAACTGTTTGGCGAAGTATTCCTCGTCCTAGGGCTCAGTGGCCACACCGCGGGTCACATTGGTTATGTGGGTGATGCCAAACTGTTTTGTGGTGATGTGCTGTTCTCTGCGGGTTGCGGCCGAATCATGGAAGGCACACCACAGCAGATGTTCGATGCACTGAATAAGATCACGGCGCTACCTCAAGAAACCGAAGTTTATTGTGCACATGAGTACACTGCAGCCAATATCGCTTTCGCATTAGCAGTTGAGCCTGATAACCAACATTTGCAGCAATATCGCGACCAAGTGAACCGACTTCGTGCTCAAAATAAGTCGACCATCCCCACAAATTTGAGACAAGAGAAGTTTGTGAACCCCTTCCTACGCTATACCGAGCCAAGTGTAGTGAAATCAGTGTCTAATCGTACCGAGCAGACCGATCCTTTATCGGTATTCACCGCTTTACGTGCGTGGAAGAACGAATTTTAACAAATACAGACTTGTCACTCATAGGGGGTGGCAAGTATTATCATCGGCCGTTAATTAAAAAGGCTGTAACATGCGAGTTAAGTACAGCTGGGCTTTGGTATTACTACTTTCTGGTTGCCAATTAACTCAGTCAGAGAATCCAGACCAAGCTTCCGAGCAAACCAACACATCTCCTACTAAAGAAGTTTCTCAAGCGAACGTTTCATCAGAAGCAACAGCCAAAGAAGATCAAAAAGTTGAAGCACCTGTCGTTACTCCACAAACACAAGAAGATGTTTGGAAACGCATTGCGATGCAACTTGAAATGGAAGTGCCAGACCAAAAGAAAGTCGACTACTACCGAACTTGGTACCTCAAGCACCCGAGTCATCTAAAAACCGTATCAAAACGTGCTGAACCTTTCCTATATTTGATCACCACTAAGATTGAAGAAAAAGGCTTACCACTAGAACTGGCACTATTGCCCGTTGTAGAAAGCTCTTTCGATGCGTTTGCCTATTCTCATGGCAGTGCTGCAGGTCTATGGCAGTTCATTTCAGGCACAGGCAAAGACTACGGGCTTGAACAGAACTTTTGGTATGACGGCCGCCGCGATGTTGCCGCCTCAACCGACGCCGCATTGGATTTCTTATCAGACCTTAACCGACGTTTCGATGGCGACTGGAACCATGCGATTGCTGCCTATAACAGTGGCGGTGGTCGAGTAAACAGCGCAATCCGTAAGAACAAGAAGCTGGGTAAGCCAATCGACTTCTTCTCTCTGGACTTACCAAAAGAGACCAGCAGCTATGTACCTAAACTGCTTGCTCTAGCTGATGTCATTGCCAACCAAGAAAAGTATGGCATCGATATCCCGGCGATCCCGAACAAGCCAGTGCTGACTCTGGTTAACCCTGAAGAACAGCTTGATTTAGCGATTGCTGCGAACTACGCAGGCATTCCAGTAAAAGAGCTTCAAGGCTATAACCCGGCTTACAACCAATGGGCGACAGCGCCAGAGAAACACCAACAACTATTACTTCCTTTAGACTCAGTTGAGAAATTCAACAAAGAAGTCGCTGCCAATAAAGGCAAAGGCATGAAGTTGGTGCGTTACAAGGTTCAATCTGGTGACAGCATTAGCGTACTGGCAAGCAAATACAACACCACCAGCAAAGTGATCCGCTCTGCAAACGGTTTGAGCAACAACAATATTCGTATCGGCCAGCACTTACTTATCCCAACATCCACCAAAGACGACAAGACATACGCCCTAAGCGCCTCAAATCGCCTAGCAAGCACACAGTCGAAGAGTCGTGGTCAATATAAGCTCAGCCATACTGTAAGAAGTGGTGACAGCCTATGGACGATTGCACGCGCAAACAAGGTCTCTCACCAATCACTGGCTAAGTGGAATGGCATGGGACCACGCGACACGCTTAGAGTTGGTCAAGAACTGGTCATTTGGAAGAATGGTTCAGACGGCGCCATCATCCGTACGATATTTTATAACGTGAGATCAGGTGACACAGTCAGCGGTATTGCATCAAAGTTCAAAGTAAAAAGTGCAGATGTTGTAAAATGGAACACTTTGCAGAACAAGAAATACCTACAGCCAGGACAAAAACTCAAGCTGTATGTTGATGTAACTAAGGTAAGTGTATGAACCCGTCAAGTAACCCACTCGTCATGCTGTTGGATATATTCCGTTCGCCAACAGCTTGTTTCTTAGCGCTTTATCAGCGAAGTGCTTGGGGATGGCAACCCTACGTCGTATTAATGCTCAGTCCATTTTTATTTTGGGGTGCTTATTTTTCGAATGTAGATTTTGCATGGTTAAGTGCAGAGCTATCGCAGCAACTGGCTCAAACGAACCCTGACCAATTGGCGTTACTTGACAGCAATACCTTACTCGCGAGTGAGATCATCAGCGACGTATTTGGCCGAACATTAACCATTGTTCTATTGGCATTCTGGTTTAACCTAGCAACCAAGCCAAGCCAACACCGACACAGCTTTTGGCGATGGTTTGCAGCGGCATCGGTTGTTATATTCCCAGCTGTTTTAGGTGATGTAGCAAGCTACGCAAGCCTGATACTCAAGCATGGACATGTGATGAACTACGCTGCAGACTTGAACAGCTTAAATGGCTTGATCAAGTTACCGCTAACTAATGATTGGTCACAGTTTGCTAGCTCATTACCACTGCTTCTGCCATGGTACATCGTGCTAGGTTATGCCGCGGTATTGACGTGGACTGAGTTTGAACGCGGGCAAGCGCTTGTGATTTCAGGCTTACCATGGGTTGGATACTACCTAATCTGGGCACTCTACATTTTAATCTTTTAAGTTGAAGAGATAAGGCTAGCGAAAACTCTCTAGCCTATTGTTCCGTTAGATTTCCCAAGGTAACCACCGTGCTAATGGTTAAGCTACAATGACTAATAGCTAATGACTATTTAGCCTTAAAGGTCACTCGCATAGGGTTATGATCAGAAGCGTCCGTAATGGGCGCTTTTGCTTTTTCTACCTCTAGCCCTCGATAGAACACGTGGTCGAGCACCAGTCCTGTAATGAACTGAGTTCTGTTATCTGGCTCAAAGGCAACTTCCGTCAAACCAACCTTCTCCAACGCACCTTTCAATACAGCAAAGCGAGCTTCACTCCAGCTATTAAAATCCCCAGCAAAAATAACAGGCCCACGATACTTTTGTAGATTGTCAGTTAAGCTCTTGAGCTGATCTTCATAATCTTCCGTACCAAAGGTAAAGTTCACGGCGTGGATATTAATCACAGCCAACTCTTCGCCATTGCTTAGTTGGTAACGCGACCAAAGCGCGGATTTAGGCAATTGAAGCCAAGGTTCTTCATGAGTATAAGCACAAGCTTCAATCGGCAAATGAGTTGCTAGGTTGAGTACCCCTGCACTTTGCTCAAAGGCCTCAAACGCATTAACACGTGTGCTACCCCATTGGCCGCTCGTTACCCATTGGCGAAGCCCTTCTGTCATACTCGCTTCTTGCAGCAAGACTAAATCGCTACCTGCCGACAGCTTATTTAACTCACTCTGCCAATTATTTCGGTTTTGCTTATAGATATTCCACACCGTAATGTCTAAGCCATCAGACACATCAATCGCTTTCGGTGCAGAGTTTTGGTAGCAGCTGTAGATGTCGTTACTGGTACTTTGAGAGGAAGTGATCAAGTTGGGTTTATTCGGGATAACGAAGATAAAATGAAAACTAACGACAGCAAGCGTTATCAATAGCGTGATAACAATGATGGTTTTCTTAAACATACAGCACCCTACCAGAAATGAAAAAGGAGCGATAAACGCTCCTTTTAGGGTAATAGTTTTTTTATACGGCGTCTTCGTCTTCTTCGCCAGTACGAATACGTACCACACGTTCAACTTCAGTAATGAAGATCTTACCGTCACCAATTTTACCTGTTTGAGCCGTTTCGATGATGGTATCAACACATTGGTCAGCCACTTCGTCGGTCACAACGATTTCTAGTTTCACTTTAGGTAAAAAGTCGACCATGTACTCTGCGCCACGGTATAGTTCAGTATGACCTTTTTGACGTCCAAAGCCTTTAACTTCAGATACTGTCATACCCGTAATACCCACTTCTGCAAGTGCTTCACGTACATCATCAAGTTTGAATGGCTTGATAATGGCTTCAATCTTTTTCATGTTCATCCCTTAAACTGTGCGAATGGCTCATTATCGGTTAGCTATAGTAAACATTCAATGAAAAAAGCCAGAGCTTTAAAGCTCTGGCTCGAAATTTATCATCTTGTTTAATCAGCGCTTTGAGAAGGTTTTACTTAAGGCTTGCGTAGTAAGCGGCTAGATTCGCGATGTCTTCATCACTCAGCATTGAAGCTTGAGCCTGCATTACAGCGGCCAAACCGCCGGTCCGCTGACCGTTCTTATAGGCATTAATTGATGAAGCGATGTATTGCTCGTTTTGACCTTTAAGGTTTGGATAGCCAGGGATCACTGCGATACCGTCTGCACCATGACATGCCGCACAGATTGCTGCTTTAGCTTGACCCGCAGCAACATCAGCCGCAAGAGCGTTACCACTCAATAGTCCAAATCCAAGAACTAATCCTAGTGTAATTTTCTTCATTGCATATTCCATTAATTATTTTTATTAAAGTGACGTCGAATTGTGACACAAACTTTTTCTACTTGCTCCAAAGCGCTTCACAATCTTGACCTTCGTAGTTTTTATCTACGAATAAGCCTAAAACAGCGATCACTCGATCGCCATCCATTAATATCGGCGTTCTGCGTCTTAACCAACTGGGTACTTGGTACTCTTGAAACAACTTCTTCAGCTTCCTGCTATGACTGCGCCCAACAGGGTGTGCTGACAATCCCTCAGGGTTAAAGATCACTCGCAATGTTCTGCTCGCTGTGTTGAGACTAAAACGTAAACGTTGCACATCACGGTGGTTAGACACACCATCACTCGCCGCTGAAGTTAAGTTTAGCTCCCCTAAACCATCAGGCAGAACTAAGCTCTCTTCCATCGAGATATCGCTTTGCCAGTTCGACAAGTCTTTGGTCTCTTTGACGACATAGAGCTGATGATTAAAACGTCTAACCTCAACCTCATTCAACACCAGCTTAGGATTGGCGTCAGTCTGAGCGCATGCCACCTCATCCCATATAAGTTTGAGCTGTTTTTGGCTCGGCATCGGTTGATTACAGAGGCTCAGCCACATTCTTAATAGGCGTGCACGCAGTAAATCAGAGTGCTGAGATAATACCTCAATACTTAAGCTGTGCTTCTCAGTTAAAGCTTGTTGTAAGTGAGACTCAAGCAACTCATCCAACAGTAACTCTTGCTCTGCACATAGCAGAGCGCTGCGACTGACCGACTCTCGGAAACTAGGCCAGCGCTCGGTCAGTGTCGGAGTGACTTGATGACGAATAAAATTGCGGTCAAAGCGAACGTCTTGATTACTCTCATCTTCTACCCAAGTTAAAGCCATATCGCGCGCCGCCCATTCAATGTCCGTTCTCGTCACCGACAGCAGTGGGCGAACGATATGAGCATTAGCAAACGGCATCATTTTCGCCATTGAAGAGAGCCCTTTCGGACCACTGCCACGCTTAAGAGCTAACAAAAAAGTCTCGACTTGATCATCGATGTGTTGACCTGTAACTAATACATCACCTTGTCTAATATGCTTTTTAAAGGCTTGGTATCGCGCGTCTCGAGCCAGTTTTTCAACGCTTTCTCCACTATTGATATCTAGCGAAACTCGTTCAATGAACAAAGGTACCGACAAAGCATCACACCATGTTTGGCACTGCTCTGCCCAATAATCAGCATTGTTGCTTAAGCCATGATGAACATGTACCGCACAGCACTCAATGTGATAGGACTTAGCGTATTGCGCAGCCAGTTCCAACAAAACTCGTGAATCGACACCACCACTGAAAGCGACGATCAACCGACGAGGCTTAAGCGCGCTTTGATCAAGTACAGATGCGAAGGTATCAATTAAGTGTGTCATGAGGCTAATAAACCAAGAGATCGTGTGTGAAGGGATAATGTTTTAATAATAAAAAAGGGTTGGCACTGAGTCCAACCCTTTCATCAACTTGTTCGTATAGCTAGCCTTATCGCTAAGGCAGTTATCAGCAGTAGCCGTAGCTCATTAGACGCTGGTAACGACGCTCAAGCAGCGTTTCGTTATCAAACTGCTCTAGCTCTTCTAGCTGCTTAACCAACATGTCTTTCATGTTCTGAGCCGTTTGTGCAGGGTCGCGGTGCGCGCCACCTAGAGGCTCAGGAATGATTTCGTCGATAAGCTCAAGCTCTTTAAGGCGAGGAGCAATCAGGCCCATCGCTTCAGCAGCTTGTGGTGCTTTATCTGAATCGCGCCATAGGATTGAAGCACAACCTTCTGGAGAGATTACTGAGTACGTAGAATACTGAAGCATGTTCACGTAATCACCAACACCAATCGCTAGTGCACCACCAGAACCGCCTTCACCCACAACGTTACAGATAACAGGAACTGAAAGGCCAGCCATCACTTTTAGGTTTTTAGCGATAGCTTCAGATTGACCACGCTCTTCAGCACCAACACCTGGGTATGCACCCGCTGTGTCGATGAAAGTGATGATAGGCATGTTGAAACGCTCAGCGGTTTCCATTAGACGTAGTGCCTTACGGTAACCTTCTGGCTTTGGCATACCAAAGTTACGGATCACTTTCTCTTTAGTCTCACGACCTTTCTGGTGACCAATAACCATAACAGGACGGCCATTTAGACGAGCCATACCACCCACAATCGCTTTGTCGTCAGCGTAAGCGCGATCGCCCGCCATCTCTTCAAACTCTGTGAACGCATGCTCCAGGTAATCTTTGGTGTAAGGACGTTGAGGGTGACGAGCAAGTTGAGCTACCTGCCATGCACCTAAGTCACTAAAGATTTTCTGTTTAAGCTCTAAGCTTTTTTTCTCTAGTTGTTCGATTTCTTTGTCTAGATCTACCGCTGTGTCACCACCGTGACGCGAAACGTCACGTAGCGCTTCGATTTTTGCTTCAAGTTCAGCGATAGGCTTTTCAAATTCTAGAAAGTTCAGGCTCATCTATGAATCCTTGTTGATTCAGCTCCGCATTCGCGAAGCTAAATTTTAGTTAAATTCGAGTTCTACTTGGCTATTTCCAAGCAGCTGTTTTAATTCGTCTAGTAATGTATCACTTGGCGTCACGCGCCATTCTGTGCCCAATGTTAACCGCGCTCTAGCGTCGGCACGCTGGTAGTATACATTGACTGGGACCGTTCCGGCTCTATAAGGTTCTAAGATTTGACTAAAGCGTTCAAAAAATTGACCGTTAATTTGGGATTGGTCGATAGATATCGACACCCCACGAGCATATTTCTCACGGGCGCTTCCTAAGTCCATGACCTCGCGCGCGGACATTTTAAGCCCGCCATTGAAATCATCAAAGCTGACCTGTCCGGAAACGACCACAATTTTGTCTTTTTCGAGCAATTCTGCGTAGCGATCGAGCGCATCCGAGAACAACATCACTTCCATTCGGCCCGATCGATCATCAAGTGTCATCAAACCGATTCGCGTACCGCGCTTAGTCGTCATTACTCTCGCAGCAATCACCAAACCGGCAATCGTTAGTGATTGGTCACGACGCGTTGGTGTAGCGTCTTTCAAACGACAGCTAGTGTATTTCGCTAACTCTTTGATGTAAGCGTTAACCGGGTGACCCGTTAAATACAAACCAAGCGTTTCACGTTCACCTTCAAGCCAAACCTTCTCAGGCCATTTAGGCACTTGGGTATACTTGTGTTCAACCTCTTCCGGAGCGTCGGTCAACACGCCAAACATATCAGATTGACCAAAAGACTCGGCATGGTGATGTTGGCTCGCCGCCTTCACCGCATCTTTCAAAGATGCCATCATCGCTGCTCGGTGAGGACCTAATCTATCTAAGGCTCCGGATAGAATCAACTTTTCGATAACACGTTTATTAACCTTCTTCAGATCAAGACGTGCACAGAAGTCGAATAAGTCTTTGAAGTAACCGCCTTTGTTTCGCGCTTCGATGATCGCTTCAATAGGGCCTTCACCGACCCCTTTGATCGCACCAATGCCATAAACAATCGCGCCATCTTCATCCACGTTGAAACGATAGAGACCCGAGTTGATATCTGGGGGTAAAAGCTTGAGCTTCATACGGAAACATTCATCAACAAGGCCGATAACCTTCTCGGTGTTATCCATATCCGCTGTCATTACCGCAGCCATAAATTCCGCTGGGTAGTGCGTTTTCAGCCATAGCGTTTGATAAGAAACCAGTGCGTATGCTGCGGAGTGAGATTTGTTAAAGCCGTAGCCCGCAAATTTCTCTACCAAGTCAAAGATCTTCATGGCCAGTTCGCCATCAACACCATTGGCTTCAGCGCCCTCTTTAAAGGTACCACGCTGCTTTGCCATCTCTTCTGGCTTTTTCTTACCCATCGCACGACGCAACATATCCGCTCCGCCAAGCGTATAGCCAGCAAGGATCTGTGCGATTTGCATTACCTGTTCTTGATACAGGATGATGCCGTACGTAGGTTCTAGCGTCTCTTTCAACGATTCGTGTTGCCACGTTTCATCAGGGTAAGAAACCGCTTCACGGCCGTGTTTACGGTCGATAAAGTTATCTACCATGCCTGATTGCAGAGGACCCGGACGGAACAAGGCTACCAATGCGATAATATCTTCAAAACAGTCCGGTTGTAGACGTTTGATCAGGTCTTTCATACCACGCGATTCCAGCTGGAATACCGCGGTGGTTTCAGAATTTTGTAATAGGTTAAATGACGCTTGATCATCAAGAGGAATCGACTCGATACGAACAGGCTCTTTACCCTCTTTCTTTAAGCGTGGGTTTACGAGCCCTAACGCCCAGTCGATGATGGTCAGGGTACGCAGACCCAAGAAGTCGAACTTAACCAAACCAGCGGTTTCAACGTCATTCTTATCGAATTGCGTTACTGGGAAGTTACCTTCGGCATCGGCATAAATTGGCGCAAAATCGGTGATCGTGGTTGGTGAGATAACAACACCACCCGCGTGCTTACCGGCATTTCGCGTACAACCTTCAAGGATGCGACACTTATCGATCAGCTCACGAACTTCTTCATCGCCATCGTAAAGCTCTGGTAATGCAGGTTCAGCAAGGAATGCTTTCTCTAGCGTCATACCCGGATCTGGCGGTACAAGCTTTGAAATTCGGTCAACGAAGCCAAACGGGTGACCCAGTACACGGCCTACATCGCGGATTACCGCTTTTGCCGCCATGGTACCAAAGGTGATGATCTGAGAAACGGCATCACGACCGTACATCTCAGCAACGTGATCAATAACTTGGTCACGCTTATCCATACAAAAGTCGATATCGAAATCGGGCATGGATACACGTTCTGGGTTCAAGAAACGTTCGAAAAGGAGATCGTATTCAAGAGGATCAAGGTCGGTGATATCAAGCGCGTAAGCCACCAAAGAACCAGCACCAGAACCACGCCCTGGACCTACGGGCACATCGTTGTCTTTTGACCACTGGATGAACTCCATTACGATCAAGAAGTAACCTGGGAAACCCATGTTGTTGACAACTTCGAGCTCGATCTTGAGTCGCTCATCGTATTCAGGCCTGCGCTCAGCACGAACTTTTTCGTCAGGGAACAGGAACGCCAAACGTCGTTCAAGACCTTCTTCAGATTTCTTGATCAGGAAGTCTTCAATCGCCAAACCTTCCGTAGGGAAGTTAGGCAGGAAGTATTCACCCAAACGAACGGTCACGTTACAACGCTTGGCAATCTCAACACTGTTCTCTAGCGCTTCTGGAATGTCTGAGAACAGCTCACACATCTCTTCTTCACTACGTAAGTATTGCTGCGCGCTGTAGTTCTTAGGGCGACGAGGATCGACCATAGTGAAACCATCATGGATCGCCACGCGGATTTCATGAGCATCAAACAGGTCTTCAGTTAGGAAAACCACTTCGTTGGTTGCGACAACAGGCAGGTCTTCTTGTTCAGCAAGCTCTAACGCAAAGTGTAAGTATGACTCTTCATCTGGTCGTCCGGTACGAATCAGTTCCAAGTAAAAACGGTCGGCGAAGTACGTTTTGTAAAACTCGACGCTGCTTGCAACCAAATCACGGTTACCTTTCAGTAACGCCTTACCAATCTCACCTTCTTTGGCGCCCGATAGAATGATTAGGCCCTCTGCGTTCTCAATTAGCCACTCTTTATCAATTACAGGCTGATGTTGAACATGACCACGAAGGTAAGCTTTCGAGATAAGTAGCGTTAGGTTGTTATAACCTTTATTGTCCGTTGCGATAACGGTGAGCTTGGTCAACTCGTCACCGAACTCCGGAGACTGCATCAAGAAGTCAGCACCAATAATTGGTTTAACCCCACACCCATGGGCAGTACCGTAAAACTTCACCAAACCACACAGGTTGGTAAAGTCGGTCAATGCTAGAGCAGGCATACCCATTTCAGCGACTTTTTTAACTAGTGGTGGCACCTTGGATAGGCCATCCACCATCGAAAAGTCACTGTGTACGCGTAGGTGAACAAATTTTGGATCTGACATTATTTTTCCTGAGTTCTAGGTTTGAGCCTAGGATTACAACTGTGTGTATTCTATTTTTTTCTAATACAAGTTAGCAACTTTATTCGATGCCAAGCTCTAGTTAACGTAAAGCTCTAGTCTATGCCAAGAATACGTTTTACTGGCTTAAAGCTCTTGCGGTAATGCTCGGTTACACCATGTTTTTCAATCGCTTCGAAATGCGCTTTGGTCGGGTAACCTTTATGTTTAGCAAAACCAAACTCTGGATGAAGTTTATCAAGATCTTCCATCTCTTGGTCACGAACGACTTTTGCGATAATAGACGCCGCACTGATTTCAGCCACTCGCAAGTCCCCCTTCACAATCGCAAGACCTTCCATCGGCAGTTCTGGGACACGGTTTCCATCTATCAACGCCATATCAGGTTGAACGCTCAACCCCGCGATAGCTCGCTGCATAGCCACCATCGTCGCTTGTAAGATATTCAACTCATCGATTTCTTGTGGGGAACAACGACCGACAGACCACGCCAAAGCTTTCTCTTTGATTTCAGGAAGCAACGCAAGACGCTTTTTCTCAGATAATTTCTTTGAGTCGTTCAAGCCTTCGATTGGGTTGTTTGGATCGAGGATAACCGCAGCAGTCACCACGTCGCCAACCAAAGGGCCACGACCTACTTCATCCACGCCAGCAAACAGCTGGTAGCCTTGCGGGTATTCAAATGGAGGAAGCTCTTTTTTCTCTTTTACTGCCATAACTAATCTCTTAATGTTCTGTAGGTAAGCGCTTTATGCTTCAACAAAAGGTCGGTCAATCAATTTCAATACTGCGTTAGCGGCTTGTTTGTCTGCGTCTTTACGGATCCAGTGATGCATCTCGGTAAAGCGTTCGATCAAGGCACTGTTATCGGCTGATAGCATTTTATCGACAGACGGGAACAAAAAGTCTGGGTGACACTCTTCAAGAATATGCTCTTTCACGATCTCTTCACCGGCCAAAATATTCGGCAATGACACAAACTCAGTGATCGCCAACTTCCTAACAATGTAACCCGTCAGCTTATTTACTTTGTAACCAACCACCATAGGGCGTTTAAGCAACATACATTCAAGAGCCACGGTACCTGAAGCCAAAAGCACAGAATCAGCAGCGGTAATCACATTGGTTGCCGTATCTTCGACTAGCGTGAATTCAAGCTCAGGTGCGGTCGATTGCCAGATTTCAGTAAACTGCTTTTTACGTTGCTCGTTAACGAGCGCAACAACAAAATTGATATCCGGATACTTCTGCTTGATACGTTGGCAAGTTTCGATAAATGGCTGAGCAATCAAACCCATCTCACCACCACGACTACCCGGTAATACGGCTAACCACTGCTTGTCTTGATCAAGACCTAACAGCTCTCGAGCATCTTGTTTACTAGGCTCTAAAGGAATCGCGTCTGCCAACGTGTGACCAACAAACTCACAGGCAACGTTATATTTATCGTAGAACGCTTTTTCGAACGGCAAGAAAGCCAATACCAAGTCAGTTGCTTTGTCGATTTTAAAGATACGCTTTGGACGCCAAGCCCATACTGAAGGGCTCACGTAATGCACCGTTTTGATACCAGCGTTTTTAAGATCTAACTCAAGCCTTAGGTTGAAGTCGGGCGCGTCGATACCGACAAAGACATCGGGTGGATTTTGAGTGAAATACTTAACCAGCTCCGCTTTTACTTTTAACAAGCGAGGTAAACGGCCAAGCACTTCAACTAAGCCCATAACGGCCAGCTCTTCCATCTCGAAAAGAGACTCACAACCCAGGGCTTTCATTTTCGGCCCGCCAATGCCAACGAACTCAGCATTCGGGTATTGTGATTTGATCGCTTTGATAAAGCCTTCACCAAGCGTATCGCCAGACAGTTCGCCGACAACAATGCCTACCCGCAATGGTTCATTCGAAACGAAGTCCGAGCTATTGGTTGCTGCTTCTTGCTGTGCCATAGTTTTTCAATTCCCTTGTTGCCTAAAACAAAAAAGACCGCCTAACGAGTAGCGATCTTTTTGTTATACCATTCTGATGAAGTAATTATTGTCATACTCACATTGATTGGTACATAACCACATCGAGTATTAACGAATAATACCGCGCTCAGAGTTCTCTAGCATTTCAAGCATAGGCGCTACCGAAGTAAACTCTTTTGCCATTTCAACTAAAGCCGCTTTCGCTTCTTCAAGTGTTTTACCTGAACGGTATAACTCTTTGTACGCCTTCTGTAGTGCACGAATTTCAGGTTTCTCAAATCCGTTACGCTTCAAGCCTACTAGGTTAAGACCGAATGGAGCCGCGTGGTTACCCTGTGCAAGCACGTACGGCAGTACATCTTGAACAACTGCAGAACAGCCACCAATGTAGGCGTAAGCACCTATTGAACAGAACGGGTGAATCGCAGAAAGTGCCATTACACCAGCGTAGTCGCCAACCGTTACGTGACCGCCAAGGATAGCGTTGTTACCAATGTGAGTGTGGTTACCAACAATAACATCGTGCGCTACGTGAGCATTAACACAAAGTAAGTTGTCATCACCAATCACGGTGGTTGCTTTGTCTTGAACCGTACCACGATGGATTTGAACCGCTTCACGAATTACGTTGCGATCACCGATCACAACTGTTGTGTCTTCGCCGCCGTATTTTTTGTCTTGGTTTTCTTCACCAATAACAGCGTGTGGGAAGATGCGGTTTTCTTTGCCAATGGTTGTGTGCCCTTTGATCACAACGTGCGACATCACTTCAGTGTCGTCACCAATTGTCACGTTACCAGCAATGTAAGTGAAAGGCCCAACCGTCACGTTAGCACCGATAGTTACATCACCTTCGATTACTGCTGCCGGGTGAATTTTCGCTGTTTCATGAATCATATTAAAACTCTCTACGAGCACATTTAAGTTCAGCTGAACATACAACTACGCCGTCAACCTTAGCAACACCGTTAAACGATGCGATGCCACGACGCTCTTTTAAGAATTCAACTTCGATAACCAGTTGGTCACCTGGTACTACTGGCTTACGGAATTTAGCTTTATCTACGCTAGCAAAGTAGTACAACTCGTTGCCAGAAGGCGCACCGAAAGATTTGAATGCTAGAAGGCCTGTTGCTTGTGCCATTGCTTCTAAGATCAACACGCCTGGGAATACAGGAAGCTGAGGGAAGTGGCCTGTGAACTGAGGTTCGTTAACAGAAACATTCTTAATTGCGGTCAGTGTTTTTTCTTTTTCAAAGCTAGTCACACGATCAACCATTAAGAATGGGTAGCGATGAGGTAATAGTTCCTGAATTTCAGTAATGTTCATCGTTGTCTGTTCAGTAGTCAAAGTCGTATTCCTATGTATATTCTTTATTTAATTAGAAGGATTATAAACGAAAAAGACTCGCTGTACGCGAGCCTTTTATTAGAAATGCTGGAATTATGATTCCGCGCTCTTCTCAATAAGTTTTTCAACGGTTTTCAAACGCTTGTTCATTTCATCAATACGATGAACACGCGTTGCTGTTTTACGCCAATCTTTGTTTGGCTGTAAAGGAATACCCGAAGAGTACATGCCTTTCTCAGTGATGCTGCGCATTACCATTCCCATTCCGGTAATCGTAACGCCGTCAGTAATTTCAATGTGACCATTAATCACACTACCACCACCAATAATACAGTACTTACCTATGGTCGTGCTGCCTGCAATGATAGTACCACCTGCAAGAGCTGAACCATATCCGATGTGAACATTGTGAGCAATCTGAAGTTGGTTATCTAGGATAACGTTGTCTTCAATGATTGTGTCATCTAATGCGCCGCGGTCGATGGTAGTACACGCGCCAATTTCTACGCGGTTACCGATGCGAACCGAGCCGACTTGCGGGATCTTAACCCATTCGCCTTTCTCGTTCGCATAACCAAAGCCATCAGAGCCAATAACAGTACTTGATTGGATCAGACATGCTTCTCCAATCACCACTTCATGGTAAACACTTACGTTAGCCCACAGCTTAGTGCCTGCGCCAATTTTTGCATTTTTACCAATAAAGCAACCAGCACCGATGATCACATCATCACTAAGTACCACACCAGACTCAATCACAGCGTTCGCACCAATAGACACATTTTGTCCAATAGTTGCATCGCTAGAGATTGAAGCAGAATCAGCAATAGCCGCTGCGGGTGCAGGAGTAGTATCAAGCGCTTGAGCAACCTTAGCAAAAGCAACGTAAGGGTCACTAACCACAATAACGTTGGTCTTACACAGTTCGCGCTCACTCTCTTTAACCATAATAGCGGATGCTTTACAGTCACCTAGGTGCTTGCTGTACTTCACGTTAGAAAGGAACGTAATGTTGCCTTCTTGCGCTTTATCCATAGGAGCGACTGCTGAGACAGTAATCGTACCGTCTCCGTGTAGCTCTCCCCCAGTAATCGTTGCCAATTCGGCTAAAGTCAGGTTCTTCATAAAACTTATTTCAGTGATTTAATTACTTGCTCAGAGATGTTGTATTCAGGCTTACCGTATTGTAGAGCTTGAATATCAACGATCATGTCGTAGCCTTCTTTCTCTGCAACTTTAGTTACAGCATCTTGAATCACTTTGAACAGCTTCTGCTTCTCTTGTGCTTCACGACGTTGACTTGCTTTTTCTAGTGCTTGAGCTTTGATTTTGTACTTGCTGTCCAGTTGGCCTACTTCGATACGAAGTTTCTCAACTTCTTCAGGGCCTAGTAGCTCGCCATCACGCTTAAGCTTTTCAATCTTCGTTTTCGCTTCAGCTTGAATGCTCTGTAGCTCAGCCGCTTTATCTTTGAACTCTTCCTGCATTTTTTGAAGAACAACTTCACGCTGAGGTAGAGCCTGGAATACTTGTGCAGTGTTTACATAACCCACTTTTTGCGCAGCTTCAGCAGCTGTTGCAAAGAAAGAAGAGCTAAGAACTACAAGGCCTAAACCTGCTGCTTTAATCATATTTTTCAAAATATTGTCCTTTAAATATTAGAAAGTTCTACCAATGGTAAATGTGAAGAATTCCTCATCATCACCTTCGTAAATTTTAACTGGTTTCGCTAGAGAGAAAACCAGTGGGCCCATCGGTGACATCCATTGAAGAGCGGCACCATAAGATGAACGGTAATTTGTTGGATCAGAGTAATCGTAGTAGTACTGGCTGCCACTATTCGGTGCGCCGCGGTCTACGAATTCGGTATCCCATACACTCGCCATGTCAAAGAAGACACTGGTACGAATCTGGCTACGCGCTTCATCAGAAGCAAACGGCGTTGGTACAATTAACTCTAAACTTGCCAAAGCAACCGCGTTACCACCTACTGAGTCATCAGTAGCTGAATCGTATGTAGGGTTGTTACCCGTGCTGTTCCCGTAAACGGCTTTCGGGCCTGCCGAGTTAGAGCCAAAACCACGTAGGGTTGTAAAACCACCTGCGTAATAGTTCTCGTAGAATGGGAACAAGTTATCGTTACCATCCGTTTGACCATAACCATTACCATAGCCTAATCGGCCACGCATCAATAGTGTGAACTCATGCTTTTTGGTCAGCGGGATGTAATGTTTTACATCGTACTGCATTTTGAAGTACTGAGCATCAGAACCGGGTACCGTCACCTTAGCAAAAGCACGTTGATGGTTACCTTCGGTTGGGAAGAAACCACGGTTAAGATTGTTACGAGTCCAAGAGATATTGATGTCGAAATCATCGGTTAGAATGTGTTCGTCACCATATTGGTCAATACTTCTCGCGAACTGTTCAACTTGGATGTAGGTCGGAACGTTACCGATCTTGTTGTGCGTATAGCCAACACCAAACTCGAGACGGTTCAGCTCATCCATAGGGAAACCCCATGTTAGGCTGGTACCATAACTTTGGTTGGTATAGTCGACGATACCCGCTTCAGAGGCTTCGAATTCGTTGTAGAAGATCTTACCGCCCAAGCTCACACCATCAAGGTTCCAGTATGGGTCACGGTAGTCCAAGCTTACGTTCTTTTGGTAATCGTTCATCATGGCACTTACGCCAACACGGTTACCAGAGCCCGCGAAGTTGTCTTGTTGTAAACCAACTTGGAAACTAACACCTGATTCAGTACCGTAGCCAACACCAAAGTTGATGCTGCCTGAGTTTGCTTCCTTAACGTTGTAGACCAAATCAACTTGGTCTTCACTGCCAGGAACACGCACTGTTTGTACATCAACCGTTTCAAAGAAACCTAAACGGTTAAGACGGCTCTTACCGGTATCAATTGACTTAGAGTTAAGCCAGCTGCCTTCCATTTGACGCATTTCACGACGCAGTACTTCGTCTTTCGTTGAGTTGTTACCCGTGAATCGAATATCACGAACGTAGATACGGCTGCCCGCTTCTACATTGATAACCAACGACACTTCTTTGGTCTCATCGTCAAATTCAGGAATCGTGCGAACTTGTGGGTACGCATAACCAGATTCACCAAGAATTCGTTTTACGTTCTCTTCCAAAGACGTTACCGAAGAGCCGTTATAAGTATCGCCGTCTTCAAATGGCACTAACGCTTCGAAGTCAGCCTCACGACCGATTAACTCACCACGGAAAGAGACATCTTTAACCGTGTAAGCTTCGCCTTCGTCTAGGCCAAGTGTGATGTAAACACCTTTCTTGTCTGGAGAGATCGCCACCTGCGTAGAGTCGACCTTAAACTTCAGGTAACCACGGTCAAGGTAGTAAGATTTCAGCGCTTCGATATCACCGGCTAAGACTTGCTTCTGGTATTTTTCATCTGCAAGGAAATTCCACCATGCAACATCAACATTCAGATTGAAACGACTAAGCAGTTCAGAGTCTGAGAAGACTTCATTACCGATAAAGTTGATTTGCTGAATCTTAGCGGATACGCCTTCAGTAAACACAAACTTAAGGTCAGAACGGTTACGTGGCAGAGGTGTCACAACCGCTTTTACTGTCGCGTTGTACTTACCCACGCTGTAGTAAAAATCTTCAAGGCCTTTCTCAATGTTACTCAGCGTAGTGCGGTCAAGCGCTTCACCTTCACGAACACCAGACGCATCTAGGTTCTGCTGAAGCTGCTCTTCTTTGATCGCTTTGTTACCTGAGAATGAAATGCTCGCGATGGTCGGTCGTTCTTTTACTTGAACAACTAAAACACCTTCATCGCGAAGAACTTTAACGTCCTCGAAGTTACCTGAAGCATACAGTGCACGAATGATCTCAGATACATCGCTTTCATCCACTTCATCGCCAATACGCACTGGCATTTTCAGTAGAGCTGCACCAAGTGCAACACGCTGTAAACCTTCGATCTTGATATCTTGAACCACAAAGTTTTGTGCTCCGTTCGCAGCCACACTAGTGGCCAATAGACTTGCGAACAGAATTTGCTTAATCGCCATACTTATTCTAATTATTCCTTGCTACTACCAATGCCTGTGAGAAACCATTCACAGACGAGTAAAATCATTAAATATTGCCAGAGCCATCAAAGAGAAGAGGATTGCACCTCCCACTCTGTATCCCATTTCCTGAACTTTTTCAGGCACCGGTTTACGAGTAACGGCCTCAATAGCGAAAAAGAGCAAATGTCCGCCATCAAGCATAGGCAGCGGAACCAAATTAATAATCCCCAAGTTAACACTAATCAGAGCCAAAAAGCCTAAGAAGTAAACCAAACCGTAATCGGCGGTTGTCCCTGCACCTTTGGCTATTGAAATCGGGCCACTCAAGTTATTTAAGCCAACATCACCAACGATGAGCTTCTTAAGCATTGTCAGCGTCAAACCAATGATTTGACCTGTTTTATCAAATGCTTTTCCTACTGACTCAATTACACCAAATTGTAACTCAAAGCGATAATCTTCTGGCCATTCTGCGACTTCTGGAGCAATACCTGCATAGCCGATTGTGGAACCATCAGAAAGCTCGCGGCTTTTTGGCGTCATAACTAATGACTGTTCAGTACCATTTCGTAGGACTACAAGGTCCAAGGGTGTCATCGGGTTTGAACGGATTAACTCAACAACCGACTGCCACTGTTCAATAGGCTGCCCATTAATCTCAACAATTTTGTCGCCAGCTTCTACCCCTGCATCGTATGCCGCACCGTCATCAATGACTTGAGCGAGCACTGTCGATATCTCTGGAGAATACGGTCTAAAGCCCAGCGTTGTCATTGCAGATTCAGTTTCTGGGTTGAATGACCAGTCTGAAATATCCAATGTCATCTGTTGTTCAAAGCCGATATCGTCTTGAGAAGCTACCGTTACAGTCATGGACTGATCACCAATATGCGATATCAAACCCATATTGACTGATTCCCAATCTGCGGTTTTGATTCCCGAAATAGATTTAAGTTCCATTCCAGTTTCAATTCCGGCTTGTGCAGCAATAGATTGCGGAGTAACTTCACCAATTACGGGTTTAACCGCCGGCACGCCAATCAAAAATACAAGCCAATAGGCAAAGACGGCAAAGATAAAGTTAAATGCAGGACCTGCACCAACTATCGCCGTTCTTTTCCACAATGGCTTCTTATCAAAAGCGTATTGTTGCTCGTCTTCAGAAAGGTCGTCTACACGACCATCAAGCATCTTAACGTAGCCGCCCAATGGAATGACAGACAAGCTGTACTCTGTGCCATCACGGCCAACTTTGCTCCAGATTGATTTACCAAAACCAATCGAGAATTTCTCAACTTTCACACCACAACGACGAGCAACCCAGAAGTGTCCAAACTCATGAACAGCGACCAGAATACCAAGCGCTACAATAAAGGATGCGAAGTTCCACAGAATTCCACTCATGCTAGCTGCTCTTTAATAAATTGATTGGCTAATTGACGAGACATATTATCGAGCTCGAGGAGGCTTTCCAAGCTATCTAAGCCCTCAGAGTTATGTTGTTCACATACTTTGCTCATAACATGCTCGTTAATGACGGCAATATCGGTAAATTTCACTCGATTGTTCAAGAAAGCATCGACTGCAATTTCGTTTGCTGCGTTAATTGCGGTTGTAGCATGCTGACCTAAGTAACATGCTTCAATCGCTAATCTTAAACATGGGTAACGGCTAAAATCGGGTTCTAGGAAAGTAAGCTCGCCCACTTTGGTGAAATCCAGAGGCTTAACACCCGCTTCAGTGCGCTCAGGGTAAGACATCGTCAAAGCGATTGGCGTCGCCATGTCAGGTTCGCCCATTTGAGCAAGCACAGAGCCATCCTTGTACTGGACCATAGAATGAATCACAGACTGAGGATGAATAATCACTTTCAACTGCTCTTGAGAGGCATTAAATAACCATTTAGCCTCAATGTACTCTAAGCCCTTATTCATCATAGTCGCTGAATCGACCGAGATCTTAGGACCCATAGACCAGTTAGGGTGTGCGATAGCTCGTTCTGGAGTTACCGACTCCAGCTCAGCAACGTCCGTATAACGGAAAGGGCCGCCAGAACCCGTCAAGAGAATATGGTTGATACCGTTCTCTTCTAAATCACAACGGCCTAGGTTAGTTTGTACGTTTTGAGGCAAACATTGAAAGATAGCATTATGTTCACTATCAACTGGAAGTAGTTCAGCGCCGTACTTTGCTACCGCATCGATAAACAACTGTCCAGACATCACCAAGGCTTCTTTATTAGCAAGCAAAATACGCTTACCAGCCTTAACCGCAGACATAGTAGGAAGTAAACCTGCCGCACCAACAATCGCAGCCATTACCGTATCCACGTCCTCTAGAGAAGCAACCTGACACATGCCTTCAGTGCCTGAAAGTACTTTTACGTTAGGGTAACTCGCGGACAACACTTCAGTCAGTTGAGACGCTGCATCAGGGCAAGCCATAGCAACATAGCTTGGTTGCCACTTTTCAACTAGCGCCAGCATCTTTTCAACATTCGAGCCTGCAGCCAGTGCAACCACTGAATAGAGCTCTGGGTTTTGCTCAACGACTTTTAGTGTACTTGCACCAATTGAGCCGGTGGCGCCAAGAATAGTTAGATTTCGCATCACATATGACCGTAGAAATGTAATAAAGGGCAGAATCACTGCCCTTTTTTATTAGAATGCTAAATAAAGCAGAGCAAAGACAGGGAATGCAGCCGTTAAGCTATCTATTCTATCTAGTATACCACCATGACCAGGAATCAGATTACTGCTGTCTTTCACTCCAGAAACACGCTTAAACATGCTTTCAACAAGGTCACCTAGAACAGAAATAACAACGGTCACAAGGGTAATAACAATCATGTGAAGTGGGCTTGTGAATTGGATGTCAAACAAGTCAGCAAAGATCCAAGCCACGAACACCGCAGTAATAATGCCACCAATAAGACCTTCAATCGTCTTATTCGGGCTTACCGCTGGTGCCATTTTACGCTTACCAAAACTCTTTCCTGAAAAATAAGCACCGCTATCCGCCGCCCAAACAAGCAAGCAAACAAACATCACCAGTTTTGCACCGTGGTAAGGATCAACATCGATACCGTTAGCACGCAGGATAACCACACTCCAGAAGAATGGCAGCAGAGTCAGCACACCAAAGGCGTGACGAAGAAGAGAAGAGTCTTTCCATGCAGGCATAGACTTAGGATAAGTCACCGCCATGCCACTCGCGATTACCCACCAAATTGAGCCAATCGTTAGAATAGCGTAGTGAGCAGTAGACAAGTTATTAAGGCTAAATGCATCAAAAGGGATAAAAGCAAAACTTGCAGCACTAACTACAACCGTTGGAATCAACGCTGAATAACGCGATTTGCTTTCAACAAACTGAGTCCACTCCCAAAAACCCAATAGCGAGATTACCGCTAGTGAAAGAATAAATGTAGGAAGTGATAACTCGAAAATACCTAGAATAACTAGGGGAGCTAAAATCAACGCCGTAATAATTCGTTGTTTCAAACCAAAAAATCCTTATTAACTGTCCATCAGAGCTTTAATTTGCTCACCGGTGCATCCAAAACGACGCTCACGGTTTACAAACCAAGTCACAGCTTCTACTAAGCTGTCTTCATTAAAGTCTGGCCAGAATTGTTCAGTGAAATACATTTCGGCGTAAGCCAACTGCCAAAGCATAAAATTACTAATGCGGCATTCGCCACTGGTACGGATAAGTAGATCGACTTCAGGAATATCTGCCATTGTCAGGTGCTGTGTAATCATAGCTTCATCAATGTCATCTACATTAATATCACCAGACTTTACCTGTTGAGCAATAGAGGTCATTGCTTGCTGAATATCCCACTTACCGCCGTAGTTAGCTGCAATATTAATAACCATACCCGTATTGGTGCTAGTCAAAGCTTCCGCTTCTTCTATCTTCTTTTGTAGTCGATCATTGAAACGACTTTTATCACCAATAACACGAAGTTGTAGATTATTTTTATGAAGCTTTTTTACTTCACTCGACAGCACTGAAATAAACAGCTCCATCAAGATACCGACTTCTTCTTCAGGACGACGCCAGTTTTCGCTACTAAATGCAAAAAGAGTAACGGCTTTAATGCCAAGTCTGGCTGCAGAAGAGATAGTTTTACGAACGGCTTGAACACCGTTTTTATGGCCAAAGACGCGAGGCTTACCCTGAGCTTTTGCCCAGCGACCATTACCATCCATAATGATAGCAATGTGTTTAGGAAGAGAGTCTGTGAACGCTTGAGAATTATGCATAAAAGAGTGAATCAAATTCTAATAGTCGAACAGAGTAGCATAAAAAAACGCTGCACCGTGAGTACAGCGTTTTTCCGGAAAGAAAAGAATATGGAAAATTAAACTTCCATCAACTCTTTTTCTTTAACAGCTAGAACTTCGTCTACGTTCTTAACCGCAGCGTCAGTTAGCTTTTGAATTTCGTCTTGTGCTTTACGATCTTCATCTTCAGAGATTTCTTTATCTTTAAGAAGTGCTTTTAGATCGCCATTCGCGTCACGACGGATGTTACGGATAGCAACACGGCCACCTTCAGCTTCGCCACGAACGATTTTAACTAGGTCTTTACGACGCTCTTCCGTTAGCGGTGGAAGTGGAACACGGATAACTGTACCCGCAGACATAGGGTTTAGGCCTAGGTCAGATGTCAGGATTGCTTTTTCAACTAGAGGAGTCAGTGTTTTATCAAACACTGTAATAGCTAGTGTACGTGCATCTTCAGCGATAACGTTAGCTACTTGAGTCAAAGGCGTTGGAGCACCGTAGTACTCAACAGTAAGACCAGAAAGTAGGCTCGGGTGCGCACGGCCTGTACGAATCTTTTGCAGGCTGTTTTTTAGTGCATCAACACTTTTTACCATGCGCTCTTGAGCGTCTTTTTTGATTTCGTTAATCACAATTTCACCTTGATTATGTTCTTTCTTCAAGAAAGCTTTTTATTTGGAGTGATAAGGATAAGCGTACCAAGGTACAACACCTCAGTAAGCCCGAAAAATTAGTCAGCGTCGCTGATTAATGTACCTTCAGTTTCACCCATAACCACGCGACGTAGTGCGCCTGGTTTATTCATGTTAAATACACGGATTGGCATTTTGTGATCACGTGCTAGCGTAAATGCAGCCAAGTCCATTACTTTAAGTTCTTTATCAAGAACCGTGTTGTAAGACAACGTATCATACAACTCTGCGTCTGGGTTTGCTACAGGGTCAGAAGTAAATACACCATCTACTTTTGTCGCTTTTAGAACTACGTCAGCTTCGATTTCGATACCACGTAGACATGCAGCAGAATCCGTAGTGAAGAATGGGTTACCCGTACCAGCAGAGAAGATCACAACGCGACCTTGACGTAGTTGGCTAATTGCGTCTGCCCAGTTGTAGTCGTCACACACACCTTTAAGAGGGATTGCAGACATTACACGTGCGTTTACGTAAGCACGGTGAAGAGCGTCACGCATTGCAAGGCCGTTCATTACCGTTGCAAGCATACCCATGTGGTCACCAACAACGCGGTTCATACCTGCTTCAGCAAGGCCTGCACCACGGAAAAGGTTACCGCCACCGATAACAACGCCTACTTGAACACCTAGTTCAACCAATTCTTTCACTTCTTGAGCCATACGATCAAGGATCGTCGGGTCAATACCAAAACCTTCTTCGCCTTGTAGTGCTTCACCGCTAAGTTTTAACAGAATACGTTGATACGCCGGTTTAGGGTTCGTAGTCATGGAGTTTACCTTCCAAAGAGTTGATGATTAACAGTCATGGATAAAAACTGAATAGCTCAGTTTGCATTCATAACAGCTAAAAAATAATTCACTATTCATAAAAAGACCGCAGCATTTGCCACGGTCTCTTTTCAAACAATACGCTAAGGATTAACCTTTTTGTACCGCTGCAACTTCGTCAGCAAAGCTCATTTCAGCTGCTTTCTCGATGCCTTCACCAACTTCTAGACGTACGAAGTTAGATACTGAAGCGCCTTTCTCTTTAAGGATAGCGCCAACAGTTTGCTTAGGCTCCATGATGAAAGCTTGACCAGTTAGAGAGATTTCGCCCGTGAATTTCTTCATACGGCCAACAACCATTTTCTCTGCGATTTCAGCTGGTTTGCCTTCGTTCATAGCGATTTCAACTTGAACTGCTTTTTCTTTCTCAACTACGTCTGCAGGTACGTCTTCTGGGTTTAGGAACTCAGGACGTGATGCAGCAACGTGCATTGCAACGTGCTTAAGAGTTTCAGCTTCGCCTTCACCAGCAACAACAACACCGATTTTCTCGCCGTGACGGTAAGAAGCTAGTGCAACACCTTCAACGAATTGTACGCGACGGATGTTGATGTTTTCACCGATTTTAGTTACTAGTGCGATACGCGCTTCTTCAAATTTAGCTTGAAGATCAGCGATTTCTAGACGTTCTGCTAGAGCAACTTCAGCAACTTCGTTAGCGAATGCAAGGAAACCTGCATCTTTAGCTACGAAATCAGTTTGGCAGTTAACTTCAAGAAGAGCAGCTGCGCCGTTTGCTTCTTTGATGATGATTGCGCCTTCAGCAGCAACGTTACCAGCTTTCTTAGCTGCTTTTGCTGCGCCAGATTTACGCATGTTTTCAATTGCTAGCTCGATGTCGCCTTCAGCAGCAACAAGCGCTTTTTTACATTCCATCATGCCCGCAGCTGTGCGTTCACGAAGTTCTTTAACTAGAGCTGCAGTTACAGTTGCCATTCTCTATTCCTCAGTAAATTCTAAAAAAGATAAAAAACAGGGGCCTAATTAATTGGCCCCTGATATTGACTGTATTCAGTCCGTTAAGCCATCGATTATGACCGCTTAATATGAACTAAATATGGCTCAGAGCCGCTATTATTCAGCTTCTACAAAACCGTCTTTTTCAGCAGCTACAGCAGCAACATCTTTGTTGCGACCTTCTTTAACCGCGTCTGCAGCAGCGTTTAGGTAAAGCTGTACTGCACGGATTGCATCATCGTTACCTGGGATAACGAAGTCAACGCCGTCTGGGTTAGAGTTAGTATCAACTACAGCGTAAACTGGGATACCTAGGTTGTTTGCTTCTTTAACTGCGATGTGTTCGTGATCAGCATCGATTACGAATAGAGCGTCTGGAAGGCCGCCCATGTTCTTGATACCACCAAGAGATTTCTCTAGCTTCTCCATTTCACGAGTACGCATTAGAGCTTCTTTCTTAGTAAGCTTGTCGAAAGTACCGTCTTGAGCTTGCGCTTCAAGTTCTTTCAGACGCTTGATAGACTGACGAACAGTTTTGTAGTTCGTTAGCATACCGCCTAACCAGCGGTTGTTAACGTAGAACTGGTTGCTGTTGATAGCAGCTTCTTTAACAGCTTCAGATGCAGCGCGCTTAGTACCAACAAAAAGAACTTTACCTTTCTTCTCACCAACTTTAGCGATTTCAGCTAGAGCTTCGTTGAACATTGGTACAGTTTTTTCTAGGTTGATGATATGTACTTTGTTACGAGCACCAAAGATGAATGGCTTCATTTTTGGGTTCCAGTAACGAGTTTGGTGACCGAAGTGAACACCAGCTTTAAGCATATCGCGCATTGATACAGTTGCCATTTTAAAATCCTCTATGGGGTTAGGCCTCCACATCCCCCATGAATCCGACCCCTAACAACTAACCACTTTTCAGCCGTTATCTGTGTTGTTGAGGCACCCCGGAACATGTGTCGGAATGTGTGTGATTTAAAGAAATAAGTTAGTGGACATAAAGCTTGTTTCGCCAATTGGAGAAAACAGTCCTGATGTCCGGCGCGCTTTATACCATATTTTGTCTATCTATGGCTAGAAAAAATTCTAAAAATGGCGACTGCTATACTGATCCCTATCGGCGAATTTCACCTATAAATAGTGTCGCTATTCATTCACTTCAGGCTCAATAAATCGCTCACGATTCACTCACGTTGAACAGTATCCACCAGCAATGTATGGACATGGGAATGTTGCGCTAAAATGCTGCACTGATAGAATAGCCCCAATATGCACACTTAGGTGCTACCAAATTAAGAGATATGCAATGGCTGTAAAAATTAAAACTGCTGAAGAAATTGAAAAAATGCGCGTCGCCGGCAAGCTGGCTTCTGAAATTCTAGAGATGATTGAACCTCACATCCAAGTAGGTACAACGACAGAAGAGCTAAACCAAATCTGTCACGAGTACGCTCTAGAAAGAGGCGCATACTCAGCACCACTTGATTACCACGGTTTCCCTAAGTCAATCTGTACGTCTATCAACCACATTGTGTGCCACGGCATTCCAGCATCACAAGATGAGACTGGCAGCACAGGTCAATTCAAACCTGCGGTACTAAAAGATGGCGACATTCTTAACGTTGATATCACGGTAATCATTCCTGATGACGAAAACGCTGATCTAAGCGTTCGTCCACAAGGTTACCACGGTGACACATCTAAGATGTTCCTA
Organism: Vibrio sp. 10N.247.311.51; assembly: GCF_041467855.1. Lineage (NCBI taxonomy): Bacteria > Pseudomonadati > Pseudomonadota > Gammaproteobacteria > Vibrionales > Vibrionaceae > Vibrio > Vibrio sp. 10N.247.311.51. The sequence continues at coordinate 140,204 of NZ_JBFSVK010000008.1, read as the reverse complement.
GTGGGTGAGGTTTCACCAGCAAACAAGCGTCTGTGCATGGTTGCTCAAGAAGCACTTTACGAAGGCATGCGCCAAGTTAAGCCAGGTGTTCAACTTGGTCAAATCGGTACTGCTATCGAGAAGTACATCAAAACAAACAACAAGAACAACCCACGCGCTAAGTTCTCTATTGTTAAAGATTACTGTGGTCACGGCATTGGTTCTGAATTCCACGAAGATCCACAAGTGGTTCACTACAAGAACAGCGATCGCACAGTGCTAAAAGCAGGCATGTGCTTCACTATCGAGCCAATGATCAACGCGGGTAAGTTTGGCTGTCGTCTTGATGACGAAGATAGCTGGACAGTATACACAGCAGACAGCAAGAACTCGGCTCAATGGGAGCACACTCTGGTTGTAACTGATACTGGTTGTGAAGTACTAACACTGCGCAGCGATGATACAATCCCACGTATCATGAAGAACGCTTAGTTCACCGAACTGAACGCACCAGCCTTTTAAAAATATCCTCGCATTGTCGAGGATATTTTTTTATCCACTCAATTTCGATTTTCCATCAGCTTCTGTTAAATTGTTTACTATTCTCATTTGCTTGCACGGATAGCAGACTATGCCTTATCAATGCCCTCTTACGTTCAATGACGAACAAATTGAAATCTGCGAATTAAAAAATCAGCTCGAGATCTTCACGCAGTATCAAAAAAATGAATTTCTGAACCACCACCCCGTCACCGATTTGGTTCTACTGCGCTCCGAATACATGGATTTACTTCTCAATCGTTTGTGGGAAAGTTTCGGGTTCAACAAACTGCCTCATATTTCACTTGTCGCTGTGGGCGGTTATGGTCGCGGCGAACTACACCCTTTGTCCGATATTGATATTCTTATCGTCTCGCAAAAAACATTGCCACCAGCGCTCGGCGAGAAAGTCAGCCAATTCATCACCCTACTCTGGGATCTAAGATTAGAAGTCGGCCACGCCGTGCGCACCATTGCCGAATGTCTGGAAATCGGCATTGATGATTTAACCGTTGCGACCAACCTACAAGAGTCGCGATTGTTGTGTGGCAGTGAAGACACCTTCCAAGAACTAAAACTGAAGATTCATTCCGATTCATTTTGGCCAAGTGAAACCTTCTACAAGGCTAAGATTCAAGAACAGAGAGAGCGTCACGCTCGCTACCACGACACCACTTACAATCTAGAGCCGGACATTAAATCGACTCCAGGCGGACTCAGAGACATCCATACCCTGAGCTGGGTTGCGCGTCGCCATTTCGGTGCGACCTCTTTGTTAGAGATGAGCAAATACGGCTTTCTAACCGATGCGGAGTATCGTGAATTAGTTGAGTGCCAAGATTTCCTATGGAGAGTTCGTTTTGCACTGCACATTGAACTGCGCCGTTACGACAACCGCCTCACCTTTGCCCATCAAGCTCAAGTCGCTGAACATCTGGGTTACAGTGGTGAAGGCAACCGTGGTGTTGAGATGATGATGAAGGAGTTCTACCGAACCCTTCGTCGTGTTGCTGAACTGAATAAGATGCTGCTTAAACTGTTCGATCAAGCGATCATCAATGGCGGTCAAACCCAAGACGCTGAGATTCTAGACGATGACTTCCAACGTCGAGGTTCGTTGATCGAAGCGCGCAAGCCTGCCCTATTCCAAGCAAGACCAGAAACCATTCTCGATATGTTTATCCATATCGCCAATGACTCGACTATCGAAGGGGTTAGTCCCCCAACATTGCGACAACTGCGAACGGCACGCCGTCGATTGAACCGATTCCTGCATACTATTCCCGAAGCTCGTGACAAGTTTATGGATCTAGTTCGCCACCCTAATGCTCTGCACAAAGCCTTTAGCTTAATGCACAAATTGGGCGTACTCTCGGCGTACTTACCACAATGGAGCCAGATCGTTGGTCAGATGCAGTTTGACCTATTCCATGTTTACACCGTGGATGAACACAGTATCCGCCTGCTCAAGCACATAAACCGCTTTGGTCAAATCGAAAACCACGATAAGCACCCTATCTGTTGTGAAGTGTACCCGCGCGTACAGAAGAAAGAGTTGCTGATCCTTGCCGCTATCTTCCATGACATCGGCAAAGGCCGCGGCGGAGATCACTCTGAGATAGGTGCAGTTGAGGCTTACTCTTTCTGTATTGAACACGGGCTATCGAAGCCTGAAGCCAAACAAGTCGCGTGGCTAGTTCAAAATCACCTGCTGATGTCAGTAACAGCTCAACGTCGTGACATCTACGATCCAGATGTGATCACCGAATTCGCCAAAAAAGTGCGTGATGAAGAATCACTCGAGCTACTGGTTTGCTTAACCGTTGCCGATATCTGTGCGACTAACCCTGAATTATGGAACAGTTGGAAACGAACCCTGTTAGCTGAGCTATTCCACTCAACGCAGCGCGCACTGCGCCGGGGCTTGGAAAACCCAGTCGATGTCAGAGACCGTATTCGTCACAATCAACAAATGGCATCAGCACTGCTGCGTAAAGAAGGCTTCACCGCTCGTGAGATTGAAGTGCTATGGCAACGTTTTAAAGCTGATTACTTCTTACGTCACACACATAAACAAATCGCTTGGCACTGTGAGCACTTACTTCGCCTAGAAGACCCAAGCCAGCCTTTAGTCTTGATCAGTAAGAAAGCGACACGTGGTGGTACTGAGGTGTTCGTTTACTGTAAAGACCAAGCAGCACTGTTTGCGACCGTGGTTGCCGAACTCGACAGACGTAACTTTAACGTTCATGACGCGCAGGTCATGGTCAGCAAAGATGGTCATGTTTTGGATACCTTTATCGTACTAGACCAACATGGTGAAGCCATTGATGAAGCAAGACACAAAGCCGTTGCTAAGCATCTGACTCATGTATTGGCTGATGGCCGACCAACTAAGATTAAGACACGTCGCACGCCACGTAACTTGCAACACTTTAAGGTCAAAACCTTAGTTGAGTTCCTACCAACCAAGAGCAAGAAACGCACCTTGATGGAGTTAAGAGCCCTTGATACGCCGGGGTTATTGGCTCAAGTCGGTGCAACCTTTGCGGAGCTAGACATCAACTTACACGGTGCCAAAATCACCACCATAGGTGAGCGAGCAGAGGATCTGTTTATTCTGACCAGTGAAGCAGGTGGAAGACTGTCTGAAGAACAAGAACAGGCGCTAAGAGAGCGATTAACCGAGCACGTTTCTGAACTGGCACCTTAGAAAGCGAATTCAGTTTAAAAGCAGGTTTAATAACCAAATAAGTGTGGGTAAAGATAGAGAGCGATCTTGCCCACAACTTACAATCAATTCACAGATATCAACTATCTAGCTCGTCGTTAGGCTGCTACATTGATCAAGTCAATTACATAAAAGTATTACATTCATAACCTAGAGGTCGCTTATGTATCCAAACCTCACTGGCTTAGGTATCCACGAACCTAAACAGATTGAACGTTACTCCCTTCGCCAAGAAGCGCACAAAGATATCCTGAAGATTTACTTTCGTAAGCAGAAAGGTGAACTGTTCGCGAAAAGCGTTAAGTTTAAGTACCCACGACAAGTAAAAAGTGTGCTTGTTAGCGGTGGCAATAATCAATACAAAGAAGTGACAGAGATTAACCGCAACCTCACTCTTGTGATTGATGAGCTCAACAAGATCACCAAACCGACGCCAACAGCTGAGGTGGATGTGAAGCAGAAGATCCTTACCGACTTACGCCATCTAGAGAAAGTGGTATCAAGTAAGATCGCTGAGATCGAAGCCGATCTAGAAAAGCTAAAATGATCCCGCGACGAACTATTACTGTTAACTAACCAACATTAGTTATGCCGTTAAGGTTATACAGATACAAAAAGGGCTGATATCACTATCAGCCCTTTGTTTTTTATTCTATTTTCTCTATTCACTTAGACTCGCGATGCTTAAAACACGCGTGACTTACTTAGACAAGCAAGTTTGAGCATCGATTAAGTTAGTATCCCACTCAAAGGTTTCAAACAACCTTAGCCAAGTTTCATCCAGGTTGGCTTTCATCACCAACTCTTCTTTTGTGAAAGGATGGATAAAGCGAAGCTCAGAAGCGTGCAACAACAAGCGGTGCGAATCTAAATCATCACGGAACAGTCGGTTGTGCTTACCATCACCATGTGAGGTATCACCGACAATCGGATGTCTTAGATGAGCCATGTGACGACGCAGCTGATGTTTGCGACCTGTCTTTGGCATCATCTCAACCAAACAGTAGCGGCTCGTAGGAAAGCGTCCTGTTGAATATGGCACTTCTACTTTTGCTAGCGGTTCATAGACTGTTACAGCCTCTTGCGCTTCTTTGTCTTCTTTCGCGAACTTATCTGCGATCTTATCCAGCTCAACCTTAAGTGCATAATCGAGCGTATCGCCCTCTTCTATCCAACCACGGACAATCGCATGATAGGTTTTTTGCATCTCATGATTAGCGAACATTGGCATCACCTGTGAAGCAACCTCACTCGACAACGCAAATACCAACACACCCGATGTCGGTCTGTCTAAGCGGTGTAATGGAAATACATGCTGACCAATTTGATCGCGCAATGTCTGCATAACAAATTGCGTTTCGTGTTTATCCAACCATGAACGATGCACTAGCATGCCAGCAGGCTTATTCACCGCGACAAAATACTCATCTTGATAAATGATCTCTAACATTACGCGCATACCTCATCAATGCTCTGAATCGTCACTAGCAGTTCGACTTTGTCTGCCTCATTTTTCCACACTTCACCAAAATAAGGATGGATAGCAAAGCCCTTAGGTAACGGCATTTTCGCATCCATCATTGCGTTGATCTTAACGATAAAGATCCACTGCAACCACTCTTCTGGCTGTAGAGAATCAATAGCAAAAGGCTCTACGCTCGCCAGAGCTTCCTCCGAAGGCGGAAACGCGCTCCATAGGGAGCATTGGCGCATTTGTTGTTCTAATTGTTGAAGTAAAAGAGGTAACTTTGTGGCTGCTGTCATTTTTCACCAAGTTATTTATCTAGTGACCTTGAAATTGGGGCATAGAGTACCATCTATTTAGGAAAGAAAGTTAGGAGCTTTATTACTATGGAAACGATTCACACGCTCACTCAGTTACTAAAGAATAGCGGTTGCCAATACGATATCTACGACCTAGGTCGCCGTATCCAGAAGATCGACAACACCTTATTCTCTGATGTTGAGCAAGGGAAACAGCCGTACCCATTTCCACTTCAGAAACAAGCTCACTTAGCGATTAGCTACTGGAACGAACACAAGCAGCCTTGGATCTGGTTCCTAAAATTTAAACTGGACGAAAGAGGCCTATTACATCAAGGTGATGTCGGCAATTTCCTTAAGTTTGTTATCGAAGCGATGGGCACACGTTTGAACGGTGAGATCAGCGAAGAGCAACAACAAAAGCTGTCTAACAACCCATATACTTTCAAGCCTTCAGAAGACAAAATGGCCGTGTTCCATAGCCAAGTAAGAGCAGGTTTAGACCTTGCAACGAGCCAATACTACGAACACGCTCAACACTACTTCACAGGCGAACTCGGTTGGGACAACTGGAAAACCGTTGGCCTACAAGGCATCACTGATATGTGTGCTCGCTTAGGCAGCCAACAAAATGGTGTCGCGATTCGCAAAGCATTGAACAAACTGCCATCAGAACCTCTATACGCAACACTCGGGGCGCTGGAGCACACGCAAATCAATGACAAGCTCGCTCAACGCTTACAAGAAATGGCAGAGAATGAGATTAACAGTCAAGAGCCAGATCTGTTCTTACTGTCAGCACTAGTACGTGCCCTTTCTGGCGCAGAGCAAAGCACAACCAACGCCGTAATTAACCAAGTTCTGGCTAGCCCACGCTTAAGCCATCAAGAGGTGTTAATTGGTTTGGCTGGTCGTAGCTGGCACGCACTGCAAGATCCATCGATTGCTGAGCAATTCTTGTTACGCCTCGCACAAACAGGCAACCAGAACCTATTCAATCAGTTATTTGCAGATTTAGTGATGATTCCGGCACTGAGAATGGTATTTTTACCATTATTGAACTCGAACCCATCACCAGAGCTCGCCAATGCACTTGTTGAATTACAACAAGCGGCTAAGTCGCAATAGATACCAGACAGAACCGATCAATAGCTCGTAAGAAAAAGCTCAAATCACGAACGGAATAGAGAGATAAAAGGAAGTATGGATTAAATGATAGATAACTTATTGGCTATTTTGATGCTGTGCTTCTTTTGCTTTCTGTTTTGGCAGCAGCGCAGGCAATCCGAGCTTGCGAAAGCTGCCATTGCGAGAAAATGTAAAGAGCTCGACCTACAGCTATTAAGTGTTGCCTTTAATGGTCATAAACTTAAGATGCGCCATGAGCTCACCACCATTTGGCGCTGGCACACCGTGTATCAATTTGAGTTTTCAGCGTTGGGTGATGACCTATACCAAGGGAAACTGACCATGGTAGGCTTCCGTTCTATGCGGTTTGAGCTACAGCCTCATAGAATGTAACGTCGCAATACTCGGTATAACCATATTCATGATAAGGGCCAAACTGATCTTGTTTGGTCTCTTTAAATGCAAAACCTAATTTTTCTAATAGCTTAATCGATGGGTTGTGGCCGACATTCACAGTCGCAACAACATTCGTTAGACGCTCTTCAAAACGCACTAAACTGAAGAAAGGCTTTAGTACCTCACTAGCAAAACCTTGATTCCAGTATTCTTTATCCAAAATAAAGCCAAGTTCATGCTTACCCTTTTCCGATGAAACAAAGACATGTCCAAGATATTCACGGGTTTGGTTGTGGATTATCGCGCGGCAAAAGCCTACGTTATCTTGCAGTATTTCTTGAAAGAGATGCTTCGCAGAGGCGACAGAGTGAGGTCCATTCATTTCAGCACGATTAATGGGGCAGCAATTTAACTTGATAAAGTCGAGTTCTAGCTGTTCAGTATAAGGTACCAACAGCGTTCTTGAGGTTGCTATCGTCATAAAACACTCCTTGTGTTGACCATTAGCAGAAAAGCAGATGTTGCGCTCTTAGATGAAAAAGCTCTCGATTAAAAAGAGCCTCCTAGACAGAGAAAGCCTCAGGAAAAGAAAAGCCCCGACACCGAAGTGTCAGGGCTAGGGTCTTACTCGCAGCAGTCCGGCTACTAATTAATGCTCCATGCATCATCCATAATAGTGGCTGTAATCCTTCAGCTCTTTCCTTTACTTCGCCGTCCTAGCGGTGTCCAATCATCCTGAAAGCTAACAATCCTAGTTAGCGCACATCACTTGTTCCGTGAGCGGTGTCCTTTACATCGTCCTGATGCTAATCCAACCCTTTAATCCTAAAGGTGTCCATTGTCATTCCGTTGCAGCTAACTTCCTGTTAACTGACTGTATCCCTACAATGTCCTTACGCTCCATGCTTGATCACTCAATCCTAAGTAACCAAATCTTCATCCTGAAGATAACCAAATCCTTGGTGCTTTCCTGTTCCGTGTCAGAATCCTTCCGACAAGGTTTAATTTACGCGATTTAGGATTTCGGACAATAGATTTGTATCACACTTTGAATTCAATAAAGTTGTTAACTATATAAAACAATTAAAATTCAACATCTTAACTATATGCACATCAATCTCTCTAGCGATGTATTCGTGTTATCTCACAGCCTTTGTAAGAGATCTCTCACAAGCCATGGGCGGTTTTATGATTCGCTATCATTCACCAGAGCGAGTAAAATGACTAAAGACTAAAAATGGAGGTCAACATGCTGACAAAAGATGTTTCTGAAGAGTTGAAATCAGTGCTTGAAGGACTGCAAGCGCAAGGGAAAGAGCCGACAGTTGCTTTAGTTAAGGCTCGTATGAGCACATCCGTTCCGATGCCCGCTTTAATCACGACTATCAAGAGCTGGAAAAGCGCAAATCGCGTTCCTAAAGTTGAAGTCGCGACACAAGAAGAGCCGGCACTTGATCGTGTTAGCCAGCTAGAAAAGCAAATCCTTGAACTCACCGCTCGCGTTGCTACGCTTGAAGCCAAGTTAACTGAGCAATAAGTTGACCGATAAATAAGCTAACAGAGAAATAGAACACTATGAAGATATGGGTTGATGCGGACGCTTGTCCAAAGGTTATCCGAGAAACAATCGTACGCGCAGCTGAGCGCACAGGGGTTGAATGTACCTTTGTGGCAAACCATCTGGTTCCCGTTCCTAAACGCAATAACATTCACTCAATTCAAGTGCCAAGCGGGTTTGATATTGCTGATGATGAAATCGTAAAGCGCACTGAACCCGGCGATCTTGTGATTACATCCGATATCCCTCTGGCTGACGAAGTGATCACCAAAGGTGGGCAAGCCCTCAGTTCTCGTGGCGAGCTTTACACCAAAGAGACCATCAAAGCGCGCCTGAATATTCGTGACTTTATGGATACCATGCGCTCAAGTGGCATCCAAACGGGTGGACCAAGTGCCCTTTCTCAAACCGACCGTCGTGAGTTTGCCAACCACCTCGATCGCCTGCTAGCCAAACGTTAACCACAGCCTTCCTAATGACGACACCTTTGATCGTCGTTTCTTAATAGCTGTAGTCCCGATGAAATTTTAATCGACATACTCCGTTCTTGATATTTATTACAATAACGGAGTATTGATTATGGTTCGTCGAATCACCCTCTCGCTATCCATTCTTTTTTGCAGCACTCAACCTTCCTTTGCCGATGAAAGTTTTGCTGGTAAAGGCTTTGCCGATAAAGACCTTGCCAGTAAAGAGTTTGGAATCATCGGAGGCAGCATCACCTATGGTGAAAGTGTTTTCTCCACTAAAAGTGCCCCTCAATTTGGCGCGACACCCAACCTATTCTACTCAGGACCAAAAGGCTTTATTGATGGCAGCTTAGCCAATTTGCAACTGCTCCCTTACTTAGGGTTATCTGGAAATTGGCGTTTTGCTGAAGTGTCAGACACTTTTGTCGACCTACCCAACGGCATTCAAGACAGAGATGGTAATGGGGAGCTGGGGATAACGTTAGGTACGGTTGGCGCACGCCTCACCTACTTACACGATGTGACTTCAGAACATAACGGCTACGAAGTTCAGCTTCACTTAGGCAGAACATTAGAAACCTGGACGCAGCCATTCACCATTACGCCCTACCTAGAAATCGATTATCGTGACAAGAAACTGTCCAATCACCTTTATGGTATTTCTAACACCGAATCTTCTGCCTCAGGGTTAAACCAGTTTGATGCAGGGTCTACCTTTGTTTATCAAACGGGGTTAATCGGGCTCTATGAGTTCACGCCAACTTGGATTGGTATTTCTCGAGCAGACTTAATTCATCACGACAGCGACAGCGCGTTGATACAACGAGATTTAGGCTGGTCATTTGAATTTGGGGTCACCTATCGTTTCGCCGGATTATGAGTTTACTCGTCCAAATAAAAGCGCACATCTATTTTACATGCACCATTTTGAAATCAGTCAAGATGGTGCTCCAAGCCTTATCCCAACAACGATATACACTTAACACATATCAGATATTGAAACGGATCATTACCTCCTCGTAGCACAGACATAGATACTCCCTCTTTTAGTGAACACATGAGTGCACCATGCTACGTAAAACAACGACTATTTTTGGCTCGTTGCAATGGATCTGCTCCCTGCTCCTTGGATTCTCTTCTACTTCTTTAGCGCAAGAAGATACCGTTATCCCCTCAACACCAGACAACAAAGATAACGGATTATTTTCACTGCTTGGGGGCCCGGCTTACATGCCAGAAACTGGCTTTATGCTTGCCATCGGTGGATTGTACTCATTTAACACAACACCTGAACAACCGAGTAAAACTCAACGATCTTCCATCACATTAGTGGGTATCGCCAATGAGATGGATAGCGGCGTCGGTTTTGGTGTTCGTTCTAAACAAAAAATATTTTCTCCACAGAATAAACTGCGCTACTTCGGCCAATTATCGATGGGCAAACAAAGCTTGTACTATTTCGGTACTGGTTATCAGTCAGGGGTCAATAACGGTAAAGATGAAGAGAACTTAGTCGACTATGACTTCGCCACCTACAACGCCGATCTCGGAATACACTTGGGTAACAACATTTACCTGGGGCCAATACTTCGCCTGCAGTACAAAAAGGCGATTGAAGAATCTATTTCATCAAACGTCGCTCAAGATACCGATTTTATCTACGGTCAAGATAACCCATTCACGCTAGGGGTCGGTGTAGCCTTACAATGGGATACCCGTGACATCGCAGTAAATGCACGTCAAGGTCAGTTTCTGAGCCTTGAATATGCGAGCTACCAAGACAACTTTGGCAGTGATTCCAATTTTGAAAAAGCTGAAGCTGATTACCGTCTGTACTGGACACCAATCAAAGGCTCCACCTTGGCTTTTCTCAATACTGCAAACTTCAGCGCAGGCGACGTTCCTTATTACGAACTGCCAACCTTTGGAGGCCAAGATTCCATGCGTGGCATCTATTACGGACGCTACCGTGATATGCACAGCGTCGAGCACACCATGGAGTATCGCCAGTCATTTATGAGTAATGGTGATTACACCAAACACGGCTTTACGATGTGGGCCGGTCTAGCAACAACGGCTGAAAACACCAATGACCTGTATCAGGATAAAATTTACAGCTATGGCGTTGGCTATCGTTATGAACTCCAACCTCGTATGAACGTTCGTGTCGACCTCGGCTTTGGCTCCAATGATGCACAAGGCCTTTATCTGTCGATCAACGAAGCGTTTTAAGAGGTCACCATGACAAAGTTAATAACGTTAAGTGCGGTTGTCGCATTGGCTATCGGCGCAACGTCTAGTTGGGCAGAGGAAAGTGCACGAGTCGATTTTCCTGATGCCGAAACACAGCAGAAGCTCAATAAGAAGTGGGAACACGCTTTACCTTTTCATGCCCAAAAGGCCATTGATCTCGGTTATGCCCTGCCTCTACCATTTTCTCTTTCATTCATCGGTAACGCTTCTGCGCAAAATATCGAAATGTATGATTTGGGCGTGCAAGTCGGCGACGTAAATTTAGGAGACAGATACGATCTTTCGCAGGTGTCATTTGGCGATCCTGAAATCGAGAGCAAAAGCATGCAACTGCGCGCTGCGGCTTGGGTGTTTCCCTTCCTACAAATGGGCGTACATGTCGGGCGTTTCTCGGGTGGTACTCAATTAACAGCTGAAATACCGACCTCACTCTTTAAAGCTTGCGACAAACAGTCAAATTTACCCATTTGCTCTAAAGAATCCATCAACACTCCAGAGTTTTACCCGGATGTGGAAGGCACAAACTGGGGATTTTCGATGAATATTGTCGGTCAGGTTGGAGATTTCACATATGTGCTTCCGGCTAGTATGACGCACTCTCGCACCGACGATGAGCGTACAAATACCAAAACCATGTTGTTCAGCCCTCGAGTTGGCCAACTTATTCAAACTGAAAACTGGGGTAACATTTTCCCCTATGTGGGTGCCGCTTACATGCACAGTGAAGGGTTAACGCAAGAAAACAACGCGCTAGGTGTGGAGGGGTTGTCGTATCAGTTATCTCAGCAAAGCGCAGAAGACTACTCTGCGATAATAGGAGCAAATTGGAATATCACAAAAACTTACGGAGCAAACCTTGAGTTCATTGGCGGCCCGGGCAGAAAAATCGTCAATGTCATCATGACTTACTCCTACTAGTTCCCGGCGGCATAACGAAAAAAAACCTGCGATAAACGCAGGTTTCGTTGTTCTCTATACGAGAGCTATCTGTAAGCAAGAATTGTCTTTAGGAACGAGCCATTTATAGACAAATCTGAACCTTAAGACTAAGGCGTGTAGTACGTTGCAGCACCTGGGCCTACTGGTAGACCAAATACGAATACCCAAACGTAGAACATTAAGCTCCAACCAACCAAGAATACGATTGAGTATGGAAGCATAGTTGCAATCAGAGTACCGATACCTAGGTTCTTCATGTAACGCGTCGCTACAGCAAGGATAAGACCGAAGTAGCTCATCATTGGAGTAATGATGTTGGTTGTTGAATCACCGATACGGTAAGCCGCTTGAATCGTTTCAGGCGCGTAACCTACTAGCATTAGCATTGGAACGAAGATTGGCGCTGTTACTGCCCACTGAGCAGAAGCTGAACCGATCATCAGGTTAATGAAGCCACACATTAGGATGAATGCGAAGAACAACATTGGACCTGTTAGGCCGATATCTTGTAGGAAAGTAGCACCTGCAACTGCGAATACTTGACCGAAGTTAGTCCACTTGAAGAAAGCAACAAACTGAGCAGCGAAGAACACAAGTACGATGTACATGCCCATTGAAGACATAGACTTAGACATTGCATTGATTACATCACGGTCTGTTTTCATTGTGCCGGTAACTTTACCGTAAACAAAACCAGGAACTGCGAAGAATACGAAGATGAACGCTACGATACTTTTCAGGAATGGAGAACCTGAAACCGTACCTGCTGCTGAACGTAGAACACCATCAGCTGGAACAATCGTCCAAGCAAGAAGCGCTGAAACCGCTAGCACTGCGATACCCGCAAGCTTAAGGCCTTTCTTCTCAACGTCTGTTAGTTTGCCCATTGAATCATTTGATAAATCTTCAGACGCTTCTTCGTCATTGTATTTACCCAGTTTTGGTTCAACAATCTTCTCAGTTACAAATGCACCTGTAATCGCGATGAAGAAAGTAGAAACAAACATGAAGTACCAGTTTGATTCAGGACCAACGCTGTAAGTCGGGTCGATCATTTGTGCTGCTGTTTCTGTGATACCAGAAAGCAGTGGGTCAACCGTACCGATTAGAAGGTTTGCAGAGTAACCACCAGATACACCAGCAAATGCTGCCGCTAGACCTGCTAATGGGTGACGACCCAAAGAGTGGAAAAGCATTGCTGCAAGCGGGATAAGTACTACATAACCAAGCTCTGAAGCCGTGTTAGAGATAATACCGGCAAAAACTACGGTTACCGTAACCATGCGCTTAGATGCGCCCATTACCATGCCACGCATCGCCGCAGATAATAGACCTGAGTGCTCAGCAATCGCTACACCTAGCATTGCAACAAGCACGGTACCTAATGGCGCAAAGCCAACAAAGTTTGTCACTAGATTAGTAACAATGAGCTGTAAGCCTTCAGCATTAAGTAAGCTTACAACGTAGATCATGCCGTCAGCAGCACGACCTGGAGCACCTTCTGGACGAGGGTCCATAACAGACACATCAAAATATCCTGCGATACCTGAAGTAACTAGAATAGCGACACAGAAGATTGCGAAAAGAGTGATCGGGTGGGGTAATAGGTTCCCCAAATATTCAACACCATCGAGAAAACGGGTAAAAATAGGTTTCTTTGGCGAGTTGTTTTTTATTGAAGCTGATGAACTCATCAGTTCCCTCCTTGTAGTGATTCCTATGCAATTGTGACAAAAATGTTCAAATTGCCAGCGAAGGGTACGCGACAAAATTATCAATTAGAAATTTAAAATGTTACAAAATGTGTAACAAACGGCGATTTTTAACTCTATTTGAACAATTAATTAGCAAATAAATCTACATTAAATACAAAATCTAGATTTATAATTCACAAATACACATTCACTACAAATATAACTGATAATATAACCCATTGATTCACTTGAAAATAAAACACGCCATACTCTAAGTTAATACGCAATATTCTGTCAGGTTCTTCTCGAGGGAAAAGAAAAACAGACAAATGAATGAAGTTTGACTTTCCCCTCGTTTTTACACTCGCGTCACATCAATTTGACTGACTATTTCTGAACCGCTTTGAATCTCGGATTGGTTTTGCAGATAACATAATGACGACCTCTGCGCTTTACTATCTGGCAATCAGGATGGCGACTTTTCGCACTTTTAAGTGATTTCACAACTTTCATTCTATTTCGCTCCCTTACCTAATTGACCAAAACGACGAGTGAAGTTCGCAACACGTCCTTCTTTATGTAGCACTCGTTGTTTACCCGTATAGAAAGGATGCGACTTTGACGACACCTCAATCGTGAAGTAAGGATAAGTATTGCCGTCTTCCCATTCGATAGTACGGTCTGTTTTTAGCGTTGAGCCGATTAAGAAGTACTCATCGACACTGGTGTCATGAAAAACCACGGGACGGTAATCTGGATGGATATTCGGTTTCATTGTATTTCCCTTAAATAACTAATTTGATATGTTATAACATTTCAAATGATAATTATTATCAAAAGAAAAACAAGCGATTTTATGATATTTTTCCGTCTTAATCGTAATCAGAGAACACCCAACTATGTACACCATTGAACCTGTTGGCTTTATTGAGTCTCCTTATAAAGAGAAGTTCGCTGTGCCAAGACAGCCTAGGTTGGTACCCACATCCACCTCAAGAGTCAGGTTGGTTGATGCAGCAAACTGCCTTGAGTCTGTTCGTGATATCGAGCAATTTAGCCATGTTTGGTTACTATTTCTGTTCGACAAGAACCTTGAAGCAGGCTGGAAACCAACTGTGAGGCCACCTCGCCTTGGCGGGAATGAACGTATTGGTGTATTCGCGTCTCGTGCCACTTTCAGACCGAATGGAATTGGCATGTCTGCGGTTGAACTAAAAGGTGTGTCTCAAGAAAAAGGACAAACTTGGTTGGATCTCGGCAGCGTCGACTTAGTAGACGGTACACCGATCATCGACATCAAGCCTTATATCCCCTACTCAGATTCGATTCCGGATGCATTGGGAGGGTTCGCCGCCGACGAACCAGAGGTGCTCGACGTTAACTTTTCGCAGCAAGCGCAAAGTAAGCTCGCAAGCCATCCACAAGCGCGCCATATCATTCAGGTGATCAAAGAAGTATTAGGCCAAGACCCTCGCCCTGCCTATAAGAAAGGTAAGCCTGACAACAAAGAATATGCGGTAAATTTGTTCGATCTTAACGTGAAATTCGTGGTTGAAACGCTTTTCATCAATGTAACTGACATTGAACGCTTTTGAGATCCCAAATAGGCTGATATTATATGCGGCTATATCAGATTTGCTGTGGTCACGAACGACAGCAAGTTTTCTTTTATCAATGATGAAACGGATACCATAGAATGCGTACCAGTAACTACCTTCTTTCTACTCTGAAAGAGACTCCAAACGACGCAGAAGTTATCAGCCACCAGCTGATGCTACGTGCAGGTATGATCCGTAAGCTAGCTTCAGGTTTATATACTTGGCTACCTACTGGTCTACGTGTACTGCGTAAAGTCGAAAATATCGTTCGCCAAGAGATCGATAATGCAGGTGCCGTTGAAATCTTGATGCCCGTAGTTCAACCGTTTGAGCTTTGGGAAGAGACTGGCCGTTCTGAAAAGATGGGTCCTGAGCTACTTCGTTTCACAGACCGTCACTCTCGCCCGTTTGTTCTTAGCCCAACAGCTGAAGAAGTGGTAACGAGCCTAGTACGTAACGAGATCAGCTCTTACAAACAGCTACCTCTAAACTTGTACCAAATCCAGACTAAATTCCGTGATGAGCGCCGCCCTCGTTTTGGCGTAATGCGTGCACGTGAATTCTCTATGATGGATGCGTACAGCTTTGATATCGATAAAGAAGGCTTAGAAAAGTCTTACCAAGCGATGCACGATGCTTACTGTAAAGCATTCGACCGCATGGGCCTTGAGTACCGTCCAGTATTGGCAGACTCTGGCGCAATCGGCGGCAGCGGCTCTCAAGAATTCCACGTTCTTGCTGAAAGCGGCGAAGATCTAATCGCATTCTCTTCAGAATCTGATTACGCAGCGAACATTGAGAAAGCAGAAGCACTAGCTCCAACGACTAAAGCGGCAGCGCCAACTCAAGAGATGGAACTGGTTGATACGCCAAACGCAAAAACAATCGCAGAATTGGTAGAGCAACACGGTCTAGCAATCGAGAAGACTGTTAAGACTCTATTCGTTAAAGCTTCTGATGAAGTAGACGCTGATATCATCGCGCTAATCATCCGTGGTGATCACGAACTGAACGAAGTGAAAGCAGAGAACCTTCCACAGGTTGCTTCTCCGCTAGAGATGGCTTCTGAAGAAGAAATCCGTGCACTTGTTGGTGCTGGTCCTGGTTCACTTGGCCCTGTTGGCCTAGAACTACCATTCATCGTTGACCGCTCTGTTGCTGTAATGAGTGACTTCGGCGCTGGCGCAAACGTAGATGGCAAGCACTACTTCGGCATCAACTGGGGTCGTGACCTTGAGCTTGCTCAAGTTGAAGACCTACGTAACGTTGTTGAAGGCGACCTTAGCCCATGTGGTCAAGGTACTATCCAGCTTAAGCGCGGTATCGAAGTTGGTCACATCTTCCAACTAGGTAACACTTACTCTAAAGCAATGAACTGTAACGTGCTTGGTCCTGATGGTAAGAGCGTAATCCTAGAAATGGGTTGTTACGGTATCGGTGTTTCACGTGTTGTTGCATCTGCTATCGAGCAAAACCACGATAAATTCGGTATCACTTGGCCAGACGCACTAGCACCATTCCAAGTTGCTATCGTACCAATGAACATGCACAAATCTGAGCGTGTTAAAGAAGCAGCTGAGAAGCTATACGCTGAATTAACCGCTATGGGTATCGAAGTACTATTCGATGACCGTAAAGAGCGCCCAGGTGTAATGTTTAAAGATATCGAGCTAGTGGGTATCCCTCACACTATCGTTATCGGCGATCGCAGCATGGACGAAGGCAACTTCGAATACAAAAACCGTCGTACTGGTGATAAAGAAGCTATCGCAATGGACACGGTTATCGAGCACCTTAACGCTCAACTAGCTAAGTAATTAGATTGCTGACTAGATAAACATTGAAAGGCTGCCATTAGGTGGCCTTTTTTGTGCCTGTCGTTTCCCTTCTATTTATCCCTAGAGTAAATAACGTAAGTTAATCCCCTGTTCATCTTCAAATCCGTATATTGGTGTCATCAACTTTTTGAACATGCTCACCATTGGAGGTATCGATGGATATCAAAAGCTTACTGAACCAAGCACTTAAATCAGATCTCGTTAAACAAGGCACTCAGAAACTTTCACAAGGGTCTTCAAGTTTAAGTAGCCTTTCTCAAGGCAGCAATGGCAAGAGTAGCAGTAAAAGTACGCTCGGAGCCTTCGGTGCAGGCGCAGTTGGCGGCGGACTGTTAGGTGCGTTAATGGGTTCTAAGAAAACCAAGAAAATGGGTAAGAAAGCCGCTGGCATTGGTGGCGCAGCAGCACTTGGTGCTCTCGCTTATAAAGTCTACAACGACTACCAGTCTAAACAAGGCAAAACACCGAATGCCGAACAAGCTCAATTTGATGAGAACGACTCAAACCATAGCGTGCTGATTCTCAGATCGATGATTGCAGCGTCCAAAGCGGATGGTCATGTTGATGAAGAAGAGATGGCTAAGATCGAGCAAGCCGTTGAAAATATGGGTGCCGATTATCAACTGACGAAATTGGTCTCTGAAGAGCTGCACAAACCGCTCGATCCAAGCGAAATCGCTCAGCTAGCGACCTCACCTCAACAAGCGAGTGAGATCTATTTAGCGTCTTTGATTGTAGCGGATGAACAAAACTTCATGGAGAAGGCCTACCTCAAAGAGTTAGCCAAGCAACTCAACCTTGCTGATGAAGTTACTTATCAACTTGAACAGCAAATCTCTGGTTAAGCAGTCAATATCCGGCTTAGTCAACAAGCTAGCAAAGTGATACGTTGAGCATCAACAGAATGAGATATTGAGCAAGAACAAACTAACTCTGAACTTAATCAGATCCACTTTGTTTTTGCTTATCTCTATGTGTATATTGAGATCAGTTATCATTTGGTTAGGTATAAAAATGAAAGTATACGATTGTTGTGATTTGGTGCGTGAACTGTATTCTCAAATTGGCAGTGGCGACCAAGGCTATATCCCTAAAGCGATCACCTGCGCGGTAAAAACATTGAATGACCTTGCTGCAGATGAATCTCTTCCTAAAGAAGCGCGTGAGCGTGCAGCATTTGCCGCTGCAAACCTGCTGATCTCAGATTTCGAGGACTAATATGAACCTCGCTAATTTTGAAAAGATGGATCCTGTAATGTTGATGAGCATCGTCAACATGAAGCTACGTGACGACTTCGGTGGTGATTTGGATCGAGTGGTCAACTTCTACGAGATCGATAAAGCAGCATTGATCGCTAAACTTGCGTCTGCTGGTTTTGAGTTCCTTCCAGAAGCCAAACAGTTTCGATAGTCATTTAGAACACGCTTGATTTTGAAAGGCCAACCTCAGTGTTGGTCTTTTTTATTGGTTATACGTATTGGATAAACATGTAGTTAGCCAGTTATAAATTATCTGTCTACATCTATACTTTTATATCTTAGAGTCAACGAACGCTCCTTGAACCAAAGCGTATTGTTGTATAGGCTACCTGAAATAGCATATAAAACTCATCACCCAATCTGATGATAGCGAAGGATTAACAATGAAAAGACTCGGACTTTTGGCAGTTTTCGCTGCAACACTGACTGCAGGTTGCGCTTCAAATACACAGCAAGACAATTTTCGTGAAGCCTCTTTTGAGCTGTGTAACACCGAAGTCGATATTTACTCAGTAAGCCACGATGAAAGAGTACGCATTGTCTGCTCTGATGGCTCTAAATTCGCTTTAAACAACGAAGACACGCTAGAAGTGATGCGTGATATCAACATCGACTACTGTGACGGCGAAGGCTTAGGCAAATTCAACGAGAGCCGCCATTATTACTCATTCAAGTGTAAGTCTGGCACCCTGCTTAGCATCAGAAAGTAGAACCAACATAAGAAAACCACAAAGGGTTGATGTGCAAGCATCAGCCCTTTTTAGCACCCGCAATAACCAATCTTCAAAAACAAAAAAGGCCCCAAAAGGAACCTTTAAACTCTTTTTTCAAAGTAGATGAGCAAAGTTCAAGGAGCTCACACGGAGTTTGCGCTAATACAGAAATTCGTTCACTCTCTGAGAGTTACCAGACCAATAAAAAAGGCTCCCAACAGGAGCCTTCAAATTCATCGTTTTTCAAAGTAGTCGTTTGAAATTCTAGGAGAGCACGCGGAGCTTACGGATGTAAGTGAGCATGCTCGACAACGAAGTTCAAATTACTACGAAGAAAAATTAAGCGTAAACCGGTAGACGCTTACAGATCTCTAGTACTTTTGCTTTCGTTGCTTCGATAACAGACTCATCGCCCATGTTATCAAGGATGTCACAGATCCAACCTGCTAGCTCTTTCGCGTCTGCTTCTGAGAAACCGCGACGAGTGATAGAAGGAGAACCGATACGGATACCTGAAGTAACGAACGGACTACGTGGATCGTTTGGTACTGAGTTCTTGTTCACAGTGATGTTCGCTGCACCTAGTGCTGCATCTGCTTCTTTACCTGTGATGTCTTTGTCGATTAGGTCAACTAGGAACAGGTGGTTCTCTGTAGAACCTGAAACGATGTTGTAACCGCGTGCTAGGAATTCAGCAACCATTGCTTTTGCGTTAGCAACTACGCGAGCTTGGTACTCTTTGAACTCTGGCTCTAGAGCTTCTTTGAACGCTACTGCTTTACCAGCGATAACGTGCATTAGAGGACCACCTTGGCCGCCAGGGAATACTGCTGAGTTTAGTTTCTTGTAAAGATCTTCGCCTTCGTTTGAAAGGATAAGACCGCCACGAGGACCAGCAAGCGTTTTGTGCGTTGTCGTTGTTACAACGTGAGCATGTGGAACTGGGTTCGGGTAAACACCTGCAGCGATTAGACCAGCAACGTGAGCCATATCTACGAAGAAGTAAGCACCTACTTTGTCAGCGATTTCACGCATGCGCTTCCAATCACAAACTTGAGAGTAAGCTGAGAAACCACCGATGATCATCTTAGGTTTGTGCTCGATAGCTAACGCTTCCATCTCTTCGTAATCGATTTGACCTGCTTCATCGATACCGTAAGGGATGATGTTGTATAGCTTACCAGAGAAGTTTACTGGAGAGCCGTGAGTTAGGTGACCACCGTGCGCAAGGCTCATGCCTAGAACAGTATCGCCAGCATTCAGTAGTGCCATGTATACAGCATTGTTTGCTTGAGAACCTGAGTGAGGTTGTACGTTTGCGTATTGAGCGCCAAACAGTTCACATGCACGTTCGATTGCTAGAGTTTCAACTTTATCTACGTACTCACAACCACCGTAGTAACGCTTACCTGGGTAGCCTTCAGCGTATTTGTTTGTAAGTTGAGAACCTTGAGCTTCCATTACACGTGGGCTTGTGTAGTTTTCTGAAGCGATAAGTTCGATGTGCTCTTCCTGACGAAGAGTTTCTTCTTGGATAGCTGCGAATAGATCCGCATCGTAATCAGCAATGTTCATGTCACGCTTAAGCATCTGTATCTCCTGACTCAGATTGTACTGAAAGTTTCAAAAAAACCACACAACGACCGAAAGCAAACGTTTCCGTCACCGTTTTGATGTGACGCATTCTACATAATTTGATCTAGGTCATAAAGAGCTAATTGCAATTTTATCATGCAGTTTTTTCATAATCACATATAAGATTCATCATGGTTATTTGGCTTATCCAACCAAAGATGACGCTTACTGTCAATTTTACGCTTTACACCCTGTAAAACGCAGATTACATAGGTTTACCTTAA
Source organism: Vibrio sp. 10N.247.311.51 (assembly GCF_041467855.1). Classification (NCBI taxonomy): domain Bacteria; kingdom Pseudomonadati; phylum Pseudomonadota; class Gammaproteobacteria; order Vibrionales; family Vibrionaceae; genus Vibrio; species Vibrio sp. 10N.247.311.51. Next base: position 119,484 of record NZ_JBFSVK010000008.1, on the reverse strand, counting down.
TTTTGTACCTCAAGCTACCGAAAGCTAAGGTTTTTCTCTACTATGCACGCCTTTATTGGTTAGGTAATTATAAAAACGATGGAAAAACACTCACGTAAAGAAGATTGGGTAGCGATTCTCACTGGCACGTTTTTAGTGGCGTTAGGCGTCTTCTTTTTACAGTCAGCGAACCTGCTTACCGGTGGTACTACTGGCTTGGCTCTGCTTTTGAGTCAATTCTTGCCTGTAACCTTTGGTATTTTGTACTTTGTTGCCAATTGTCCATTCTATTTATTAGCATGGAAACGATTCGGCCGTAGCTTTGCTATTAGCAGTGCGATTTCTGGTGCTTTAGTCTCTGTGTTTGCCGATCATTTATACTTAGTTATCTCGCTAGAAGTTCATAACGAGATCTATTGTGCTGTTGCCGGCGGCTTATTAATGGGCTTAGGTATGCTAATCCTATTCCGTCACCGCTCAAGTCTGGGTGGCTTCAACGTACTGTGCTTGTTTATCCAAGACCGCTACGGTATCTCGGTAGGTAAAACACAAATGGGTATTGATGCGTGTATTCTGTTTGCATCGTTCTTCTTTGTGTCACCTTGGGTGATTGCCGTATCTGTATTAGGTACCGCAGTATTGAACATTGTATTGGCAATGAACCACAAACCAACTCGCTACTCGGTGAATTACGCATCTTAATACCAATCACCCTGTGAATTACTAGCTGTTTTTAATAACAAAAACAGCTAGAATTTAGGTTTTATAAACCGTCGCCTTTTCTATGCAAGATTACCTCTCTAGCGCCAAAGACCAACAAGCCTCTATTTATATTGAAGGCTTGGAATTCAACCCCAACACACGAGTCTTAAGTTGCGACGAGCAGGTCATCGATTTAGAACCTCGTTCTATTGAATTACTCGAACTGTTTCTGACTAGCGTGGGTGAACCGCTCGCTGCTGAGCACATCATTGAATCTGTATGGCAAAGTAACTTCATTTCTAAAAATGTTCTGACAAACCGAATCAGTACCTTACGTTCAGTACTTCAAAAACACCTACCAGATAGCGACGCGACCAAAATACTGGTGACTTACCCACGCAAGGGTTACTTCCTTAACCCAAGTTCGGTTAGCTTTGCTGCGAGTTCCCCAGATACCGAAGCAGATGATACCGCCATAGAATCTCCAACCAGTCAAAAAGGATTTACCTCCAATCCGGTTAATCCTTGGCTTGTTGTGGTGTCTTTGGTTTTGCTGATCAGCACAGCGGTAATGGGTTATATGCTTTGGCAATCTTCGACTCGTGCTTCCGAAGTCGAACGCGACCAACGATTGATTCCTAAGGTCGAACTTCTTCTGAATCGATTGGATGCCATTGGCGATAATTCCAGAAAATACCGAAAAGTCGTAAAAGCATTAATACTTCAACAGCAGATTGAATACGCCTACACCGATCTTGCTAACCAAGATGCGCCAAGCTACTTCCTTGACCCTATAGATAGCTCTCCCTTCTTTCCGGGCGCCAAGAACATGCGTACCAGTGATTACCTGCTTAACATTCAGTTGAAGGATCAAGAAGTAGATAAGCGCCTTGTCGCTAAAATAAGCCTGATTTACCCAAACTCAGGGAAGCTGGCATTTGGTGGGGTTTACTCTATTGATGTTAATAACATCAGCAGCAGCGTTATGGAGATCAACCGAGAGTTGGCTAACTACTTTGCTCTGCCCGCACCATTGTCGCCAGAATGGTCAGTCGATAATACCGAAGTCAGCGACTTACTGAGTGGAAAAGCCATCACGTTTGATGGCATCGAGCTCAACACCATGACGTCTACTCTGATTGCACGACAACTTGCTCTATTTGAAACGGATCAGAAGAAGCTCATTGCGTTCACCAATCTTGTTCAAACTCGATTTAAGTTACTACCGGACGAACTCAAACTGTGGGTTGGTATCATTCATTTCAAACTGAGAGACCTGCAAACCGCAAAAGAGCTCCTAACCAATACCTCAGGAAACTCTACGATCGAAAATGCGTTGGTTTATATGATGGTTTCTCACATTGCTTATAAGCAAGGCAACATGGAGAAGTTCCGCCTCAACTACATGGAGTCGCTGGTTGCGTTATTGAGAGTGGTTCCATCCGAAGAGCTATTCGCTCGGCTATCTAAACCGGAATCCAAATCGACCTGCCTACAACCTTGGAAGAGCTTAAAGCTAAGCGTTAAAGAGCCTTTAATCATAAAGCAGTGGGAAAAATTAATGCTTAACTACTGTACCGCTGTCGGGCAACAGTTCTCAAAGGATAAAGAAAAAACCTTTAAAATAAGTAACTTAAATATAAATTAAGATCTTATGTGACTTCGTTTTTTGCCCTATTTACTCCTCAAACAATAGCATTCCTAAAAACATCGGGCCCACCAAGGGCTTCCAACTTTAGGAATGTTCAACATGAAAAAAACAATGACGCTACTAGCGACCTCTCTCTTTGCTCTCTATGGTTGTGGCGGTGGAGGCGGCTCTTCTTCTGGTTCTACAGATGGTAATAAAGGTCCAAGCAGTCAGGTTGATTACCCTATTGCGAGCTCTGCATTTTCCCCTAGACCAGAAACAACATTGGGCTACTCGTTTACCAAAGATGGTGAGACTGAAGGCATGATGACAATGAACTTCACTCCTTTAAGCGGTGAGCTCATTATTGCAGGGTTAGAAGAGGAGGCTGGCAATGAAGCGGTCGTTCAAGTTATCAATGACCTGATCAATTACGGCATCACCGAATTTTATGTTTCTGAAGACATCATGACGAATGTTGAAGGTACACAAGAAGACGGCAGCATTTATTTTGCAGGCCCTGATCGCGGTTTACATGAAATCACCAATGCCTACTTTATTGGTAGCCAATACATCACAAGAATGATGTACAGCAGCCCACTGTTCCGCTTGAAGGGAACTGACGTAAAAGAGAGTAACCCAATCATTGATATCAGTGAGGAAACCGTTTCATTGCAGGTGACGTTAGATGGCAAAGCCGTCGCTAACATGCTGAATGACTTTGAAGATAACTCGTGGGTATCAAGCCTGCGAACTGATGCGTCATGCCAAGTTACTTGGCAGCAAGAAATCAATGAAACAGGTGTACGTAAAAGCTTCACTGTTTCGGGTAAATCCATCGAAGCTGCGAATCTTACGGAGAAAAACACCTACTACATCAACTGTGAAGGTATGGATTCAACACAATTTGGCACATCATCAGAGCGCTGGTTCAACCCTAGCATCGGTTTGATTGAACAGATTGAATTGATGTCTGTAGAACAATCTACGATCGAAGAATCAGCAGCGATACTAACCTCAATTAGCTAGCCTTGACTTAGATTCACTAAGCTTAACCGCGAGCTAACTGCAAAAATAAAAAGGCTTTGGGGAGCACTCCAAAGCCTTTGTAGAAGCCTAATCCTTTAAGGGGAATCAGAATTAGGCTTATTGAAATGAAACAAGGTTACCCTTCAATCAAGAGAATACGAGTCTCGTAAGGACGTAACACTTGATGATGTAATGCAACTGAAGTGTTCGCTTGTTGATAGTTAGACAACAGACTCTTCGCCTTACTCATATCAAAACGTTCCGGTAAAACGCATTCCGCCTCTTCACCATAATAGTTGTTAATACACAGCAAAGTTTGCCCGTCGTTCTCACGTACATACGCAAAAATGGATGAGTGATCAGGCAGTAGATCTTGATAACTGCCATCCGTAATCACTGGCACTTGTTTACGTAACTCAATCAAACTCTTATAGAAATAGAAAACAGAGTCTTTGTCTTCAAGTGCTTGCTCAGCGTTAATCTCAGAGTAATTATTCGCAACATCAAGCCATGGCTGAGCTTGTGAGAATCCTGCGTAAGGCTCACTGTTCCATTGCATTGGTGTACGAGAGTTATCACGAGACTTCTGCGCTAAAATCGCCATCATATCTTGATGCGCCACACCATCACGGTTCACCATGATGTCGTACATATTGGTACTCTCAACATCACGATACTGGCTAATTTCAGTATAGCCAGGGTTGGTCATGCCAATCTCTTCACCTTGATAGATATAAGGTGTGCCTTGCATCATATGCACAGAAGCGGCGAGCATCTTGGCTGATTCAACGCGATATTGCTGATCGTTACCTAATCGGCTCACCACTCTTGGTTGGTCGTGGTTACACCAGAATAGTGCTCCCCAGCCTTTGCCATTCAAGCCAGTTTGCCAGTGGTTAAAGATCGATTTGAGCTGTAAGAAATCGAATGGCGCATTAGTCCACTTCTCACCATTGGTATAATCGACCTTAAGGTGGTGGAAGTTAAACACCATTGATAGCTCGCTGTTATCAACGTTTGAGTATTGCTGACAATGTTCCAACGTGGTTGAAGACATCTCACCGACGGTCACGCTACCGTACTTCTGAAATACTGCTTCGCTGATCTCTTTCAGGTATTCGTGCACACGTGGACCATCGGTATAGAAACGACGACCATCACCAATATCATCGTTAGGGAAATCTTGTTGCTTCGAAATCAGGTTGATCACATCCAAGCGGAAACCGTCAACGCCCTTCTCTGCCCAAAAGCTGATAACGTCTTTCACTTCTTCGCGTACAACCGGGTTCTCCCAGTTGAGGTCAGCCTGTTCTTTGGCGAACAAGTGTAGGAAGTATTGCCCAGTCGCCTCATCTAGTTCCCACGCATTACCACCGAACTTAGACTGCCAGTTAGTTGGTGCTTGACCATCTACGGAATCTTTCCAGATATAGTAATCGCGGTACGGGCTGTTTTTGTCACCCAAAGCAGATTGAAACCATGCATGCTCTGTCGAGGTGTGGTTTACCACGATATCCATCACGATACGAATACCACGTTGGTGCGCTTCAGACAGCAATAAGTCGAAGTCTTCCATGGTGCCGAATTGAGGATTAATCGCGTAGTAGTCTGAGATATCGTAGCCATTATCGATCATTGGTGATGCGTAAACCGGGGTTAGCCAAATCGCATCGACACTCAAATGTTTGAGGTAATCCAGTTTCGAAATGATCCCTTTGATATCGCCAGTACCCTTACTGCCACTGTCGCAGAAGCTCTTTGGGTAGATTTGATAGATGGTTGCGGTTTTCCACCAGCTTTCATCATGTTCAGTCATCGCCATCTCTAACACTCACTTACCAGAAAATATAAAATGAAAATCACCATGCAAATCATGGTCGAATAGCCGTTATAACTAAAAGAAAAAGCTATAACTAAGAGAAAAAGCGATAACTCACATTGGAGTCATCGCTTATTAAATGCATTACGCGTTCGCGGTTTCTAACTCACCCTTGGATTGGGCTCGCTTGTAAAGGAACAGGGTTAACGTGATAGGCAGTACTATCGCCACCAGCATCGCGACTAGGTAAATCGACCAATATTGAGGTTGAATCGATAGGATGCCCGGCAAGCCGCCGACACCGATACCATTCGCCATCACACCCGCGCTACCACAGATTGCGGCTGCAAAAGCACTACCAATCATTGCGCTGAGCATTGGGAATTTGTATTTAAGGTTAATACCGTACATCGCAGGCTCTGTTACACCTAAGTAGGCTGAGATTGCCGCAGGAACCGAGATGTCTCGTTCACCTTCACGCTTACTCAAGATAATGATGCCGACTACTGCCGATGCTTGTGCAATGTTTGATAGTGCAATCAAAGGCCAGATTGGTGTGCCGCCTAAGTCTTGCATCAATTGCAGATCCACCGCGTTGGTGGTGTGGTGAATACCCGTGATGACCAAAGGTGCGTAAAGGAAGCCAAATACCACTGAGCCAAGAATCGCAAAGTCACCTGTCATGGCCGCTTTAGCCGCGAATGCCACACCATCGCCTAACATACGACCGAACGGGCCAATGAAAGCGTGCGCTAGAATCACAGACAAAATAATCGATACAAATGGCACAACCACTAGGTACAAGTAAGCTGGGACGATGCGCTTAAGATTGGTTTCAATGAACGCTAAAGCCACACCTGCTAACATTGCTGGGATCACCTGAGCCTGGTAACCGACCTTCTCAATCACAAACAGTCCAAAATCCCATACCTCAGGTACCGATTTACCTATCATGTATGCGTTCATGAGTTGTGGTGAAACCAAGGTCACACCGAGCGTGATACCCAAAATAGGGGTTCCGCCGAGTTTCTTAACCGTTGCCCAACACACACCAACCGGCAGGAAGAAGAAAATAGCTTCGCCGATCAACCATAAGAAAGAGTGAACGGTTGCCCAGAATTGACTGATTTCAACTAAGGTTTTGCCGTCGAACATGCGAATGTCGCCAATCACATTACGGAAACCAAGAATCAAACCACCAGTAATGATGGCAGGCAGCAGTGGTACGAAAATTTCGGCTAAATGGGAGATACCACGCTCAAGGAAGTTCATGTTTTGACGAGCAGCCAGCTTCGCCTCATCTTTTGATGATGCTTCTTTACCTGTCTGTTCAATCAGAAGTGCGTACACTTCATCAACTTCAGTGCCAATCACAACTTGGAATTGGCCTGCGTTAGTAAAACAGCCTTTTACTAGCTTCAGTTTTTCGAGTTCAGCTTTGTTGGCCTGCTCTGTATCGTTCAATACAAAACGCAGTCGAGTCAGACAGTGGCTGACACTCGCAATGTTTTCTTTACCACCGACTAACTCGATAAGACGCGCAACGTCTTGCTTCGCTATCTTACTCATACTACCCCACCCTGGTTTCATTCAATTACTCATCTAAACCATGCAGCTATAACCGCTCAGATTTATACTTATGGGAACATTCCCAATTACGGTTATTATAATGCCCGCATGAATGATAAATTAAAATGGGAACAGTCCCATTAATTGAAAGAGATCACACTCTAATTTTAATCTAAGCAGTTCAATTTCGCTTAATTGAGTGGATTATAGAATAGGAGATTGGGTGTGATGAGAGATCTCTGAATTACCTAAAAGCTGAGAGATCAATAGATTAGCAGCCAACTTACCTGCAGATTGGTAACCAGGATCAATGCTAAATACTCGCGGGAACAAGAAAGAGAGAAGATCATTGCCACCAACGCCTGTTACAACCACATCTTCACGTTGTAGTTCTTGTAGACGCTTGATCACGCCAAGAGCCAATGTGTCACTGGCACAGACAAGAGCTTGAGTTGTAGGAGTCAGTACCTCATCCACCAGCTGATAAGCGCTTTCATGATGAAGCTGCCCAGTACGATAGTTCGCAATCACTCCAGTGCTTTCGCACCAATCGAGATAAGCCTTAAGACGCAGTTCACCGGTTGATTTATCACTAGGATCAACACCAATAAAGCCAACGTCAGAGATCCCCTGATCCGATAAATGCGCCAACGCACTATTGATCACCTGTTGGTTATCATAGTTAATCGATGTGACATTCTCGGTATCCAGAGCAATCACCACCGCTTTGTGTTGCCAAGCTTCAATTGCAGGAATATCGCAGTCAGTAAAGCCAAATACAATAATGCCATCAACGTTACGACGCTTTAGAACTTGCAGGTGCTCATTGGCTTTATCTCTATCAAGTTGGCTTTCCATGATCACGACATCGTAATCCGCTCGATACAACTCGGCCAGCATAGTGCTAACGGCTTTGTTTTCAGAAGGAGAATCCAAACGAGAGATAATCACGCCGATGACTTTTTGGCTGCCACCGCGCATCGATTGCGCTGACTTTGAAGGCGTATACCCAGATTCTTGAATTACTCTTTCCACCCTTTCACGGGTTTCAGGTTTCACTTTTGGATCATTGGTCAGAACGCGTGATACGGTTGACTTACCAACACCGGACAGTTTTGCAATATCAAGAATAGTGAGTTTTTTGCTCATAAAAAGTCTAACGTTAAAGGGAAGAGAATAAAAAGTGAGGGCAGATTCCCTCACTTAACTGTTTGTAAATCTTAGAAGTTAACTATGACTTACTTTCGACAATTTTTATAGACGACACGACCAAGTTCTAGACGTGCGTTGTCACCTTTAGTGCGTAAAGTGACGCTATTGATCAGCTCAGAGGTACCATCATCTAAGATATACTTCGTTCCTGAACCTGCCGCTATTTGAGTGAGGCGATATTCATTCTCTGGCAAACGTAATACCGCTTTTTCATTACCAAGGTAAGCGACCTTAAATGAAGCGTCAGACTCACATTGATAAGTCACGAATTGATCGTCCGATACTGCACCATCAGGCGCTGCGGATTTAGAACACCCGAATAACGCTACCGTACATAGAGATGCTATCAACAATGCTTTCATACTGCGTTCCTCATCTTTATATAGTGAACAACACTTATATCTAAGTGAAAGAGACTTAGTGCCTTAACCTTTTAAGAATGCTGGTACATCTTTAATACTGTCAAGCACAACACTTGCAAGTGCTTCACCTTTTTCAGTGATTGGTTTGCCGGTTCTTACCAACACTTTAGTACCAACACCTGCCGCTTCTGCAGCCATCATGTCTTCCGCTTTATCGCCGATCATGACCGAGTTAGCCATATCAATCTTCAGAAAGTCACGAGCAGAAATGAACATGCCTGGCTTTGGCTTACGACATTCACAATCTTGCTTGTAGTCACCAATACCGTGTTCAGCGTGATGCGGGCAGTAATAGATGCCATCAAGCTCAACGCCGTTATCGACAAAGTTCCAATCCATCCACTGCGTCAAAGAAAGAAAACGGTCTTCACTAAACATGCCGCGAGCAATACCAGATTGGTTGGTCACTAGCACCAATAAATAACCCATATCTTTAAACGCTTTCGCCGCTTCAAACACACCATCGATGTATTCAAAGTCATGCTCATCATGTACGTAGCCGTGGTCGACGTTAATCACACCATCACGATCTAAAAAAACAGCAGGTTTAGACAAAATTTTGTTCTCTATCAACTCTCTATTAATCATTAATTATTACACGCTTTATTTGCTTCATCACTATCTATTTAGTTTTGCGTTCGTTAACGATTTGTTTCAAGCTTAACCATATAATCGACGTTTAGCCGTCTAGACGTAAAAATATCTATTGACTTAGATCATAGAACACCATAGCATCGTCTGTAAATCGAGCGAGCTATCGACATATTATTCTGTTCTACCTGCACGGGTTTCTCTATGATTAAAGTGAATCAAGTCAACAAGGTTTTTTATCAAGGCACTAAAGAAATCAATGCCTTAATTGATATCAACCTCCACATTCCTCAAGGTCAAATCTTTGGAGTCATCGGCTCTTCAGGTGCAGGCAAAAGTACCCTAATCCGCTGTGTAAATATGTTGGAAGCCCCGACTTCAGGTGAAGTGATTGTTGACGGTATCGACCTGACAAAACTCAGCAAATCAGAACTTAGCGAAGCGCGCCGTAACATCGGCATGATATTCCAACACTTCAACTTGCTGTCTTCTCGTACTGTATTTAACAATGTAGCACTGCCTTTAGAGCTTGCTGGTAAAGATAAAGCAATTATTGAAGCGAAAGTGAGTGAGTTGCTTGAACTCGTTGGCTTGGCGGATAAGCGTGACACTTACCCTGCAAACCTAAGTGGCGGTCAAAAGCAGCGTGTTGCGATTGCTCGTGCACTGGCCTCTGACCCGAAAGTACTGCTGTGTGATGAAGCGACCAGCGCACTGGATCCTGCAACCACTCAATCGATTCTTGAGCTGCTGCGTGAAATCAACCGCAAGCTGAACATCACTATCCTGCTGATTACGCACGAGATGGATGTAGTGAAAAGCATTTGTCACGAAGTGGCGATCATTGGCGGCGGTGAATTGGTAGAGAAAGGCACAGTCGGTGACATCTTTGCTCACCCTAAGACAGAGCTAGCACATCAGTTTATTCGCTCAACGTTGGATCTGACGATTCCTGAAGATTACCAAGCGCGTTTGCAAGAGACTCGCGTAAACAGCAGTTATCCGCTAGTGCGTCTTGAGTTTACTGGTGCAACGGTTGATGCTCCGCTGATGACGCAAATCGCACGTAAATTCAATATCGATGTCAGCATCTTAAGCTCTGACCTTGATTACGCCGGCGGCGTGAAGTTCGGCATGATGGTCGCTGAACTGTTCGGCAATGAAGCAGATGATAATGCTGCTATCCAATTCCTACGCGACAACAATGTAAAAGTAGAGGTGCTTGGTTATGTCCTTTAGTTTCAACGAGATTGCTGACTGGATCAGCCTTAACGGTAACCTTCTATTAGGCGCAACAGGCGAAACGCTTTACATGGTTGCTGTTGCAGGCATTGTTGGCTTCGCGGTCGGTATCCCATTAGGCGTGATTTTACACACAACTAAAAAAGGTGGTCTGCTAGAGAACACCAAGGTAAACAAGATTCTAGGTGCGATTGTGAACGTAGGTCGTTCAGTGCCTTTCTTAGTGCTGATGGTTGCGATTATCCCACTGACCAAGATGCTGATTGGTACCTTCATCGGCACGACAGCAGCGATTGTTCCACTGACGATTGGCGCTATCCCATTCGTGGCTCGACTTATCGAAAGTGCACTACTTGAAGTACCAACAGGTCTAGTAGAAGCAGCTCAATCAATGGGCGCAACACCAACACAAATCATCAATAAGGTTCTGCTTCCTGAAGCACTACCGACTATCATCAACTCAGTAACGATTACGCTAGTGACTCTGGTGAGCTACTCAGCAATGGCCGGTACTGTGGGCGGTGGTGGCCTAGGTGATGTCGCGATTCGTTACGGATTCCACCGCTACGATGTGACCATCATGGCTGTGACAGTAGTGATGTTGATTGTGCTGGTACAAATTATTCAATCAATCGGTGATTCATTAGTTCGCCGCGTTGACCACAGATAAAGACTCACGCATAAAGATTAGAGTCCTCTGAACCCAATTAAATAGATTTATTAAAAGGAGATTATTATGAAATTCAGCCTTAAAGGTTTACTAACTATCGCAGCAGCAGCTTCAGCGCTAGTTCTAGCAGGTTGTGGTGATAAAGAAGTGGATACTTCTAAAGTAAAAGTTGGCGTAATGGCAGGTGCAGAAGCGCAAGTTGCTGAAGTGGCAGCTAAAGTAGCGAAAGAGAAATACGGCCTAGACGTTGAACTGGTTACTTTCACGGATTACGTAACACCAAACGCAGCTCTAGATGATGGTTCTATCGACATCAACGCATTCCAACACGCACCATACCTAGATCAGCAAGTGGCTGACCGTGGCTACAAGCTAACTATCGCTGGTAACACGTTTGTTTACCCAATTGCGGGTTACTCTAAAGAAGTTAAATCAGTAGACGAAATCCAAGACGGTGCGCGTATTGCTGTACCAAACGACCCTACAAACCTAGGTCGCTCTCTACTGCTTCTTGAGCAACAAGGTCTTCTTGAACTTCGTGAAGGCGCAGGTCTTCTAGCTACCGTTCGCGACATCGTTGGCAACCCTAAGAACCTAACGATTGTTGAACTAGACGCAGCTCAACTGCCACGTTCTCTTGATGATGTTGCTCTATCTATCATCAACACAACTTACGCGAGCTCTATCAACCTGACTCCACAAAAAGATGGCGTATTCGTTGAAGACAAAGATTCTCCTTACGTAAACCTAATCGTTTCTCGTGAAGACAACCTAAACGCTGAAAACGTACAAAACTTCGTTAAAGCTTACCAAACTGAAGAAGTGTACAACGCAGCTTCTGACATCTTCCAAGGTGGCGTCGTTAAAGGTTGGTAATCAACTAAACGACTGCACTGTATAGATACCCGAAGGGGCTTACATAACGTCAGCCCCTTTTTATTGGCTAGGATTTACCAGAAAGGTCGACTTACCACCAAGCTTCCACTTGCATGCCAACGCTCGTTTCACTGTTTTTACCTTCGCCGAAGGCATTATCGTTTTCAGCATCATTCAGGTAAGTGGCGAAGATACGGAATTCAGGACGAGACCAGAAACCCACTTGTGGAACCCAAGCCTGAGCGATGGTGAATTTACCACCTGCCCCATCTTGGTTATCAATCGTTTCTACAAAACCACCAATTTCAAGGATGGTACGCATGCGCTTGTCCCACTTATAAAGCGGACGAATGACGGCACTGAAAGAGTCATCATCACTGTTATTAGCACCCACACCGGTTGACGCGGCATAACGCACAGTGTGGCCAAACTCGATGTTCTCACCAATCGCAAGCACGCCCCAGTTAATCAATCGGAAACCCTCGGCGTCATTATTGTTTGCATCACGTACGATGCCCTTACCGGTACCAAAGGTTGTCATCTGCTCGGCATAACCAGAGTTAGCAACCTGTAGAATCGTTTTATTGAAGCCACCAGAAAGGTTTTGATTCAAGCTTGCCGTTAGCATTACGCTGTCATCCGCGTCGATCGTTTGACCTTGTTTTTCATTGGCGAAGTTCATATCAATACCGACCTCAAGATCAGCATTGTTCCACAGTGGAATCCCGGCATAGCGCACGTCTGCAATCATGGCTGTGGTTTCTTTGCCATCAAACACATCGCCAGTCACCGTGTCTTGAATCAAAGCCACCGATAATTTACCAGGGCCTAGGTTGATGTGTTCAACGCCGGCACCAATACCACTGACATCCCAGTAGTAGTTATCAACGATGTGCACATCATGACGTTGGTAGTAGCGCTCACCCGCCCAAATCCCAATGTCCTTATCTTCAAAAAGCCCCACCGCCTGAACATTCAATTGCACCACATCCACGCTTTTATCCGCGGCATTCTCATCTTGGCCTTGCCAGTACGACAACATGGAATCAACTAAAAATGAAACGTCGTCCTCAGCATACACCTCTTTCTTAAAGCCAAACTCACCATACAGGTCATTTTCGTTGCCGAGTCGGCCAACTTTGCTCACCTCCCACTTACTGTTTGAGCCGCCTTCATTACTAAGGCCAACGCCGCCGCGCATATAGCCATTGAACTCCAATGGCGTGGTTTCATCAGCGTATAAATTAGGAGCAAGTAAAGCAGTAGAGAGTGCAGCAGCAATAGGTAACAGTTTCATCGTCCATTCCTTTCAGATCTAGAATCAGGTTATTATTTACAAATGGGAACATTCCCATGGGATCGATCCCATTTATATTGAGCAGAATATAAATTGAAAGAGAACTGATTGATTATTGTGATCAGGATAACTATTGAGGTAACTAAAAGTTGATGGGTGTTGGATTATTTCAATGAATACATTGGCGCTACAGAAAGAGCTGAATATCACGTTCTGTACGTATTTAAAGGGGGAAAGGGTAACGATAAAAGAGTAATAAAGATCGAGCTAAGACAGGTAACGAAGTCACGGCATCGGGGATGATACAAAGTGCTAAACATTTAATATAAAAAGAAAAAAATATCGGAGCACTAAATAGCACTCCGATATCTAAAGCATGACGCTTAAATAACCACAAGAAGACTACTTCAGGTGATCCCAAGAGATGTTTGACACCAATCGGCAGTCATCACACTTGAAATAGAAAATATCGTGGATAGGCGCATCTAGCAGCCATTCACCACCACATTGCGGGCATTTGCGCTCTTTTTCATCTTTCAGGCTGATCCCACCGACACGGTATAAGTAGTAGTAGGTTGGAACCTTAGTCAGATATTCAATGCGCCCTCTTAAACCCCAACCGCGTTTAAACAGCACACTCTTCGTGTCACTGATCTCGGTTAGCGTTGCATGTTCCGCGCGACAACCACCACCCATTTGTACTTCATCACAGGCTTGCCATTCGGTCTGCCATTTCAATACGGCTTTATGGTCGCCATTGAAGGTAGGTGGATTGCGATACAAAGGGATTGGTAGCAAGCTATCGCCACTGCGCAGCGGTGAACAGGTGTGCACGAATGTCGTGTATAACACCTGCCAGCTTGGTGTTTCATCTTCTGCCACTTCTTCTGAGTTCAGATCTCGACCTAGCAAACGCATTTTAGGCGCGAGCAGGCTAGCGTTAGACAAGCGATCAAAACACACTTTCACAAAGTCTGAGTGATTACGCGGGTGCAAGCTATCTTGCTCCGGGCACACAACGCGAACATAGAATTCACCTTCGCCCATCACGATTGGGAACTCACGACCTAACACTTGTCCGTTATAACGAAGTGCATCCATTAAGCCATTAACAGCCTTGTCGACAGCGCTTACCGTTGTGTTATCAAAACACTCAAATTGAAGTTCTAGTACGTACATCTATTTATACCGCTGGTTGTAGCTTTTCTAAAAATTCTGCCAATGTCTCGGCGAGTACATCACGATTTTTGGTGCCTAAGCGCTCCAAAATCACGTTACCTGTTAGGTTACAGATAGAGATAACATCCAGCTCTGCATCGGTCGCGGCAATGAAAACCGTTGGTTTTAGCTTTAAACGACGCTGAGTTACTAGGTGACCTAAAATGTTTTCTTGTAGGCATTCGAAGTCTTCATCACTCCAAATCTGTAACAGGGTCAATTCGTTACCATCGAAAGTCGCGTTCATATCTGCGCTGAATTGTGCGCCGTAGAAAGTCTTGATGTCTTCATGCAGAGTCAACTCAATACCGGTCTCAACGTTGGTGAAATCCGCGAATTGCTCACGTGGATAGTGCTTCCACAACACTGCGTCGCCACTCTTTTCTTCTACGCATGGCGATACGATGTCCACCAACTCCTCATTACGAGGTAAGCTTTGGTGTTTCTGCTGCCACGCGTCAACGTATCGCTGACCAAAAGAAAGTAGTGCGTCTTGAGCACGTTGAGTCATGAAAATCTCCTAAACACAAAATAATAAATAGAATCCGAGCCCTTTCCGCGCCGATTAAGCGATGACTTAATGACAGGGTAAGGGGGATTCAGTAAAATCGACCCCATTCTAATCGAATTTGAAACGAAAGTATGAGCAAATATTCTGACGCAAAAGAGCTAGCGGGTTTAACCCTTGGCCAAAAAACTGAGTACTCTAACCAATACGATGCAAGTTTATTGCAACCAGTGCCTCGTAGCCTTAATCGCGATGATCTTGCGCTAAACGGCGAGCTGCCTTTTGTTGGTCATGATATTTGGACCATGTACGAGCTTTCGTGGCTAAACACCAATGGCCTACCACAAGTGGCGGTCGGTGAAGTTTTCATCCCAGCAACCAGCCCAAATTTAATTGAATCAAAATCTTTCAAACTGTACCTGAACAGCTACAACCAGACTCAATTTGAAAACTGGGATCAAGTAACCGAGCGCCTGACCCAAGATTTGTCGGCATGCGCAGGCGAAACGGTGATTGTGAATGTAAACTCAGTAACCGACTACACAAACCAACCTATCGTGACGATGGAAGGTGACTGTATCGACAACCAAGACATCCAAATCACTAGCTACGATTTTGAAGCCTCATTGCTTGAAGGCGCTGCTGGCGAACAAGAAGTGGAAGAAACACTGCATAGCCACCTATTGAAGTCGAACTGTTTGATCACCAATCAACCGGATTGGGGCAGCGTTGAGATCGCATATTCTGGTAAGCAAATTGACCGTGAAGCTCTGCTACGTTATTTAGTTTCTTTCCGTGAGCACAATGAATTCCACGAACAATGTGTTGAGCGTATCTTCACTGACATCATGAAATACTGTGCACCTTCGAAGCTAACTGTGTTCGCACGTTACACGCGTCGTGGTGGTCTGGATATCAACCCATACCGTTCAACAGAGCAAGATAGACCAAGCCACAATAAGCGTATGGCTCGCCAATAATCAGGCGAGAACCACCCACACTTATTTGAACCTACCAAATCTTTAAAGGGACATTGAAATGCGTTGGTTATACGTTGTTAGTCTATTTATTTTAAGCTTAAGCACATCGGTCAATGCGTCGGTTTATTCGTCGGCGCTACTCAATGAAGCCAATAACTTGGTTGAGATCGAGCCGAGCCAAGCAAAACAAATGGCCAACAGCTACCTAACGCTTCGTGTCCTTTCTGATCAACGCGAGAAAAGCCCTTCTGCTATTTCTCGCGAAGAGACAGACTCTTCGATTCGAACACCAAACAGCAGTATTGATGCGTATAAGATCTTAGCCAAGGCGGAATACAACCTTGGCAATATGCGTATTGCGATTCAGCACATCGACAAAGCCTCTGAGCTAGCGAAAACCTATAAGCTTGATTACCTAAAACTGGATCTTCAGATCCTCAAAGTTCGCTTACTTTGGCTGAGTGATAGAAAATCAGCCAAAGCAAAAACAGCGCTAGCGGGTATTGAAGCAAATCTAGAGTCGGTGAATAAAACCTTACGCTTGACGGAAGGCATCACCTATCGCCTGATCATGTTGAAAGCCGACATCGCCTCTTATGACAACAAGGTCGATGAAGCCGAGAAGTTCTATCAAGAAGCGAAAACCTATCTCGATCAGCGTTACTCTGAAAAAGTCACCATCGACTACCACATCTCAGTCGGTGAGTTTTATCTAACCCATAAAGAGTACAACCACGCATTATCTGAGTTGCTGTATGGCTACTGGAAATCAGTAGAGGGCAACCTAAGTTCACGTTTGGCCAAGGTAAACCGCCTGCTTGCGCAGCTTTTCTTTGAGCGCCAAGTGCTAGATAAAGCGCTAGAACACCTATCTCAGGCCGCTGATTTCTATGATAACTTTGAAAATTCGCCTGTCTTAGCGCAAGTGCTTAAGAAAATGGGTGATGTGTACTTCTATCAAGGGAAATATAACCTTGCCTTAGTGCACTTCTTCAACGTTCTTGATCACGAAAGCACTGACCGAGATATCCACCAAGTCATTGATATCCGACTAAGTCTATCGGCAACTTACCTACGTCTTTATAACTACCCTCTAGCAGAACAGTACCTAACCCGTGCCCTTGAGCTGCTGGAATACACCGACATTCCAAAACTGGAAGGTCGTGCTGCGCTGCTATCGGCAGGGTTAGCGTATCACCTGCAAGAAAGCGAAGATGTGATCAAGCATGCGACACGTGCGCTTGAGATCTCACGTCAGATAGAGAACATGCATCTTTCACAACAATCGTACTACTTACTCTCTTTAGGTTATGAGCAGGCAGGTCGCCCACAACAAGCGTTGGCGAACCTTAAGCAGTACAACAGCCTTGTCTCTCTAGAGCAGCAAAAACTTAACCGTGTTGGCGAAGACGCGTTCCGTCAACAGAAAGAATTTGCCGAACAAACCCTGCACTACGCAGGCCAAGCGCAAGAGCTAGAGCAATACAAACTGGAGCATCGTAAGTTCCAAAAAATATCGTTCGCCCTATTCCTGTTCAGCATTGTCTTGTTCTTCTTTGTTCTGCGCCGTGGCTATCTCATTCAAACCTTAGCCAAAGAAGTGGATTCTCTGCGCACTGACCTATTTACTCACTCACGTTCAAAGCTTCCGAACTTAAGAATGCTCAATGCGAAGCTCTCTAACTCGTTGGAACAAACCAGCCAGACCTTCGAACAATGGCAGCTTGGCGAATTGATTCATGAGCCACTCAACGACCGCTTACGCTTCGTGATGATTGATTTACCGTTCTTACGCAATATGTACACGCAGAACGGTTACAAAGCCGGTCTAGAACTGGAAGACGCTTTTGGCGAGTTCCTAAAATCTAAGCTTGAAGACCCAGCTCGTGTCTACCACTTCTCGGATGCGAACCTGCTTTATATTGAACCAAATGCGGACCGTGATTTGTCGCCAGAGGCCATGTTCAGAAAGATTCAATCTTGGGTGAATGACTTCGAAACAGAGCGAAACATCAACCGAACGGTCCGTATGGGCATCGCTGACTACCCATTCTTGCCACGCGCTTACACCGCAATTAACGATCAAGAGCTGCTCGACGTATTGTTGATGTCGACCAATCTAGCTCGTGAGATCAGTCTCAAAGAGCGCAGTAGCCAATGGGTCTATCTAAAAGCTATCGATAATGCACCAGCAGCGAGCCTTGCAACTGGTAACATAAGAGAAGCGTGTAAACATGCGATTAATCAAGGGTTAATAAAAATACAATCCTCGTACCAGAATGAGGACAACATCAAAAAAATGCTAAAAGATGACTAATTTACGAGCGGTTAAGAGCAGCAAGTCGTGACCTTATTTTTAGTTTTGTTATTATCGATGTAACGGAATTTCATCAAAATGATCGAGCTCGATCTACGCGGCGCTAATAAATACATCTATGGGCATTCTTGAAAAAGACATTCAGGCGCAACTCCACCAGCTGAAATCTCAGTTGGAGCAGGTCCGTTTGACGCAAAGAGACACCTCGTTCAAGTTTATTAGAGAACAGAAAGTTCTAAAGCGTATCGTCACGTCTTTAAGTGACGCATGTGTTGGCAGTAACAGCCATTTAGATGAAAACCTCATTGCCCTTAGGGAAGAGCTAGAAAAGCAAAAAGACATTAGCTCGATGATCCCAAAGCTGGCAGTATTAGAAAGGATGCTTAAGCAGAAAACGTTGGCTATGGATAAACAGAACGGGTATCTGGACGATAGCATTAAGCACAGTGGGGAAACGCTGCAGCGTATAACTGGCCTTCCAGCACAGCTAAAACGCGACCTACGAAACTTACTTAGCTTCTCCGAATGCAATGGCAGTCAGAAAGTCGACCATGCCATGAAACTTCTCGGTATTTATGAGCGTGCCATAAAGATTATGGCGAATAACTCACGCACGCATTTTGCCGACGCTGCGCACTCTCCGGAACAAGAGCTCCTTTCCGACCTATCAAACGAACTACAACATCTGATCACCGAACTCGACTTCGAGGGTGAATCGGGTGATCTGCTTACCGATATTCGAGCGAAGCTGCTACTTGGTGTGTCCACACAAAACCTACTTGAGCTGACACTTCAGATCCTCAAACTGGTTATTGAAGGCACCAATCTAGAACGTAAGAAGTCTGAACAATTCATCGATCAGCTTAATTCTTCTCTAGCGTCCAGCATCAAAACGGCAGATCAAAATGCCGACCAGAGCCAAAGCTATTTTGAGCACCGCCAAGGCCTGAACTCTGAGTTAAATGAACTTGTCACTAGAAGCCAAAGTTCGGTAGATAAAGCGAAGGATATTGATAGTTTAAAGCTGTCTATTAACCCGCTACTCAGTGAAATCGCCTCTCTTTCGGAAAGGCTGAACCACGCAGAGCAGAAAGAACAAGCTCTGATAGAGAGAATGAGTTACGGAAAGACTCAGTTAGATTCAATCTATGAAGTAACCCAAGATTACCGGAAGCGTCTGGAAGATCAGGCTCAGCGTATGCTGCTTGATCCTCTAACCAAGGTTTACAATCGCACTGCCTTTACTGATCGCTTAGAGCTTGAGTATCGCCGCTGGATCCGCGCGCAACACTCGCTACGTGTAGTACTGCTCGACATCGACAACTTCAAAGCAATTAACGATAGCTTTGGTTATACCGCGGGCGACAAAGCTCTCAAGATCATCGCAAGAACCATCACCAAAGAAGCCGGCACCACTGATACTGTGGCGCGTTTTTCAGGTGAAGAGTTTGTGTTACTGCTGCCAGAGCAAACCGATGAATATTGCCATCAGGTGATTCAGAACATTCAAACTCAAGTAAGCCGCTTACCCTTTAAGTTCCGTGACCAACAAATCACGATCACTTTATGTGCGGCAAGTGCTCAGTTTAAAGAGTCAGATACACCGGAAGAAGTATTAGAGCGACTCAATACAACGCTAAATAAAGCAAAACAACGCGGTAACAACCAACTTGTTTGGCACTAGGCCAGCCCTAGGTTTAATTTATTTCATTTTTTCAAATACTTATCACATACCATTTCCCTCAATGTTTGCTAAGCTAATGATTAACATTCGCTTAACAAGCATTCTTGGCAAGCAACGCTGTCGTATCCGTTTCGTCTGGTTAACTCTCTCCCACCTTTAACCAAACACTTTCAACGTTTGCTTCCCACTCTCGAGCCAGAGGGTCACTTCAACGTCCCCTGCTCTTTTCAACAAGGAGGCACTATGATCACTCATATCAGCCCTGCCGGTAGCATGGATTTACTCTCTCAACTTGAGGTTGAGCGTCTTAAGAAAACCGCGTCTAGTGATCTGTACCAACTGTATCGTAACTGTACGTTAGCGGTCCTGAACTCGGGTAGCCACACCGACAACTCCAAAGAGTTGCTCGACAAATATCTGTCGTTCGATGTCGAAGTCGTTCGCCGTGAGCGTGGAATTAAACTCGAACTGAGCAACCCACCTGAGCATGCCTTTGTCGATGGTGAAATCATCAAGGGTATTCAAGAACACCTATTTTCAGTGCTGCGTGACATTGTTTACGTCAACATGCACTTAGCCGATAACCAACGGCTCAATCTCACTAATGCCACTCACATTACTAACCTTGTATTTGGTATTTTGAGAAACGCTGGTGCGCTGACTCCGGGCATCGAGCCAAACCTCATCGTGTGTTGGGGTGGCCACTCTATTAATGCCAACGAATACCAATACACACGTGAAGTGGGTAATGAACTTGGCCTGCGTGAACTGAATATCTGTACCGGTTGTGGACCGGGTGCGATGGAAGGCCCAATGAAAGGGGCTGCTATTGGTCACGCGAAGCAGCGTTACACCGATCATCGTTATCTGGGGCTTACCGAGCCTTCAATCATTGCGGCTGAGCCACCAAACCCAATAGTGAACGAACTGGTTATCATGCCAGACATCGAGAAGCGTCTTGAGGCGTTTGTTCGTATGGCGCATGGCATCATAATCTTCCCTGGAGGCCCAGGAACCGCCGAAGAACTGCTGTACATCCTAGGTATCATGATGCACCCAAACAACGCAGACCAACCGATACCTATCGTTCTAACTGGCTCTAAAGAGAGCGAGGCTTACTTCCGTTCAATTGATAAGTTCATTGGCGAAACATTGGGTGAAGAAGCGCAAAAGCACTATGAAATCGTGATTGATGATCCAGCACGTGCTGCGAAAATTATGAAGCAAGCAATGCCAGATGTACGCTCTCACCGTAAAGAGACCGGTGATGCCTACAGCTACAACTGGTCACTGCATATTGAGCCTGAGTTCCAACTGCCATTCGACCCTACTCACGAATCTATGGCGGCACTCGATCTGCACATGGATCAGAAAACAGAGAGCCTTGCTGCGAATTTACGTAAAGCGTTCTCAGGTATTGTGGCAGGTAACGTCAAAGCCGAAGGTATTCTGGAGATTGAGAAGCATGGGCCATTCCTCATTGATGGCGACAAGGAGTTGATGACTAAGATGGATCAACTGCTAAATGATTTTGTTGAACAAGATCGAATGAAACTGCCGGGTGGTACCGACTACGTTCCTTGTTATAAAATTGCGCCAAGCAGTTGATGATAATATCTGACTGATAACAAAGCCGTAAGCATAAAGCTAAACAAGTCATGACGTTTACGTCACCAGCGTTTCAACTCACCAGGTGATACGTTACTATAAGGGGCTAGCAGCCCCTTTTTTATTGCCTATTTAGTGGAAACTTATGTCTATCCATCTTGTTATTATCGATGCCTTAAACCTCATCCGACGCGTGCACTCTGTTCAGCCGGATCCAACCGATATAGCAAGAACCATCACCACCACAGCTCGCACTCTCAATAAGATTCTGAATGAATCAAAGCCTACCCACATCATCGCGGTATTTGATCACCATTTACAAGACCGTGGCTGGCGTGCAGATGTGCTCCCTGCTTATAAGCAGAACCGTAAACCGATGCCAGAGCCATTGATGAAAGGCCTTGATGCGATTCAACAAGCTTGGTGGGAATTAGGCATTGATTCACTGCTGTCTGATGGCGATGAAGCGGATGATTTAGTCGCAACACTGGCAAAGAAAGTGGCAGACCACGGAGAAACCGTCACCATCATCTCGACAGACAAAGGGTATTGTCAGCTGCTATCACCCACTCTGCAGATCCGTGATTACTTCCAGCACCGCTGGTTAGATAAACCCTTTATCGAAGCTGAGTTTGGCGTAAAACCTGAACAACTGGCGGATTACTGGGGATTAAC
Organism: Vibrio sp. 10N.247.311.51; assembly: GCF_041467855.1. Taxonomy (NCBI): domain Bacteria; kingdom Pseudomonadati; phylum Pseudomonadota; class Gammaproteobacteria; order Vibrionales; family Vibrionaceae; genus Vibrio; species Vibrio sp. 10N.247.311.51. The sequence goes on along the minus strand of NZ_JBFSVK010000008.1, from coordinate 97,456 downwards.
GGGCGTAAGCTCAAGCCAAGTACCGGGGGTTCCAGGTGTCGGACCAAAAGCAGCCAAAGAGATATTAACCACATACCCAGATATTGAAGCGGCCTACCAAGCAGAAGACCTACCGAAAAAGTATCGTAAGAAGTTCGACGAACACATCGAATCCGCTCGTGTATGTAAGCAAGTATCGGCACTCAAAACAGACATTGATTTAGGGTTTAACCTGCAAGATATTCGTTACGAAGCAAACTCTTAAGTCGCTGTGACTCGATAATATTGATACAAAAAAACGCTCCTAACAAGGAGCGTTTTTTATGTTTATTAACCGCGTATTAGTGCGGTGAGATGTTTGAAAGGGCCTGAATGTGGACCGTGATCTCTTCGCGATCGTGGTAAAGGTGCTTAGCCTGCATCTTGAACTTCACTTTGTTCTCAATAAGGAACACTTTTAGGTTCTCGATATCTTGCAGTACTTCATCGTAACGGCCTTTCATAGGCAGTTTAAGGTTGAACAGTGCTTCTTTCGCCCAGCCTTTGATGATCCACTCACCCATAAGGTGTGCAACACGAGCTGGCTTCTCAACCATGTCACAGATAATCCAAGTTACGTTCTTACGGTCTGGTTCAAACTTAAAGCCATCCACCATGTGGTGCTTAATTTGACCCGTTTCCATTAGGCTGTCTGCCATCATGCCGTTATCAACACAGTGAACGAACATCGAGCGCTTAACCAATTGGTAAGTCCAACCACCTGGACACGCACCTAAATCAACACCCCACATACCAGGAGCCAGACGCTCGTCCCACTCATCACGAGGGATGAATACGTGGAATGCTTCTTCTAGCTTCAATGTAGAACGGCTTGGCGCATCTGATGGGAATTTCAGACGAGGGATACCCATAAAGAACTGTGAGTTGTTGGTTGGGTAAGAGTAACCAACAAAACAGTGACCCGGAGCGATGAAGCATAAATGAAGCACAGGCTTCTTAGCGTTATCTTTCGCTGTCATCAGGCCTTTACCACGCATCGCTTGACGCATCGGCACGGTAAACTTACGGCAGAACTTCAAAAGCTCTTTTGCTTCGTTAGTGTCTGGCGTTTCGATACGGATATCACCACAACGAGGGAAACCTTCTTTCTCAGAAAGCGCCTCAAGAATTGGAGAAATACGGTCATCGGTTGGCAGGTCTTTAATTTCAACAGCCACTGCCAGCATTTGACGAGCAAAGATCAGCGATTGGAAGTCGATCTCTTTAACCAATTTATCGGCTTCGCTTGCTTGATAACATTCAAACAATACAAAGCCGGTATTGTTCTTTAGGCGAGGAAAACCAAACACTTCCAGTTGTGTTGCCTTGTCTTGAATTTCGCCAGCACATTCTTTTTCAAAACCAGAGCGACAATAAAGTAGTACGTGTTTCACTGAGTTACCTCTTTTATATTCAAAGCAGCGAAGGAGAAGACTCCCCAACCAATGATAAATAGTAGACCACCAAACGGAGTGATAGGGCCAAACCATTTTATTCCTGTCAGTGCTAAGCCATAAAGGCTGCCACTAAAACAAAGGATGCCGATGATAAAGCAAATTGCCGCAATGAAAAAATATTTTTGTGATTTAGCGCCAAGTTTCATCTGCAGCAGAGCACCACACGCCAATATCGCCAGAGTATGGATAAACTGGTACTGAACACCGGTCTCAAACACACCTAACAGATACTCAGGCAAGATAGCTTTCAAACCGTGAGCCGCGAAGGCGCCCAGCATCACAGCAACCGCGCCAGAGATGCCAGCAAACGTGAGTAAATACTTACTTCTCATTGAGCACCTCTTTGATAAACGCTGATAACTTCTCAACGGTTAACGCAATATTCTGCTGTTCGGTGTAACCAGAACTCTTACGCGGCTTAAAGCTATGGTCGCCATCGGGGATAAATTCAACCCGAATAGAATCGGACAGATCAAAGTCAGCAAACTCTTCACGCTTACCAAAGGTATCGCGCTCACCTTGTAAAATGAGGCACGGTTTTGCTAACTCAGCTAAGTGTTCACCTTTGTATTTCTCAGGTTTGCCTGGTGGATGAAAAGGAAAGCCTAAACACGCTATGGCTGCTACTTTATCAACTTCAGACAAATGGCTCGCCATACGCCCTCCCATCGACTTACCACCAATCACAAGCTTATCGGCATCAACCTGCTCAATAATCTCTTGATAGGCTTCAAGTAGCTTAGGTGCTCTGTCAGGTGGGCGACGCTTACCATCTTCAGCACGTTTAATCATGTAAGGGAAATTGAAACGAATCACTCGTATCCCTTTAAAGGCTAACCCTTTGGCTACCGACTGCATGAACTCATGATCCATGCCTGCACCAGCACCATGGGCAAAGATAAAGGTGATCGGATTGTCTTCACCATCAATGATGACGTTATTCATCGAGTAAGTCCTCTTGTTCACTTTGCGCTTTCGCTAGCATCCAGTCGCGGAAAGTAGCAATGCGACCCATGTCGGCTTGTTTCTCATGACAAACCACATAGAAGGCGTTCTTACTCACCAACACTTCATCAAAAGGCGCAATCAAACGACCGGCTTCGATTTCAGGCTGCGCCAACACGTTGTTACCTAGAGCAATGCCCTGGCCGTGAGCCGCTGCCTGCAGCACCATGGTAGAGTGACTGAAGATAGGACCGTGATTAACGTTTACTCCGTCGATGCCATTTTGCTTAGCGAACTGTTTCCAATCCTTTCGAGAAGTATCATGCAATAGCGTATGACATGCCAAATCACTGAGAGATTCTAATGGTTTTACTCCTAGCAGCACAGAAGGTGAGCAAAGAGGGATCAAGTATTCTTGGTAAAGCTTATCGGCTCTGAGCCCCGACCAATTACCTCGGCCATAGTAAATAGCCACGTCTACATCATCGGTCAGCGAGCCTTCATCCATATCAACGGCTTTGATTCTTACATCAATATCAGGTTCTTGCTGATTAAAGTCAGCGAGTCTTGGTACCAACCATTGAATTGCAAAACTCGGCGGCAAACTGATGGTCAATGCGCCCTTCTCACTTCGCTCAAGCACTTTATCCGTCGCTTCTGCCAGTGATGTGAAAATATCTTTGATATCCAAGAAGTAGCTTTGACCTTCTTCAGTTAGCAGCAAAGAGCGGTTTCTTCGGCGAAACAGCTTCAAAGATAAGAATTCTTCAAGCGCTTTGATCTGATGGCTGACCGCCGCTTGAGTAACAAACAACTCTTCTGCGGCACGCGTAAAACTCAAGTGTCGAGCTGCTGCTTCAAACACTCTTAGCGAGTTTAATGGGGGTAATCGACGAGACATAGTTACTCTCTAAATAAGCATTAGTTTTTTTTATCTGAAACATTATAATTTGTCCATTGCCTAGCGGCCAGAGAAATTCTATATTTCATCCCGCAGCAGCTAGCCTGAACGGCTTGATTCTCTCTAGAATCAATTGGCTTAGCTCCTGCGATGTTGTGTTTGCAAACTCGTTCTTTTCGAGTTGGGTAGAGTTCTACCAAATGTTTTGTTGCAGTTTATACTGAGACGAGGCATGTACTTCCTGTATTTATTTTGACCTGTCTGTCAAATTTGTTTACACCGCCTTATGGGCGGTGTTTTTTTATGTGCAAAGAAATGTAACAACAAGTTTATCAATAGCTGTACTAATTAATCTTTATTATTTTTCATCGCTAATCACAGAATCAGACACCCACTCAAATAATCAACTGAACACATACAAATAGCACCATTGAGTTGCACTAAAAAGTAACAGAATACTTCAAGATACTCACACTTCTTCGGTACTTATAAGCCCGTTTAGAGCTTACTTTTTCTATCAATCAAAAATTTCAAAGCTGAGCATGACGATAGCACGCCCAAACTCACGCCTCTGTCTGACTACTGTAAATCATTCACAATAGAAAATAAAAAAGCCGCTTACTTTTCAGTAAGCGGCTTTGCAAAATGATTAACGGTTGGTCAATACACCACTATGGGCGGTAAACCTTAACGTTATGGAAGCCTTGCTCTTGTAGGTAAAGTGCCTGTAGACGGCTCATTACACCACGGTCACAGTACAGCAAGTACTCTTTCGCTTGGTCTAGGTCGCCAAACTGAGTCGAAAGCTTGAAGAATGGGATGTGTTTAATTTCAACACCCTCGATCTCTAGTGGGCTTTCGTCTTCTTCTTCTGGGCTACGGATATCAAGAACGATAGCGTGCTCAGCAACAGCTTGAACTTGTTCAACTTCAGGCGCTTGCTCTTGGCTCTCTTTCTCGATGTCACGGATATCCATAACACGAGCGTTCTCGATCACTTGATCCAGCACTTCAAAGTTAAACTTAGCTTCTTCTGCTTCCAGTTTACCTTTCTTCGCTTTCACTGTTGGCTTCTTAGAGATAACACCACAGTACTCAGGCATTACTTTAGCGAAGTCTTCAGTACCGATGATACGAGAAAGGTCGATGATGTCTTCTTTGTCCCAGTTGATAAGCGGACGAAGAATCAAAGTATCAGTCACGTTGTCGATGTGGCGAAGGTTAGTGAGCGTTTGGCTAGAAACCTGACCAAGTGCTTCACCCGTTACTAGAGCTTCAATACCGAAGCGCTCTGCAACCATACCACCAGCACGCATGAACATACGCTTAAGAACAACGCCCATTTGGCCGTCTTCTACGTTCTCAAGGATTTCAGCAACCACAGGTTCAAAGTCCACAGAAATGAACTTCACCTTTGCAGATGAGCCGTATTTATTCCATAGGTAGTGAGCTACTTGCTTAACGCCAATCTCGTGCGCTGGACCACCAAGGTTGAAGAAACAGTAGTGAACCTTAGAGCCACGTTTGATGTGCAGGTAGCTTGAAACACCAGAGTCAAAGCCGCCAGAGATCAAGCTTAGTAGATCTTCTTGAGTACCAAGAGGGAAACCACCTAGGCCTTTGTGACGAGCTAGAACTTGGTTTAGCTTATCGTTAGCCACTTCAACCTTAACGGTTACATCAGGGTTCTTAAGTCGAACTTTCGCTGACTCAACCGCTTGGTTTAGACCGCCGCCTACGTAGCGTTCAAGTTCAATAGAGGTAAAGTCATGCTTACCACGACGCTTAGCACGAACAGAGAAAGTCTTGCCTTCAATGTCAGCACGGCTGCGTTCTAGTACTTGCTCGTAAATATCGTGCAAGTCTTTGAACTCAGACTGTTGAACTTCAAGAGAGTGGTGAATACCTGGAGTGTGAGTCAGAGCCTCTAACACTTCAGCGTAGTACTGGTCACTCTCAGACGTCACTTCGATATGATCGCGACGGTTGAATACCGCAACACTTTCACAGCGACGTTGAATAACGTTACGAATGTTGCACTCTAGAATCCTTGTGAAGCGCTTACGCACCGATTCACTTTTTACAAAAATTTCCGGATGGGGCTTAACAATAAATTTCATAGTACTTTCACAACATTAATGTTCAAAATTTTGAAAACGCTCATCGCCAAGTAAATTAGAGAATTTACACAGCACTTGAAGCAAGAATAGATCATATCTAAATCTAAGGGCGCGAATTATACATGAGAAAGTGAAGCAAGGAAAAGAGTGCTTGCTGTAACACCATCATTAAACCGCTTGTTATTAACAGTAGCAGGTTTCGAAACGACATAAATACCGCAAAGAACCATTGAAGACCAGCAAACAAAAAGCCCAACCTCATTATAAGGTTGGGCATTCGATGCTATCTGCATGCTACCGCGTGAGCACGTATAGGCTATTCATTAATAACAGGTACTTCGTCACTGTAAAGCGGCTCGCCCTGCATGATACTGATTTCAACGCGGCGGTTGAGGCTACGTTGCCATTCAGTATCGTTCGGCTCGACTGGCTCTGTATCCGCCATGCCGCGTACTCTCAAGCGTTGATGAGAGAAACCACGCACCTTTTCCATCTCTTGAGCAACAGACACTGCTCGCTGTGATGACAAGTCCCAATTAGAGCGATAAAGCTCGGAATCAAGACGTTGATTATCGGTGTGCCCTGAGATTCGAACGATACCCGGAACATCTTTCACCAACTCAGCGACCTGTCTCACCAAAGGTCGGAACTTAGGCTGTAGGAAAGCAGAACCCGATGGAAATGCGCCTTTTTCACGAATTCGAATCACTATTTGCTGGCCAAGATTTTCAACTTCAATCGCGCCTTGGTCGATCTCTCGTTCCAACGCCTTCTTGATGCTTTCCATCAAGGTTTCCATCTCTTGCGATTGAGCCTCGGCTTGTTGTTGCTGTTGGTCTGACTCAGAGTTTTGATTGTCGTGAGTCGAAACCTCTGGCGACTTGCCTCCGGTCATCTTGCCTTGGTCACGCATGGTACCGCCAGCACGCTCAGATTCACCTTCATGAAATTCAAGCGTTTGCTGCGTAATATCAATCGTCTGCTGCATGATCACATCAATCGGTGTCGGCTCTGGGCGACCAGGGCGGAACTCTTGTGCAATGATGCTGGTGCCTTTAGGAATGTCTTTCACCTCCAAGCGGTTTTGGACACCGAATGCAAACTTCATCGAACCGGCAATCTGCTTGAACTTCAATACGTCCATCTCAGAAAACGAGAGCAGCAGTACGAAGAAACACATCAGCAGTGACATCAAGTCAGCAAATGTCCCCATCCATTGAGGCAACCCCGGAGGAGGACATTTACATGGATTTTCTTCATCCATCTTCAACTCCTCTTACGCAGGTTCACCATCAATCGTACGCTTACCTTCGTTTAGGTAGCTCTTCAGGTAACCATCGATTACTCGTGGGTTCTGACCATCTTGAATCGCGAGTACGCCATCCATAACCAAACGACGATTGAGTGTCTCTTGGTCACGACGCAGCGCAAGCTTGTCGGCAATTGGGAAGAACACCATGTTCGAAAGAATCGCACCGTACAGGGTAGTCAAAAGTGCTACCGCCATCGCAGGACCGATCGCTTTTGGATCATCCATGTTTGAAAGCATCGCAACCAAACCAACCAAGGTACCAATCATGCCCATCGCAGGGGCAACATCACCGAATGCAGAGAACACTTTCGCGCCCTGCTCGTGACGTTCTGTGGTTAATGCGATGTCTTTTTGCAGTGCAGCGCGTACCACATCACCGTCATGGCCATCTACCAATAGGTCGATGCCCTTTTGCATGAAACTGTTGTTAATTTCCATCTCTTCCAGTGCTAAGAAACCACCTTTACGAGCGGCATCAGCCATCTCTACAACTTTCGCAATAAGATCTTCAGGCTCATCCGCTTTAAACATAAAAGCTTTGCCTGCAATTTTAGTCGCGCCAAAGAACTGTCCCATGGTGAACTTCATTAGAACAACAAAAGTTGAACCACCAACTACGATCAAAATGGATGTCGTGTCATAGAACATCCCGAGGCTTCCACCTAGGATCATTGCCATAATTACAAAGGCAAATCCACCAATCAAACCTATTAGGGTTGCTAAATCCACTGAGCACTCCTCATGCTTTTTTGTAGCTCTATGTCGACGATAATCTTTGTATCGGCAAGACTATAAGATCTTTTAGTAAATTCTTGGCCTAAGTATCACACTTTTCGTTTTTGAATCCCAACTATTGGCTTACTTTGCTTTTATACATAGTGCATAAACTCGATAAAGCTAAGGTTATTCAAGCAAAGTGCGTTCAAGCCCCTTAAAAACGAACTTTCTAGCAAAATTTCTTGGTTACATTTGACCATCTCAGCGGCCTAGGGTAACGTTCGTTCATCTTTCCAAACGCAGATTTATTATGGCTACTAAGAAACCTGAAAATATGAGCTTTGAAGCAGCAATCGAAGAGCTTGATGGCTTGGTTGATCAACTAGAAAATGGTGATCTAGCTTTAGATGATGCGCTGAAAAAGTTCGAACGAGGCATCTCCCTCGCTCGTGCCGGTCAAAGCAAACTAAACGATGCTGAACAGCGTGTTAGCATCCTACTGCAAAATGATGAAAACGCAGAGCTTAGTGACTTTAACCCACAACCAGAATAACGAACTGTATGAGATCCCCTATGATCGAGACTTTATTGTCTTATCAAGCACGTAATAACGAGCAACTGAACCTTTGGCTTGATCGCCTGCCACACCAAAATCAGAACCTGATCAACGCGATGCGTTATGGGTTAGTTTTAGGCGGTAAACGCGCGCGTCCATTTCTTGTCTACATTACAGGGGAAATGCTCGGCTGCACCGATGAAGAACTCGACACTCCAGCATCTGCAATCGAATGTATTCATGCCTATTCTCTGATTCACGACGACCTTCCAGCAATGGACGACGATGAACTGCGTCGTGGCCATCAGACTTGTCACATCAAATACGATGAAGCAACGGCAATTTTAACTGGCGATGCACTACAAACTCTCGCGTTTACTATACTTGCGGAAGGTACATTAAGTGCTGACGGTGAAAGCAATCGCGTTCGAATGATTCAACGCCTAGCTGAAGCCTCTGGTGCACAAGGTATGTGCATTGGACAAGCACTTGATATTGAAGCTGAAAACCGCTCTGTCACGCTAGAAGAGTTAGAAGAAGTTCACCGCAATAAAACGGGCGCGCTAATGAAATGTGCGATTCGTTTAGGTGCGCTTGCTGCTGGTGAAAAAGCGTTTGAAGTGATGCCTCAATTAGACAAGTACGCCGATGCCATTGGATTAGCATTCCAGGTTCAAGATGATATTTTAGATATCACTGGCGATACTGAAACTTTGGGTAAACCACAGGGTTCTGACCAAGAATTGAACAAAAGCACCTACCCTTCTTTGTTAGGTTTAGAGGGCGCTCAAGAAAAAGCGCAAACTCTGCTACAGGAAGCGCTTCAAGCTTTGGCTGCAATCCCATACAATACCCAGTCACTCGAAGAGTTCGCCCGATACGTCATCGAGCGCAAGAACTAAGACAATAAGCGCGCATTACCTATGACTCTTGATATATCAAAGTACCCAACTCTTGCTTTGGCTGATAAGCCAGAGGATTTGCGTCTACTTCCAAAAGAGACGCTGACACAGCTTTGTGATGAATTACGTACCTATCTTCTTAACTCAGTGAGCCAGTCAAGTGGTCACTTAGCGTCAGGCTTAGGTACAGTGGAGCTGACAGTTGCTCTGCACTATGTGTACAACACGCCTTTTGACCAGTTGGTTTGGGATGTTGGCCACCAAGCATACCCGCATAAAATTCTTACTGGTCGTCGCGACCGCTTGTCGACTATCCGTCAAAAAGATGGACTGCACCCATTCCCATGGCGTCAAGAGAGCGAATACGACACTCTTTCTGTTGGTCACTCTTCAACGTCGATCAGTGCTGCACTTGGTATGGCTATCAGTGCGAAGAAAGAAGGCAAGAACCGTAAAGTCGTGAGTGTGATTGGTGATGGCGCGATTACTGCGGGTATGGCATTTGAAGCCATGAACCACGCGGGCGATATTCACAATGACATGCTGGTTATCCTGAACGATAACGAGATGTCGATCTCTGAAAACGTAGGTGCGCTAAACAACCACCTAGCTCAAGTTCTTTCTGGCAGTCTTTACACGTCAATTCGTGAGGGTGGCAAGAAAGTGCTATCAGGCGTTCCGCCGATTAAAGAGCTGGTTCGTCGTACAGAAGAACATCTAAAAGGCATGGTTGTCCCTGGCACCATGTTCGAAGAGTTAGGCTTTAACTACATTGGCCCAATTGATGGTCACGATGTCAATGAGCTGATTAAAACGCTTAAGAACATGAGAGACCTAAAAGGCCCTCAGTTCCTGCATATCATGACTAAGAAAGGCAAAGGCTACGAGCCAGCTGAGAAAGATCCAATCGGTTACCACGGCGTACCGAAATTCGATCCAGCACACTCAAGTCTGCCTAAGAGCACTAGCTCTAAACCAACTTTCTCTAAGATTTTTGGTGACTTCCTGTGTGATATGGCCGCGCAAGATCCTAAGCTGATGGCGATTACGCCTGCAATGCGTGAAGGCTCTGGCATGGTGCGTTTCTCGAAAGAGTACCCAGAACAATACTTCGACGTAGCGATTGCTGAGCAGCATGCTGTGACGCTAGCAACGGGTATGGCGATTGCAGGTGACAAGCCGATTGTCGCTATCTACTCGACGTTCCTACAACGTGGTTACGATCAACTGATCCACGATGTGGCTATCATGGACTTACCGGTCATGTTCGCTATCGACCGTGCAGGCCTTGTCGGCGCAGATGGTCAAACACACCAAGGTGCGTTCGACTTAAGCTTTATGCGTTGTATTCCAAACATGGTGATCATGGCGCCAAGCGACGAGAACGAATGTCGCCAAATGCTTTACACAGGCCACCAGCACACAGGTCCTAGTGCAGTACGTTACCCTCGCGGTAATGGTATGGGTACTGAGATACAAAGTGAATTTACCGCGCTTGAGATTGGTAAAGGTCGTATCGTTCGCGAAAGCGAAAAAGCAAAAGATGGCTCGAGAGTCGCTGTCTTAAGCTTCGGTACTTTCCTTGAGAGTGCACTTCAAGCCGCTGACGCCATCGATGCGACAGTTGCAGATATGCGCTTTGTGAAACCACTCGATGAAGCTCTGATCAAACAACTTGCTGCTGACCACGATGTTCTAGTAACTATCGAAGAGAATGCGATTGCAGGTGGTGCGGGCGCAGGTGTGATTGAATTCTTGATGCAAGAGAAACTGCCGATGCCAGTATTGAACCTTGGCCTACCAGACAAGTTCATTGCTCAAGGTACGCAAGGCGAACTGCACGAAGAGCTTGGCTTGGACGCGAAAGGCATTGAGAAGTCTATCTCTGACTACCTTGCTAAATAGCTTTCACAAGCAAACGGCATAAGCGATAAAACAAAAAAGGTTGGCCCTAGGGTCAACCTTTTTAGTATCAATTAGTTAGTTTGGTGTATCAACTGCGAAACCTTAGCCCTTCAGTTAACTCACACTAACCAACCAGCGAAATGTGCCACGGCATACAACGAAATAGCCGCCATAATACCCGCTACAATATCGTCAATCATGATACCCAAGCCGCCGTGAATTCGCGCATCTAGCCAACCAATCGGCCATGGTTTTACCATGTCAAAGAAGCGGAAAAGCACAAAACCAGTCAGAAGCCATTTCCAGTCATCAGCAGGGATATTCAACATAGGCACTAAGCTCATGGTGATCCAAAAGCCCGCAAACTCATCCCAAACGATAGAACCGTGGTCATGCACGCCCATATCATCAGACGTTACTTGGCAGATCTTAATACCAATAATGCAGCTTACCACCACCACTGCAACGTACGCAGGAAACGGTAACTGAACCAACAATAGGTACAACGGAATAGACGCGAGCGTGCCCATAGTGCCGGGAATAATAGGCGATAAGCCACTGCCAAAACCCGTTGCTAAGAAATGCCAAGGGTTTTTAAGAGAAATAAGAGAAAGTGGGTTTGTCATCAATTAACCTTAAAGTGATCGTAACCAGTTAAGTTCCAGCTTAGTGGTTCACCATTATTGTGTAATTCAAAATATTCTACAGGTCTTATCTGGCCAATGCAGGTGACTTTTGTACCAGTGTGTGACAAAGCACTTTCCAACGACCCTTTATTCTCTTCTGGTACAGTAAAGCACAGTTCGTACTCTTCACCACTGGTCAGCGCATATTGCTGAGCTGAAGTGATATCAGGAACGAACTGACGTAATTCTGCAGAGATTGGCAGCGTGCTTACATCAATACTCGCGCCAACTTGAGAACGCTTAAGGATATGTTTTAAATCAGCAATAACGCCATCAGAGATATCAATCGCCGATGAAGCAAGGTTCACAAGCGCCTGACCCGCTAACACTCGTGGAGCGCTCACATAATGTCTCTCTTCTAGCTCAGCAGCATAGGGCTTCGCTCTGTTCTGCTCAGGGTTCAGTAGTACCTCTAGGCCAGCTTTACTGTCACCTAGGTTACCTGTTACGTAAATCCAGTCACCCACTTTCGCGCCATCTCTACGCAGCGCTCGTCCTTCAGGAACAAAGCCCTGTACAGTCAGTGTCAGGCTTAGTGGGCCTTTGGTGGTGTCACCACCAATTAACTGAATACCAAAGTAGTCTGCGAGTTTAAAAAAGGAGTCACAGAAAGGAGCAAGCCATGCTTCATCCACTTCAGGCATGGTTAAAGCAAATGACACCCAAGCAGGCGTCGCGCCCATTGCCGCAAGGTCACTGATATTGGAAGCCAACGCCTTGTGTGCCACCCAAGCCGGATTCGCCTCAGCTAAGAAATGGGTACCAGCCACTAAGGTGTCCGTGCTGATCGCTATCTCAACATTGCCCGGCGCTTTGACCAAAGCACAATCATCGCCAGCAGCTAGAAGAACGTCTTTACGTTGTGGTTGTCGATTTACAAAATATTTTTCAATCAGGTTAAATTCGCCAGACATCACATGCCCTATCTTTAGTCTCATAAAAATCGCCGTAATCATGGATATTACAGAAATTTAGTTACAAAAAAGGCCAGCATGAAAGCTGACCTTTAGATTCAATATACGAACGTCTTATTTCTTACGAACGTGCGGTGCAGCTTTATCAAGCACACCGTTAACAAACTTATGGCTGTCTTCTGCTGCAAATACTTTTGCAAGCTCGATAGCTTCGTTGATAACCACTTTGTATGGTACATCTTCGCGACGAGTCATCTCGTACATAGCTAAACGTAGAAGCGCTAGTTCCATCAGATCCAGATCTTGCATAGGGCGAGATACGAATGGACGAAGCTTGCTATCAAGTTCCATGTGGCTAAGAGCAACACCAGTTAGTAGGTCGCGGAAGTATGCAACGTCTGTTTCTGGCATAGCAAGAGCAGGCTCTGCAGCATGATGCTCTTCTTCATCATACTTACCACCAGATAAGAACTGTTCTTCAACGGTAGCAATATTTTCTTTAGTAATTTGCCAAGAATAAATTGCTTGTAGAGCAAATTGACGTGCGTTACGACGTGCGGCTGGTTTCACACTGGCCCCCATTAGGAATCGATTTCAGAAAGAACGTTGATCATCTCAAGTGCGCTAAGTGCTGCTTCTGCACCCTTATTACCAGCCTTGGTTCCTGCGCGTTCAATAGCTTGATCGATCGTATCAACAGTAAGAACACCAAACGCTACTGGAAGAGAATATTCCAGAGACACTTGTGCCAAACCTTTATTACATTCACTACAAACATAGTCAAAGTGAGGTGTACCGCCACGAATTACTGTACCAAGAGATACAATCGCATCGAACTTACCTGTTTTTGCAACGCGCTGCGCTACAAGTGGAAGTTCTACTGCACCAGGGCAACGAACAACAGTGATGTTGTCTTCGCTTACTTGTCCATGACGCTTTAAAGTATCGATTGCACCAGAAAGTAAACTTTCGTTAATAAAACTGTTGAAACGAGCAATAACGATAGCAATTTTTGCATTTGGCGCTGGGAAGCCACCCTCGATCACTTTCATAAGCCTTCCTTTAACTATTTTCATCAAGTGAGAATCGCCGGATTCTAGCACAAAACTGTGAGCAATATCTAATGGTAATTTAGAAGAACAGACACCGGCAATGTAAAGATGATAATGCAGCGCTGATCCCAAGCATATAGGAACAGCGAGTAACCAAGTTTGTGTGTTGAACACGTTTTGAGTCGGACTTGGCTACTTTGCTCTTTTGGCAAGATTTATCACCAAAAGAGCCACTGAAATCATCGGTAAATTATGTTGCTACAAACGGAGAAACGTCTGCTCGCTGACGTATGATTTATTCGCAAACGTACTCAACAACGTTAAGGCCAAAACCACCCAATGCGTGGTAACGCTTAGTGCTTGAAGAAAGCAGACGCATATCGTGCACACCTAGATCTTGAAGAATCTGAGAACCGACACCAACACGACGCGAGGTACCCTGCTTCTTCGCCATAGTTGGCTGTTCGTTCTTGTCTTGCGCTTCGAATGTCTTCACTTTGTGAATCAAAGAATCAGACGACTCTTCGTTGCCAAGAATAACCAACACACCGCCTTCGTCGCCAATGCGCTTCATCGCTTTATCTAGCGACCAGCTACGCTCAGTACCGCGGTCTGAATGAAGCAGATCGGTGAACGTGTCATGCAGGTGAACACGTACTAAAGGAGCACCTTCAGTTAGGTCGCCTTTTTGCATCGCGTAGTGGATCTGGTTATCAATCGTATCGCGGTAAGTCACCAGCTCGAAATCACCAAATTCAGTTGGTAAATGGCATTGTGCTACACGTTCAATCGTTGTTTCTGTGTTGTTGCGGTATTCAATCAAGTCTGCAATGGTGCCTAGCTTGATGTCGTGTTTTTCAGCAAACACTTCAAGATCAGGACGACGAGCCATAGTGCCGTCGTCGTTTAGGATCTCAACGATAACAGATGCTGGCTCACAGCCTGCTAGGCGTGCTAAATCACAACCTGCTTCTGTGTGTCCTGCGCGAGTCAGAACACCGCCATCTTGCGCTGTCAGTGGGAAAATATGACCAGGTTGAACAAGATCAGCCGCTTTCGCATCTTTCGCCACTGCCGCTTGAACCGTCACTGCACGGTCTGATGCAGATATACCCGTCGTTACACCCTCAGCCGCTTCAATCGAAACCGTAAAGTTGGTGGTGTACTGTGCATTGTTGTCTTGAACCATAGGAGCTAGACCCATACGGCTTGAACGCTCTTTGGTTAGCGTCAGACAGATTAAGCCACGGCCATACATCGCCATGAAGTTAATCGCTTCTGGCGTCACATGTTCTGCTGCCATGATCAGATCGCCTTCATTTTCGCGATCTTCATCATCCATCAGGATAACCATTTTTCCTAGGCGAATGTCTTCAATAATTTCTTGAGGAGTACTAATTGGCATTGTTCTATATCCTTTGAAATGGTTCTGATTCCTAGAACCGACACTATTTAAACCTGATGATATTGCTTCGCTTTACAAAGTCTCGCTTAACGCACTTTGTATCAACGGTTAGGCAAAACCATTCTGCTGTAAGAATTCCATCGTTAATCGAGATTCAGGCTCAGACTCTTGTTGCTGACCTTGCAGTAAACGCTCCATGTAACGCGCTAATACATCGACTTCTAGATTCACTTTACGACCGACATTGAATTGGTCGATGGTGGTTTCTGAAGAAGTGTGAGGAACGATAGTCAGCTTGAATGCGTTCTTGCGTAAATCGTTCACAGTCAGGCTGATACCATCGACCGTTACTGAACCTTTTTGAGCCACGTATTTTGAGATTTCTGCTGGCATTTCTACCCAGAACTCAATCGCACGACCGACTTGGTTACGTTCAACAATCTCACCCACGCCATCAACGTGACCAGACACGATGTGCCCACCGAAACGCGTGGTTGGTAACATTGCTTTCTCAAGGTTAACTTTATCGCCCGCTTGGTAATCGACAAAACCCGTTTTTTTCAGGGTCTCAAGCGAAAGGTCTGCACTGTAGCTGTGGTCGTTAAATTCAACCACAGTCAAACACACACCATTGGTAGCGATACTGTCGCCTAACTGAACGTCAGCCATATCAAGCTTACCAACGTTAACCGTTACGGTGATGTCTTCTCCGCGGGGAGTAATTGCACTCAATGTACCTACGGCTTCTACAATTCCTGTAAACATTTTAAAACTCTTTTTGTTGTCAACGACACGTATGCAGTTGGAGTAACTATTTCTACTGTGGTTTCGTTACTGTCGGTTTCGCGACTATTGGTTTCGCCACGATACGAATATCCACACCAACCTGTCGAACATCTCTAATTTCTAGGTCAATAACGTCAGACATTGAAGTGAGCCCTAATGCGCCCATCAAACCTCGTCCGTCACTGCCCATAAGTTTAGGTGCTAAATAGAGGATTAGCTCATCCACCAGCTGTTCTTCAATCAAGCTTTTTGCCAATGTAGCGCCCGCTTCGACCCAAATATGGTCGATATGATTCGCAGGTAATTGACGCATCAGATCGTGCAAATCGAGCTGACCTGCATCTGTGGTTGCGACTTCAATATCAGCAGACGCTTCGGCAACTCTCAACACGGATGTTGGAGTCTGGAATAACTTGAGTTCAGGACGCAGTTGGTTTTGACGATCAAGAATCACGCGAATCGGCTGACGCAGCTCGTCTTCAGCGTAATGATCTTTGATACTGCTTGGCAACTCTGCCCAACGAACATTCAACGACGCGTTGTCTTCAATCACCGTCTGGCTAGTTGATAACACAGCGCCTGATTTTGCTCGGTAGTTCTGAACATCACGACGCGCTTCTGGCGACGTGATCCACTGGCTTTGACCATTATTCAATGCTGTTTGGCCATCAAGGCTAGCCGCCATCTTTAACTGAACGAATGGCATGCCAGTTTGCATACGCTTGATAAATGCAGGGTTCAAGTCGAGAGCGTCTTGCTCTAGCAAACCGATTTCAACCTCAATACCCGCATCGCGTAGCATTTTAATACCACGACCTGCGACTTTTGGGTTTGGGTCCTGCATCGCGCAAATCACTTTTGAAACTTGAGCCTTAATCAAACCTTCTGCACAAGGTGGCGTTCGACCGTAATGAGAACAAGGCTCTAGCGTGACATAAGCCGTCGCACCTTTTG
This sequence comes from Vibrio sp. 10N.247.311.51, assembly GCF_041467855.1. Lineage (NCBI taxonomy): Bacteria > Pseudomonadati > Pseudomonadota > Gammaproteobacteria > Vibrionales > Vibrionaceae > Vibrio > Vibrio sp. 10N.247.311.51. Next base: position 80,826 of record NZ_JBFSVK010000008.1, on the reverse strand, counting down.
CCTTATCGCCCGCCATTCGCATGGCATATACTTCAGCATGAGGCTCACCGGCTTTGGCATGAAAACCTTCGCCAACGATCTGACCATCAGTTTGTACAATTACACAACCCACATTCGGGTTTGGCGCAGTGGTGTAAATGCCGCGTTTCGCTAATTGAATAGCACGCGACATCATTTGAAAATCTAGGGGAGTAAAGTTTGACATGATTGAGGAGTTAATCCTCTAATTTAGCGATTTCTTCGCCAAACTCTCGAATGTCTTCAAAGCTGCGGTAAACAGAGGCAAAACGGATGTACGCCACTTTATCCAATTCTTTCAATTGGCCCATCACAAGATTACCAATCATCTCGCTTGGTACTTCACGCTCACCAGTTGCACGGAGTTGTGACTTAATCGTACTGATCGCAAGTTCAATCGCATCAGCACTCACTGGGCGTTTTTCTAGGGCGCGCTGTACACCACCCACCATTTTATCTTCATTAAATGGTTCGCGGTTTCCATTCGACTTTATGACCTTAGGCATCACAAGTTCTGCCGATTCGAACGTAGTAAAACGTTCACTACATGCAAGGCATTGACGGCGACGACGAACCTGATGGCCATCGGCTACCAGTCTTGAATCGATTACTTTAGTGTCGTTCTCTGAACAAAAAGGACAATGCATATCACCTCCAAATAATTGAATATCAGTGTAACGGAATTGCCAAACGTTAGGAAAGAAAAAGGGCCAATTAAGGCCCTTTTGTGTGGTGATTCATTGATTATTGCTACTCGATCGCCATTTCAAAAATGAGCTGAGGAGTAAAATTAACGACCAGCGTTAACCGCGGACTAAATAGTTCGCTTTACCTACCCATTTGTAGCTTGTCAGCTCTTCTAAGCCCATTGGGCCGCGAGCATGCAATTTCTGAGTAGACACGGCTACTTCAGCGCCTAAACCAAACTGTGCGCCATCAGTGAAACGTGTTGATGCATTCACATAAACCGCTGCAGAACCAACAGAGTTAATGAAACGCTCTGAGCTCTCTAGGCTGTTAGTCATGATCGCATCTGAGTGACTCGCGTTGTGTACACGCATGTGGTCAATCGCTTCTGTCACATCCGCTACCACTTTCACGCCGAGCGTGTAGCTTAGCCATTCAGTGTCAAAGTCGCCTTCAACCGCATCACGTTGGTCTTCGAAACCCGCTAGCAGCGATTTTGCACTGGTATCAGCAACTAAGGTTACCTTGCCGGCTAAACGCTGTTTCAGCTTAGTTAGGAAAGCTTCAGCAACCGCTTGATGCACTAGCAGTGTATCTAACGAGTTACACGCCGATGGACGTTGAACTTTTGAGTTTTCAACCACATCGACAGATTTCTCAAGATCAGCGCTTTCATCAACGAAGATATGGCTGATACCAAAGCCGCCGATGATAACTGGAATGGTGCTGTTCTCTTTACACATCTTGTGCAAGCCAGCGCCGCCACGAGGAATGATCATATCCACGTAGTCGTCCAGTTTAAGCAGTTGAGAAACGAGTTCACGATCAGGCTTCTCGATGTACTGAACAGAAGCGGCTGGAAGCTCTGCTTTCTCTAATGCAGACTGGATAACCTTAACCAGTTCCATGTTCGAGAAGAACGTCTCTTTACCACCACGTAGAATGCTTGCGTTACCTGTCTTCAGACACAGAGCGGCAATATCGATGGTTACGTTCGGACGCGCTTCGTAGATGACACCCACCACACCAAGTGGCACACGGCGGCGAGACAGTGACATACCGTTTTCCAGTACCTTACTGTCGATTTCGCTGCCTACAGGGTCGTGCAGGCTGATCACGTTACGCACATCATTAGCGATACCGGTTAAGCGCTCTTCATTAAGAAGTAAACGATCAAGCAGTGCGTCGGTTAAACCCGCTTCGCGACCTAATTCGATATCTTTCGCGTTCGCTTCTAAAATCATTGCTGCGTTTGCTTCTAGCTCATCAGCGATGATCGCCAATGCTTTATTCTTTTGCGCCGTAGATGCGGTCGCTAGGTGGAAAGCAGCGTCTTTTGCTGCGATACCCATGTTAGTTAAATCCACGTTTAACTCTCCCTAAATTCTGTCTGTCTTTGGATGCAAAAAGGCGAATTGCCTTATCATCACGAGCTACTCTTGAATCACAACTAGGTCGTCACGGTGAATGACTTCTGACCCATAATCGTATCCAAGAATGTCGCCAATATCTTTACTGTGCTTGCCTGCAATTTTTGCTAGGTCTTGGCTGGAGTAACTGGCGATACCACGCGCAATTACTTTGCCTTTGCTGTCTGTGACTTGGGTAACTTCACCACGAGAAAATTCGCCTTTAACTCGAACAACCCCTTTCGCCAACAAGCTGCTGCCTTTGGTGTTGACTGCGTTTACTGCACCGTCGTCGACCACGATGTCACCTGCTGAAGCAGGGCCCGCTAAAATCCAGCGTTTACGGTTTTCAAGTGCTTCGGCTAAAGGCAAGAAACGTGTGCCTTGTGGGTTGTCACTCAGTGAGTCAAACACCACATTTTCAGCACTGCCCGCCGCAATAATCACTTCGATGCCTGCGCGACGAGCAATATCAGCCGCCTGCAGTTTTGTCGCCATGCCGCCGGTACCTAATGTCGTACCGCTGCCGCCTGCGATCTTGCGCAGTGTGTCATCAATGGTTTTCACTTCTTTGATGAGCTCAGCATTTGGGTCTTTACGAGGGTCAGCCGTAAACAGGCCTTTTTGGTCTGTTAGTAGCAAAAGCTTATCAGCACCGCACAAAATACCCACTAAGGCCGACAAGTTATCATTGTCGCCCACTTTAATTTCGTTGGTGGCTACTGCGTCGTTTTCGTTTACTACCGGAATAATATCGTGCTCAACCAGTGCGTTGATCGTGTCACGTGCATTAAGAAAACGCTCGCGATCATCGAGATCAGCACGAGTCAGTAGCATCTGGCCAATCTTAAGGCCATAAATAGCAAACAAAGACTCCCAAACTTGAATCAACTGGCTTTGCCCAACTGCCGCAAGCAACTGTTTGCTCGCCATTGAGTTGGGAAGTGCGGGGTAACCAAGGTGCTCACGTCCTGCTGCAATTGCGCCAGACGAAACCATAACCACAGAATGGCCTTGTTTTTTTAATTCAGCACATTGACGAACCAGCTCAACCATATGAGCGCGGTCTAATGCCAATGTTCCACCAGTTAAGACACTGGTACCCAGTTTAACAACGACAGTTTTACGCTGTGTTGTTGTCCCGCTTTGATGATTTGTTGTCATGAAGTCTTTTATGGATAAAACAAATAAGAGGTGATGTTTTAGCAATCAAAAGGGGAATTCACAAGCAGAAAAGGTGCGAAATCGCACCTTTTTGCTTTATATAGAAGAGTAACCTTTAAAATTAGACGAATTCGACAGACTCTTCGTCTAATTGGATACTGATTTCAAACTTACTTTGAAGTTCATCAACCAGTTTTTTGTGGAAGGCTTCTTGAGTTCGAGAGACCTCAGCGACCGCCTTTTTAGGTAACGGCAAAGAATCCCAGTTACCATCGATGTTGTACTTGCCGATATTGTACTTCGCCGAATATCCCTCTTCCGACTTATCCAATTCCAGCCACCAGCCCCAGAACTCGCGTTCTTCTGGTGATTTTTTATCGTTCACACATACAGACAAGCAATCAAAGATATAGTGGCCTTCTTCTGATTGCGGTTCCCTTAAGTAAGGCCCGATCGCCTTTAAAACATTCAACAAGCGGTAATGCGTAGGTTGTTGTGTCACTTCTGACATATTGAATCTCCATTTTCAATGTTAAGAATGACGTTACTCAGACTGTTATACGTAGAAACTACGCATTTGGATTTTATAAATTACCCCTGAGTATCAGGTACTTAGTTTGTACACTTTTCATGCTTAACTAATTTAGGAGAAATGTCATCTAAATAATTCATCCTCAAGCCACTTTATCGCCAATTCGAGGGATTGCTCATAACCTTGTGTAATTGACTTAGCTTTGATTTTCTTCGCTTTTCCGTAATCACTGTAAATAGCAACCAGTTGATTATCCATTGGCGGTGAAACCGGGTCGCCTTCCAGAGCCAATGCCAAGATAGGAACACTGGTTTTACTGTTTGACAGCAAACCTTGTACCTTGAGTGACCACGCCATCAGCTGCCCAGAAAGGCTATTGATATCGACCGCCCCTTTACCAAGGCGCGAAGCCAACACATCTAGATGCATCTTAGGCATCTGTTTCAGTTTGTCGGCATGAACAAAGATGTCGTGAATTGGCGCGCCTAAAGAGATACACGCTTTAATCTTATGTTGCTCAAGGAAAGATAATCTCACCATCGCATTGCCACCGAAGCGGAAACCAAACAAGCCGACTTTGTGGTGATCGACCCATGGGATGTTAGGCAATTCATTCAGCACCGCTTGGTGAAGACAAGATGAGTCTTCTGTTAACGGCCAATGTGCACTGTGCCCTATTGATGGCATGTCTACCGTTAACATGGCAATGTTCTTTGGTGCTAAGTAATCCCTAAACAGGCGCCACATATCGGTTTGCAAGCTATCTAATCCCGCGCTGACAATCACAACCGGTTGTGGTTTGTCTGTCTTGGTTAGGTGCAAGTTCGCTTTGATCTTCTTGTTTTGGTATGGAATATCAATCTGTTTGACGATCAACTTAGTGTGCTTGATCGCTTCAGAATAGGCTGCGTTGGCCAACACTTGAGCCTGAGCCGCTAAGTTGTCGTTCTTGAGGTGTGGGTAACCCGCAATACTGAAGCACAACGATGCTGAAAATAGCTCTTCAGCCATCTCTTCACCGCTCTTATCATTAGAACGATTCTGATGCTGCATACCCAGCTTGGTCCATTCGTATGCCCAGTTACCACTTCGGTAACCCATGACCGTATCAAGCCACTCATCGATTGTACGAGAGTTATCTGATGACGCGATGCGAGCCAATACCGCTTCCTGCTCTATTGGATTAACGCCTTGCCATACCCACTGAAGACGTCTTAGGTTTCGATACCATGATGAGTTTTGCTGTTCACGCTTCTCATCCAATAACGCTTCAGAGCTTGGCATGTATTGTGTCAACATTGAGGTCTCTTTCGCCTGCTTGTGCTTTACAAACAACGTTTCCGAAAGGTTCGAGCTCGTTTCTTCTGGTTCAGACATTGGGATACTTAATAAGAAATGGTTGTCACTAATAATATAAAAAAAAATGACCCTATAAAGGGTCATTTCTCAAAAAACTAAGTTTACGCTTATTTTGACTTGCGATTTACTGGCTCAACGTAGCTTAGGCTAGTATCCCAAGGTTGCTCAATCCATGTGTCTTGAGCGATATCAACAATGTACTCGTCTAGCAAATCAGCGCCAGATGGTTTTGCACATACAGCGATCAGTTTCGCTTTAGGGTACATTTCGCGAAGCTTACGTGCAGTGTCACCACTATCAACCAAGTCTTCAACGATTAGGAAGCCTTCGCCGTCACCTTCAGGTGCTTTAACTACAGTCATATCACGTTGGTGATCGTGGTCGTAGCTAGAAATACAAATCGTATCTACGTGACGAATACCTAGCTCACGAGCCAAGATTGCACCAGGAACCAAACCACCACGGCTTACTGCCCAGATGCCTTTCCACTGCTCTGCTGGCATTTGCTTTTCAGCAAGTTGACGGCAGTAAGTCTGCATGTTGTCCCAAGTGATAACGAATTTGTTGCTCATAGTATAAAACCTAATAATTTTGTCATGTTATTAGAGGCTATTTCAAACATAGCCTCTTCAGCGATTAAGCAGAAATCTAGACGATTAAGCGAAAATGTATTTAAGAATAAAGATAGCCGACATTACCCACACAGCAGGTGAAACGTCGCGACCTTTACCACTTAGCAGCTTAATTGCAGCGTAAGCGATGAAACCTAGTGAGATACCCTCAGCGATAGAGTACGTCAGCGGCATAAGCAGACATGTTACCACGACTGGTGCTGCTTCCGTAAGATCACGCCAATCAATGCCAACTAGGCCAGACATCATCAGAATTGCTACATAGAAAAGTGCACCTGATGTTGCGTAAGCCGGAATCATACCTGCAAGTGGCGAGAAGAAAAGAGCCAATAGGAATAAGATACCAACAACAACAGCCGTTAGACCGGTACGGCCGCCTTCAGCAACACCCGCAACACTCTCAACATAAGAAGTAGTATTTGATGTACCTAGCAATGCACCAATAGATGTTGCTGTAGAGTCAGCAAGCAATGCTTTGTTCAAACGAGGTAGTTTACCGTCTTCTTTGATTAGGTTTGCTTTCGTTGCAACACCAACCAGAGTGCCTGCTGTATCGAACAAATCGACGAACAAGAATGCGAATACCACTGAAATCATACCGATTTCAAATACCGCAGAGAAATCAAGCTGCATGAATGTCGGTGCAAGGCTTGGTGGTGTAGACATGATGCCGCCGTATTGAACGTCACCAATAACAATGCCAAGAGCTGTGATAGCTAGAATCGCAATCATTACTGCACCTTTCACGCCACGGTGAACAAGAGCAATCGTTAGGAAGAAACCAAGTGAGCCCAGGATAGGAGCAATCGCGGTAATGTCGCCCAGTGAAACTTTAGTTGCTGGGTTAGAAACAACGATGCCTGCATTGCTAAGCGCAATAAACGCTAGGAAAAGACCGATACCTGCAGAGATACCAACACGCAGAGACATAGGGATCGAGTTGATAATCCATTCACGGATCTTAAAGATGCTTAAGAAGATGAAGATCACGCCTGATACGAAAACCGCTGCCAGAGCAACTTGCCACGTATAACCCATACCCATTACAACAGCGTAGGTAAAGAATGCGTTCAAGCCCATGCCTGGTGCTTGAGCAATTGGGTAGTTAGCAACAAAGCCCATGATGAAACAGCCAATAGCAGCCGCTAAACAGGTTGCTACAAATACAGCGCCATGGTCCATACCAGCATCAGCTAGAATCATTGGGTTTACAAAAATGATGTAAGCCATTGTTAGGAAGGTGGTTAGACCTGCGATGATTTCAGTGCGCACATTGGTGCCATTTTCACTGAGTTTGAATAGCTTTTCGAACATTATCGAATCCTATAAGGGTAAAAAGTAAACGGTTGCGTAAACGATTGGCTGTGGATTATAAAGTTATCAAATAACAAATTCCAGATAGAATTAAGGCTCTAATCGATATTTATCAGAATGCCGTATGAAACAAAGCGATTACAAATGAGGAATAACAAGAATAATAACCATTAAAAACAATAGATTAAATGAAATAAAGGCGATGTGATTACTTGGTTATTTTTTCAACCGTCGGTTATTTCCATTGAGAATGTAGCCATCATATTCTCAATTTAAACCCACAAGAGTTGTGTATTTTTCAACAGGATCAGTAATAAGACGCAAATTGATATTTTGGCGTTTAAAAAACAACCACTCAGAACAGCAAAGAAAGTGACAAGCGAAAGCGGTTTGGAAAAGTAGTAGGCAAAAAAAACGCCACTCAAAACTGAGTGGCGGTAGAATCTGTCAACCAAAAGGGCTGTAAAAGAATTCCAATATATAGGGGTGAACAAAACTGTTCGAGTTACATGCTTACGGTATTAGTAACCAAAGCTTGTAGGGTATGCAAAGTTGCTAGTGTAAACAGAGCTGTTAATCCAGAACATTGCAGATGGTAAACCTTTCATAACTATCACCTTAATAAATCAATAAAAAACGAATTTGATTTCTCGGTTCCTTGGAGGCGATAAAACGGACTCATCCTTTGAGCATTTACTCTTCATCTCAGAAGTTGGTTATTAATATACCCTAAAGAAAAAAGATTACAAGTATTTTTTGCTATGCGTCACACTTTTGGCCAATTATGGTTATTTTGAAAACTTATTTCTGTAATTAAATTACAGAATGGAATTAAACAAACGTTTGCCTGCGCCATTTATAAGCATCAAGTCTCTTAATTATGATCAGGTGGACAAGATCGCTTTCAAAATTTGAGGTATTTGAGGTTTATAACCGCTACTCGTCAAAACGCTCAAGTGGTATGCTGTTGCCATCAAAACAGACCCATATTTTAGATTTTTATTCTAAGTTTTTACCTATAGAAATCCTAAATATATGGTTATCAAATAAAAAAGGAGTCATCCGTGTCTGAATTCCATTCTGAGATCAGTAAATTGTCCCCTGCCCCTATTTGGCAGTTTTTCGATAAAATTTGTTCAATCCCGCACCCTTCGAAACATGAAGAGGAGCTTGCTCAATACATTATTGCGTGGGCAACAGAGCAAGGCCTAGATGTACGTCGCGACCCAACGGGCAACGTATTCATCAAAAAGCCAGCAACGCCGGGTATGGAAAACAAAAAAGGTGTCGTGCTACAAGCTCACATCGATATGGTTCCACAAAAGAACGAAGACACTGATCACGACTTTGCAAAAGATCCAATCCAGCCATACATCGATGGCGAATGGGTTACAGCAAAAGGCACAACGCTTGGTGCTGATAACGGCATGGGCATGGCTTCTTGCTTAGCCGTTCTTGCTTCAAACGAAATCCAACATGGCCCTATCGAAGTTCTACTCACTGTAGATGAAGAAGCAGGCATGACTGGCGCGTTCGGTCTTGAAGCGGGTTGGTTAGAAGGCGATATCCTTCTTAATACTGACTCAGAGCAAGAAGGCGAAGTGTACATGGGTTGTGCGGGCGGTATCGACGGCGCAATGACATTTGAAATTGCACGTAATGCGATTCCAGCTGACTTTGTAACACGCAAGCTAACGCTAAAAGGCCTAAAAGGCGGTCACTCTGGTTGTGACATCCACACCGGTCGTGCAAACGCAAACAAACTGCTTGCTCGCTTCCTAGCGGGTCACGCAAAAGAGCTAGACCTTCGCATCGTCGAATTCAAAGGTGGCAGCCTTCGTAATGCGATCCCTCGTGAGGGCTTCGTAACGGTTGCGGTTCCTGCTGCAAACCAAGAGAAATTAGCTTCGCTATACAACTACTACACTGAGCTGCTTTCAACAGAGCTAGGTAAAGTAGAAGACAGCATCGTGACTTTCAATGAAGAAGCTTCTGTAGCAATAGGCGCACTAGCGTCAGCAGACCAAGCTCGCTTTATCGCGGCACTTAACGCATGTCCAAACGGCGTGATTCGTATGAGTGACGAGATTGAAGGTGTTGTTGAAACGTCTCTAAACGTAGGTGTTATCACAACGGAAGAAGATTCAATCACAGTACTTTGCTTGATCCGTTCTCTTATCGACTCTGGTCGTAGCCAAGTAGAAAGTATGCTTCACTCTGTTGCTGAACTAGCAGGCGCTAACATCGCGTTCTCTGGTGCTTACCCAGGTTGGAAGCCAGACGCAGATTCAGAGATCATGCATATCTTCCGCGACATGTACGAAGGCATCTACGGTCACAAGCCAAACATCATGGTTATCCATGCTGGCCTTGAGTGTGGTCTGTTCAAAGAACCTTACCCGAACATGGATATGGTTTCTTTCGGCCCAACGATCAAGTTCCCACACTCTCCTGATGAGAAAGTGAAGATCGACACAGTTGAGCTGTTCTGGAACCAAATGGTTGCATTACTTGCTGCGATCCCAGAAAAAGCATAAATCGATTCGCTAGTGTTTTTCAGTAAATGGTGTTTCCAATAAATGGGCTCTTCAATAAATAGCACTTTTCAGTAAACACCGTTTATTGAGAACAAAATAAAACAGGTACTCAATGAGTACCTGTTTTTGTATCTAATCTTTGTCACTGCTACTTATGACTAGATAAATAATTAAGCGCGTGAAGCCGCGTAGCTTTCTAGCTCATCAATTGAAGTTTGTGCCACGACTTCGCCGTCGATGAAGTACGTCACCATCTCGCCTTCACGAACACCGATTAACGTCGCACGCTCACCAGATTGATAAGTGATGTCCATTTGGATAGTGTTTTCGTCGATCTGCTGCATTTGACCTTTCTCAATCATATCGGCACTCGTGATCGGGCCTACTGGCGCTTCAGTCAGTGACTTATCAAGCTGATCGTTGATATCAAGGTAAGTATCAGTCTTAGTATCAAAGATGTGCGGAGCACCTGTTAGTGGGTTGCTACCCGTCCAGAACTCTAGTGAGTTGAATACTAGGTAATCGGCAGCAACCGTTAGACCATACGCAGGTGCAAGTAGTATGTTCAAACCACCACGAGCATAACGGTTATCAACAGCCTTCACGTTAAACTTCATTAGATAACCGGTTACTGCATTACTACCCACACAGCCAGATAGAGCAACAGATACCACTGCTAGTGCTACAACTTTTGAAATTGTTTTTTTCATTTTGATCTCGATATTTGAATTTGGCCGCCAAAAAATGGCGATGGATAATACCAACCAACCGAACAATAAATATCAGCGTTAAATCAATGTATTGTCAGGAAATTCACAATTATAAACCCCTTCTAACTAGCCAAATCAAAAACAGAAACCAATTAAGAAACCCCTCCATAAAAAAGTTTTGTCGTCACCGTAAAGCGATTGATTCGTACTAAAAATCAACGATTGATACATTCCGTGTTAACGAATTATCACCATGTTGAGAACAACCTAAATGGCAAGACTAAAACCTAATCAACCATTCGAATTACTTGGTTATACTGTTCAGCCAGGACAGAGAATGGAGATTGAACTGCAAGCGGCTCAGCTTTACACGCATTCTCCACTTTCGATCCCGATTGAAATTATTCATGGTCGTCAAGCGGGCCCAACACTGATGGTAAACGCGGCGATCCACGGAGATGAACTAAACGGTGTTGAGATTGCACGACAGCTGACCAATGCGATTGATCCAAAGAAACTGAAAGGAACCTTGATTGTCGTGCCTATCGTTAACGTGTTCGGCTTTATCCATAAGTCTCGTTACCTACCAGACCGTCGTGACCTGAACCGTTGCTTCCCAGGAAGTGAAAAAGGATCACTGACATCACGCATCGCTCACACCTTCTTTGAGAACGTAGCGAAGCACTGTGATTACATTTTGGATCTTCACACAGGTGCGATTCACCGTACTAACTTGCCACAGATCCGTGCAAACCTGTCGAACCCTGAAACACTGCGCATCGCAAAAGCGTTCGCAACACCCGTGATCATAGATTCTCCACTGCGTGATGGTTCATTGCGCAGCGAAGCGGAAAAACTGGGTATTCCTGTATTAACTTACGAAGGTGGTGAAGCGCTGCGTTTTGATCACCTAGCGATTCGTGCGGGTTACCTTGGCGTGCATCAAGTGATGAAAGAAATCGGCATGCTGCGCCCTAACCGTAAGAAGTTACCAGAGCCAGTATTGAGTAAATCGACCAGTTGGATCCGCGCTGAATCAGACGGCATTTTGCGTAATATGGTAAGGCTTGGCGAACAAGTTGAAGCAGGACAAACCCTGGCTTACATCAGTTCTCCATTGGGTCATCAAGAAGGCCAAGTAATCACCACTAAAGGCGGTATCGTGATTGGTCAGCAAACTCTACCGTTGGTAAACGAAGGTGACGCAGTATTCCACATTGCTTACTTCAAGCAAGATGATGATGAAGTGGGACAGTCTGTAGAGAGTTACATTGAAGAAGTCGCGGAAGACGATTGGCTGACAGCGCTAAACAACTAAGGACCGAATTCGGGTAATTAGTGAATCAGATACGTAGCCACCAGCCATGAGTGGTTACGTTATCCAGACTAATACGCCACAAATGAAAAAGCCCCGATAAACTTTTAACTAGAAAGAGAAAAGCTATATCGGGGCTTTTTTTACTTGTCCCTTATCTTAAAATTAAGGGACCTGTAAATTAATTGTGCACTGGATTACTCAGCGTCTTCTTGCTCTTCTTCACGAGCTTTTGCGCGTGCTTCACGTGCTTGCTCAGCTTTAAGCTCTTTAGTGTGACGTAGTTCGTCACGCTCTTTACGCTGCTCTGATTTACGCTCGTTACGTTCAGCTTGGTTTGAGATGAAAGATGCTAGCTCTTTCTCTGCCCACTCTTGTGCTAGAGCTTCAGTTTCGAAACCAGACTCACGCTTAGATACTGTTGTGCTGCGAGACGTTACTTGACGAGTAATCTCTGCACACCAACCGTTGCGTTTTTCTGTAAGGCGGATATCAAATTTTTTGTTCTTAGACATGTTCTATTTTTTCCTAAGGGAGATCATTAAGGGATCGGTCACTTTGATAACTCCATCTAAGTGAGCATCTTTTAACACCATCCCTTGGTAAGCGCGGTATTAGAGCACAAATCAATGAATATTGCTGCAAATATTTGCAGCGGATCACACTCCCATGCTGCAAATCGTTTGCGCCTGATTTCAATGGGTTCGTAACTCTCGATTCATCATCAACTTCTGTGCTGTGCAGAGCCGAGATAATACTCGCTAAATTTCAAGATAATTAGATTTTTTTGAATCCCGTGTAATGGGATGTGCGTTGCACCTGAGGAAGTAAATATACAAAAAAGCACGAGCCTAGGTTCGTGCTTTTTGCAATCATTGAATATTTAGTTCTAAGTTAAATATGCACCATACATCGATTCAAATCTGGCATACAGGATCTCAAAATCAAAGGCACTTGGTTGCAGCGTTTTTTTTGGGTGACGATATTTCTGGACAATGTTCTCCCTGAGAAATCGTTCAAGCTCTTTAAGTAAATCAATTGGTACTGATATCGCTCGGTCGCTAACGAGTAATTCTTTTACAAGTTCAACTTTAGCGGCTGCTTGTTGCTCTCGCATAGCTTTTGTTCCTTCTGAGCCAACTAGAGCCAGAGTTACGGATGCGCGTTCAAGAACGATTGAAGCATCATCAAATGCATTCCGTGCGCGAGTAAAAGCCAACTTAGCTCTATCAAAACTAGCTTTTGCTTCAATTAAATTCGCTTCGTTAAATGAATATTCAGCCGTATTTAAAGGATGGTAATTAGCATTTTGATTGCTCATCATATCTCCTTGAATTAATTTAATGTCTCAATGATTGCTTAGTCTTTTTCTCATGGTCGAATGCTTGATTTTGTAGTTCGCGCAAAAGCTCAAGCACTTGCTTAGCTCCTAAAGCGGACACACGACAAGCAAGTTCGTGGCTTTCAGCGGCGCTAAGAAGTGGCTTTTTCATCTCGAACCTCTCCCGTACGGTCTTGATAGCATCGAATTTCATTCCCCATACGAATCAAACCTTCAGCGACTTGCAAGCAGCCTGTCAGCCCTTCGATGGGGGTGTGTTGAAGTTGATTTGCAGCATGGACGTGCAATAAGTAATCCTGCAACAACGTCAGTATTGCCGTTCCATCCTCAATCATTGACGTTGGACTCCCCAATAGAAGCTCGTCAGAATATTGATGAAGCTGCGTCCAACTCAGGTCTATATCAACGTTCGTTTTGTTTGATTGCGTATCCATGCTTACAGCTCCTTAATGATGTCGTCAGTCACTTTGTCTTCACCTAACGAAGCACAAAGGTTCATCGCTTTGGTGATGAGGTTGTTGATAATCTGAGGGTACACAAGGCTCCCTGATTGGGTACGTCGAGTCTTTAAGCGTTCTTTTAAGGCAGGGGCAGAGCTGCTGTCCATGATCTTGTTATAGTCACAGCCAGCACGTTCAAACTTATGTCTTAGGTAGGCTTCAATATCATGTTCCAGTGGTGGGACTTCGACCACCATACAGCGGCGGATAAACTCTCGAAGCTCATAATGGCGGCGTTCGTCAAGGCGGTGAAACAGCTCTGTTTGACCCACAAGTAGAATCCCAAGGAGTTTAGAAAACCCGTCCTCTAACTCCCAGAAACGCTTAAGGTACTTCATGACAGGGATAGTCAAGTCGTGCGCTTCTTCAATAATAAGTACATGTCGTTGACCACCTTTCGAGGCCGTCATTAAGAGGCGTTCAACCTGTCGTGCTTTGGCTTCCATGCTGCGTTTCGGTGTCTCGCTGCTGATATCGTTAATGATGGCATCACAGATACCCGCTGCCGTGGCACGCGTTTTATCAATGATTTTGGGCTGAATGACAGAGATATCACCGTCATTGTGCAATTCATCCAGCAATAGGCGGCGTAGAACGCTTTTCCCTGCACCTGAGTCGCCCACAACCGCTAGAATGCCCTGATTACGCGACACGTCTTTCATTGCTGCCAGTACGTAACGGGTATCTTCGTTCATGAAGATGTCACGAACCGCGCGAATGTCGTTGATAAACGGGTTTCTGAATAGCTTGAAGTGTTTCATGGCTTCTTGTGTTAGCATTTGGTTCTCCAGTTCGATGTCCTGATTGATTTCTTCTTGCTGGGGTTTAGGTTGGTCATTGGTTGCGCCCAATGACCAACCGCTTATACCCTCTAGCCCTTGTGATACGAAAAACGCATTCACTTTCTGTTTAAATTCTTCTGCTTGTCGCTTTGGCGGTTCATTTTGACGAACGGCCTTGTAAACCGTGCTGTAATTCATCGTTAAATAGTCAGCTAACGAGCGGATGGTTAACCCTGCCTCATCTAGCCGCGTTCTGAGTGTGCTCATTGGCTTCTTGCTCCCACAATTCAATAAATATCTGTAATTCGCGCTCAGAGGCTCCCTGAGGGTGTTTTTGCTTCAATACAGCCCTAAGGGTTGTCAACTCTTCTCTCGATGGGTTGAGGGCTTTTTTAAGGCGGTTTAAAGCCCCTATAAACGTTGTTTTATGTTCCGTTAACGCTTGTCCTTCAATATCCATGGTGGTGCCTTTTCTTGATAAGAACGACGGCGTTGATTGTTGCTCAATGTCAGCCATTGGGTTAATGGCACCATCGAAGGCGGGCGTGCGCCCTTTACGAACTTTCTTAATCGCTCGTGGGTTGTCCGTGCCCCATGCAGCGGTATCAAGTCGTTTACGGTTAATGTCTGATTGCGTTTCTCGAACAGCCTTGTGTTGCTCACCGATAATCGGGGCTTGTAAGTTAAACCCAGCGGCATCACGTTCAATAGGCAATGCTTCATGTGTGTGCTCTCGCCCTTGTTCGTCCATACTAATCACTCGAATTGCAGGGGCTTTATATGGGTTCACAAACACTTTGACTTCATCCCCTGCGATAATGTGGGGAATATGTGTTAACGAATAATCCAATGACGCATAGCCTTTCGGCGCAAAGCTGATACTCAACTCATTCGGACGTACTTTTCTCACTTCTGGTTTGGTTTGCTGCATCATGCTTTTCACCAACTCTATGTTATTGATTAAACGTAAGTGTTCCGTCCGTATGGTCTGCCACAGCCCAAAGCGACTGCTCTTGTGTCGGCTATGTGCTTTCAACGATTGGAAGCCAATAGACCACTTGATAGCGTATTGATTTAACTCTTCAATCGAGTTGATCGTGATAAAAGCAAGGCGACTCTCAAAGCGACACTCGACAAGGTTGTGAGTTGATTCCACCTGACCTTTTGCCCAAGGGCGACCAGGCGTATGCGCGATGTGTTTGACCTCAAGCATGTCCAGCATATGGCGCGTTTGGTGCGCGATGTTGGCTGAGCCTGCATCCCAGATAAGCAGCTTAGGCACGCCATACATCAATTCATTCGTACTACGCTCACAAAAGGCTTCAAATAAAAACTTGGTGATGGTCTCCGTGTTTTCACCTGGTGCCACGTAGTAGCGCAGGAAGAAAGCACCGCTGTAATGGTCGGTAGCGAGATAGCGCAGCACACGTTCATTCACAATACGATCAAGGTTTTTAGGCTTGTTCTTGTAGAACTCGTCCTCTGCCATGACTCGCAAGCCTTTCCCACCTTTGAGGTAATACAGCACACAAATAGACACATCGAATTGCCACGCATGATTCGGGTGCAACGAACGTTGACTCGTTGTGGTTTCCATTACATTCAACTGGTTAGGGTGAACTCGAAATCGACTGAAGGCGCGTAAGACCGTGGATTCTGAGACATCCCTAGTAAGGTGCTTATTTGCCAGCGCAATATCAATTGCATCACGAATGGTCATTAGTCGCTTACCACTGTCTCGTTCGCTTTGACGCATCAAGTTAGCGAGTAATTCAGTTTCAGAGCGTGTTAACGCTAATTCACCACTGTCAGTGCGTTTTTTGCGACCTGATACCCAGCCTAAATCAGCAAGCTCTTGATACAGCTTGTTTTTCGAGATACACAGATACTCCGTGGCACGCTGAACAATCGTCCCTTTATCACCACGTCCTGCACTGTCTAACTCAGCCATTAAGCGCGTGAGGTATTGTGCTCGCTCTAGCTCAAGTGCATTCATAGTGGATTAACCCTCGCTACTCATCAGCAAAGCACTCTCTTCATGCCATTGCTCTAAATGCGTCATGACATGAGCAGCGATCCCCATATCCCCAGAAAGGCTTAGAAAACGCTCTAATACTCGAAAGAGGGTGTCTTCACACGCTTGATCAATATCGATAGGGTGGTCATTGTCTTGAATGGTTTGAATTGCATCAAAAAGACGCGCTAAACCGCTATCTACCGCAAGTGCTGCAATATTCAATTGCTCTAACAATTGACTGTTCAGCTCTTCTTCTTTCTGGCGAGTCTGCGCAGGTGACAGAGGCTTATCTAACTTTTTAGATAAACTGTTTATTTTCTTATCTTTATCAATAAGTAAGCGTTCATTAGACTGCTTTTCTTGCGCCAAGCTATTGACCTCATTTTGAAGTACTTGCTTCTCTTGACGATGTTTCGCAGACAACTCTTCAATGATTTCTAAGGCTTCATCTCGGTCTTGTACTTTGACAACTTCACCTTCTACGATAGCCGTTAGCTCTTCTTGGGGAAGCTTACGAAGACGGCGTAAATCTTTGGTTGTCACCCCTAGGGTTTGCATTGATTGAAGGGCTTTTTCACCAAATAGAGAAAGGTTCATTAAGTCCTCATCAATCTTCGATTTTGACGTACCACATAATCGGCAAAACTCATCCCAAGTGCCTTTAAGAACAACTACATTTTCGACGCCATCGGAAGTATTTGCAGGGTGGTTAATCGTTCGACCCTTTAATTCTCTATACCTTTTCGTTTCTTTCATCTCTTTAAGAGTCGATAAACTGACGGTCTCGGCGAAAACTGCAAATGACTGCGCCATCTGAACTCGGCCTAAAAACATACCAATATCAATGCTTGCCTCTGCTGACGTTGCCATGTTTAACGCTTCAGCAGCATTCAACTCTTGAGCATCACTCAATGTTTGCTGCGCCACTGCTAATTTTTTCATTTCATCTGACATCTATAGCTCCTCACCCGTCAAATCTTTAAATTCAGACCCAATGGCCTCTACTTGCTCGCGTACAGCATTTCTGTAGCTGAATGCTAACTTGATGAAATGGTTAGAAGGCTTCCATAACATCGACTTCTGCCCTCCAACGGTATCGACCCATCCGCTATCGACAAGAACTTGTAAATAACGATGAAGACTCGCTCTAGGAATGCCAGTGTGATCGCCTAACTGTTTTAAGCTTGCTCCTTCAACACCTTGAGTGCTCATAAATTCAAGAAGATCGAGTGCTAATCGTGTTGGCTTCAAGTTGTACCCTGCTATAGAGTTCTGATATTTACTTTTCATGATTTATCACCTTATTTATTGGAAAAAAGATTGTTGCTAAATGCTCGATTTAGCCCTGTTTTTGAAGGCGAACGCTCTTTTCCAAACTCATCTATACAGGCATTTAGAACGTCTCTTTGTGCCATAAACTCTAAATCTAAGGACAAAATGAATTCATATAAGTCTCGGTCTAACTCGATTTTGCTCAGACGGCCTTTTCTCTTTTGAAAGGCTGGGGCTTTCTGACCTAGATCTTGGCATATAGCTTCAATGACATTTCTTGCTTCAATGGCATTTAGCATCAGCAAAATGTCCATGATTGCACTGTGCGCATGTTTTTCTTTCTTGGTTTTCATAGGGTTACTCCTGACTCTATGATTAATTTAGCCCTTAATACCTTTGCTTTCGGGCCATCCCATGAACCAACAAGGCAAGACATGACATTTGATTGTTTTACGCCTGATTCGCGACACCATGCACCTAATGTTGTGCCCTTTATGATAAATCCAGCTTTAACCTTGTTATATAGGTCTTTACTAGGACTAATTTGATTGACCTCAGTAGTATTTAGCATTACTTTATAACTCCACAATAGTAGTGACACATAATAGTGTGCAATATACACCTAATTATGACTAAAGCAAATGTTTTTGAGGTTTTTTATGTCTGTGTCTGAACGATTAAAGCGCGTTATTGAGTCTAAGTTTGCCACATTAAAGAGCGCATCCGAGTTTACAGGAATCCCTTATCGCTCTCTGCAAAGTTACATTTCAGGGAAGCAACTTCCAGGTAGTGAAGCTTTAATTAGGTTACATAATTCTTTAAAAATTGACTTAAACTGGTTGCTTACTGGGGATAATGATAGCTTTCCTACAATGGAAGATAGAAAAGAAGTGTGCGTTAACTTGATAGAATATATAGAGATGGAGTACGTAGATGTAGCGGGGGAGGTTCCTTACTGTGGCACCGTTGCCACAATCTATAATAGAGTGCTTCATCATAAGGGCGTAACTTCAAACCCTTGGGACAATTTAGATGCTTTGAAAAAGGCAGTGCCTTATGAAGTAAGAAGCTACATTGATATTGCAGATAGAATCAAAAAACGATTAGACCAAAATAAGTAAATGACACACAATAAAGCGTTCGATTAAGCTTTATTGTGGCTCTTCCTGCGTTTATTTGATAAAGAAAGTAAACGCATTCAACTTGAGATGCTCATCCCGAGACCCATCAGCTTTACCACCTATGGATCCAACGTGATCCCTTATCCATAGCCCTATTATCCTGACGGGAGCCTAGTATTATCTTGGTTCTATACACTGTGCAGTTTTATCGACAACAATGAAATGAACTATGCTCAAACAGAGATAAATGAAAGAGATAAATGAAAGAGATAAATGAAAGAGATAACCTGCAGGCTCAGGTTTACAGACTCTACTGTCTCGCCTACTCCGCCCATAATTAAAATAGCTAAGGAGTTGCTATGGATAGCTTCATCAAACATTTACCCAAGGTTGAGCTGCATTTACATATTGAAGGCACGCTAGAACCTGAGCTGATGTTCCAACTGGCCAAGCGCAATAACGTGTCGATTCCCTTTGATAGCCCAGACCAAGTAAGAGACGCGTACCAATTCCACAATCTTCAGTCTTTTCTCGATATCTATTATCAAGGCGCTAACGTACTGATTCATGAACAGGATTTCTATGACCTGACTTGGGCTTATCTACTCAAGTGTCAACAAGATAATGTGGTTCATACTGAGATCTTTTTTGACCCTCAAACCCACACCGAACGTGGCATTGCCTTTGAAGTCATCATAAGTGGGATTACTCAAGCTTTGAATCAAGCCGAGCAAGAACTAGGGATCAGCAGCCAACTGATCATGTGCTTTCTGCGCCATCTTGATGAAGACAGCGCTTTTGAAACACTCAAACAAGCCCTTCCCTACAAAGATAAGATCATTGCCGTCGGGCTGGATTCATCGGAAAAAGGAAACCCGCCGGAGAAGTTTAAGCATGTGTTCCAAGAGGCGATCAACCAAGGCTTTCTGACCGTCGCGCACGCCGGAGAGGAAGGCCCTGCGCAAAATATTAGTGACGCACTGAGCTTGTTAGGCATCACCCGTATTGATCATGGCGTTCGCTGTGTTGAAGATGAAGACTTGATGGAACAGCTAATCGCTAAACGCACACCGCTAACCGTGTGCCCGCTATCGAATACCAAACTAAAGGTCTTCAACACCATGCAAGAACACAATATCGTCGAGTTGCTGAGAAAAGGGTTATGCGTCACCATCAATTCCGATGATCCGGCTTACTTCGGCGGCTATATGAATGATAACTTCCTCGCCGTCGCCAATGCTCATCCACTGACCAAAAACGAATTAGCGCAATTCAGTATTAATGCTGTCGAAGCGAGTTTCATCTCGCCTCACGCCAAAGAAGATCTCATTGCACAAGTGCGCCAATATCTTGCCGAGAATACTCACTAAGAGAATGGATCTTTGAGAATGGAGCTTTGCTGCGATCAAAAAAGGGAAGCTCAGTGCTTCCCTTTCAAAATGGGTTCGAAAATCAATAGGTTTAGCCTGGGTGACCATCCACTCTTGGCGTTAGAAGCATCATGCCGAACTTCCAGATAAACAACCCGAATGCTAACGTCCATAAACCCGCGCTGATGTTGACCATCTCAAATAAATACGCAGGGAAGAAAGTCACACCTACGCTGCGAACCAAAGCCGCGACAAAAATAGCCGAGAACGCTAACGCCATACTTGGCCCTTTATAGATAGCACGACCCGTGTGCCCCATTGTCACGCGCGTAATCATCGCAAGAATTAATCCACTCAAACCGCCAATCGCAAACAAGTGCAGCATGTTGTGGCTCGCGAACGAGTTGTCTAATAAACCACGTAGCAGCAAGCTTAAAGGGATGCATAGGTAAGCCGCATGCAGCGACCACACCAAGGGTTCAGATAACGTAGTCCAAGGCTTCCAGCGGATAAAGCGCACCAACTGAGTCACTCCTGCAAATACCATCAACTCATTGCCGACTTGAGCAAAGGTCAATGGGAAGAAGCTCAATACAAATAAGCCAACCAAAGGTAGATTCGCTAACCATTCTAACCAAACCAGTGGTTGTGCTTTTTCAAAATCGAAGCGACGTGCCGTGAAGAACGGAATAACTCGCCCACCCATCACTGATAGCAGCAAGGTAAACCACCACAACATCGCTTGCCAAACTGCAGACGATGGAAATGGAGGCATACCCTTAATAGTTGCGTAACTAGCAAAGTTCGCCACGATAGCCAATATAAACAGCGGTACAAAGAATAGATTCTTCCAGCCTTTCGATTTAACGACTCGGAAACCAATTTCGTAAGCGGCGAAGATTAAGAACACCGCCTCAACCGATGAGATCAGCCATAACGGTGCGGGGGTCCAAAACAGAATACGAGGTGCTAACCACAAACCAACCAGTGCGGCTAATCGATAGTGTTTGGTTCCATTGACGCCCGTCCACGTTTGCACCGCAGTTAACACAAAACCGACCACAATCGCCATGGCAAAGCCAAACAGCATTTCATGTACGTGCCACCAAAGCGCCGGTACTTTTAGCATTTCTGGCTGACCGTTTTGGAACATGATGACCCAAGCTACAATAGCGATCACAGCATAGAGACTGCCTAAAAAGAAGAAAGGTCTAAAACCTAAACGCAGGTAGGCTGGAATCGCGTCTTCTACACTTTTATCTGTGATATTTAACAAACTCGCTCCTAATTCTCAGATAAGCGGCCAAGGTATTACCTAAACCAAATTTGGTGTGCATCAAACCCGATGCAATATGCAGATCACATTGCATGAAACGCGCCAATTAGATAAAACCAGTAAAAACAGCGAATCACGAGATTCACTAGCCAATAAACAAGTCAAAAAAACACAACCAAAAGAGTCATAAAGACATATAGATGTGTAAATAGAAACTTACTGACTTTTGGTATCTCGCCACATATAGTAAGACTAGACTTAAATGGAACAACTCAGACAAGGAATGCGATGTATATTTTTGGTTATGGCAGCTTAATCAACTCATCTTCACGCCAGCTTACCGGTCAGACGGGGCAAGCGATCCCTGCGATTGTTCATGGCTTAATTCGCCATTGGAGCAAGATCGATGACAGCTATGTGTTATCACCTTTGATCGTCAATCTCGGCGAGGGACAAGTGAATGGTGTGTTGCTTGAGGTGGATGATATTGCGCTGGCTGAGTTTGATCGCCGTGAGCGTGGTTATCACCGTATCGAATTAAAGGCCTCTCAGGTAGAAAGCCAAGATGAGTTCAAACAGGATCAATCGATCTGGGTTTACATCAAAGACGAGATTGAAGCACCTTGCGAAAACAGCCCTATCGTTCAAACCTATGTCGATACGGTATTGGCAGGATGTTTAGAGGTGTCTGAAAGCTTTGCGGCGCACTTTGTTAAACACACACAAGGTTGGCATCACCCATTAGAAAATGATCGCCACCAGCCTAAATATGGCAACCTTGCTGGAGTTTCCGATCACCACCACAGTGTGATTGATGGCTTGATACTGACCGTGCGCAGCTAGTTGATTTAGGTTGGTGAACATATTGACTCACCAACCTAAAGTGAGCTTAAACGACACGAATACCTGCTGGCATCGCACGTTCAGGTGTTAGCAATACACTTTCAGATTCATCTTCCGTTTCTGCACATAACAACATGCACTCAGAAGTGTGGCCTCTCATCTTCGCCTTCGCCAGATTGCACAAAACAACAACCTGCTTACCCATCAACTCTTCTTCTGTGTAATAAGGAACTAGGCTGGTCACCGTTTGCAGCGTCTTGTCACCAACATCCACTTGCACGATGTACAGCTTGTCGGCGTTTTCATGACGCACAACCTCAATGATCTTACCCACACGCATTTCTAACTTAGCAAAGTCACCATAAGAGACAGTATCCATTTCTCACTTCCTATATTGATTTGTTTTCACTCATTAAATCATTTACTAAAATTAAGTAAAATGTAAATGTTTACACTAGCATTAAGCCTAATAATTACAAGCGGTAAAGATCTCATTACTGGAAGTAAAATGAGAGTTTCGTTGCCTTACTATCATTGTCGGTGTTAAATAGATGCAGCAATGTATAGAGGTTAAAAATGGCAACAATTAAAGATGTAGCAAAGGAAGCTGGTGTTTCTGTTGCAACCGTATCTCGAGTGATCAACAAGTCTCCCAAGGCGAGTGCAAGCTCGGTAGAGTCTGTAACGAAAGCGATGTCTAAACTCGGCTATCGACCGAATGCCAATGCCAGAGCGCTGGTAAGCCAAAGCACAAACACTGTTGGTGTATTGGTCGGTGACATCTCCGATCCCTTTTTTGGCACGCTGGTTAAGGCTGTCGATAATGTCGCTCGTGAGAACGGAAAACATATCCTTGTCGGTAATGGCTCGCACAATCGTGAAGAAGAGAGACAAGCGATTGAGTTGCTGATTAATAGCCGTTGTGACGCCCTGGTGATCCACTCGAAAGGCCTCACCGACGAAGAACTGATTGCCTATGCAAAAGAAGTCAAAGGCTTAGTGCTGATCAACCGTTATATTGCTGAGATTGCCAACCGTTGTATTTTCTTGGACAACAAGAAAGGCGCGTATCTTGCGACGGAATATCTGATCCGTCATGGCCATAAGAACATTGCCTGTATCGCCTCATCGCATAGCATTGAAGATGCCGATGAGCGTATCCAAGGATACTTAGCAGCACTCTCAGATTACAAAATAGCGCTCTCTGACAGCTATATTGAATACTCAGCGCCCACCAGTGACGGTGGCGAATACGCCATGACTAATCTTTTGACTAAGTCACTGCCAATCACAGGCATTGTGGCGTACAACGATTACATGGCAGCTGGTGCTTTGTCTGTCCTTGATGAGAACGGTATTCAAGCGCCAGACAAAATGTCGATCATCGGTTTCGATGATGGCTTGATTGCCCGCTATGTTCATCCAAAGCTCACCACTATTCGCTACCCGATTCAGATGATGGCAGAGAAAGCGACACGACTCGCGTTGCACCTAGCCAAAGGTGAAAACACCTCAACTGAGCCAATGATGTTCTCTCCGACTTTGGTACGCCGTAATTCGGTAGAGAAAGTCTGAGCTCTAGTCTACTCACCAAGCAATAAACAAAAAAAAGCCCTAACAGAATCGCTTCTGTTAGGGCTTTCCTACCTTACTCGGATACTCAATAATCGCGCTTAATAAACCGCACTCTTGTTGAGCGCCACTTTTGCTCATCCCCCAAGAACAACGCGATAATTCACATCGTCCTATTCACAAGCAAAAGATATTGGCGTAACCGCTTTGAGCTAGAGCGTACTAGTTTGAAGAATCCCCCGAAAATTCAAACTGGTAACAGGTACTGTAGTTATATTCTTGTTCAGGCTTGAGAATACAACTGTCCTGCTTCCACTCTGGGTGGTTAGGAGAGTCAGGTAAGAACTGGGTTTCTAGCGCCAAACCAGCGTAGTCTTCATAGCTGCCACCACTTCGGTTTGGTGTGCCACCAAGCCAGTTTCCGGTGTATAGCTGCATTGCAGGTTTGGTTGAAAATACTTTTAGTGTGACGAGCGCATCTGGTGAGGTTACGGTCGCGGCACATTGAGTGCGTTTGCAGCCATCAGCCAATAAGAAAGAGTGGTCGTAACCCTTTGCTGCTTTCTGCTGTTCATCGCCCAACAAACGCTCTGAGATCATCATAGGCTGATTGAAATCGAAGCTGGTCGATTTCACCGATTTAAGGTTACCTAATGGAATTCCCACCGAGTTGGTCGGCAAGAATTGATTGGCGTTGATGCTGACAATGTGTGACAAACAATCGTGTCCAGCTTCTGCGCCAAGTAGATTGAAGTAAGCATGATTCGTTAGGTTAACCACAGTCGGCTTGTCTGTGGTTGCAGAGTAATTAATGGAAACTCGATTATCTTCGGTGATGTCATAACGCACCGACACATTCAAATTCCCCGGGAATCCTTGGTCGCCATCAGCAGACTCAAGAGTGAACACCACTGACGTTTCGGTTTGCTCGGCAATATTCCAACGGCGTTTATCAAATCCGTTCGGGCCACCATGTAAGGTATTGCCCGCTTGGTTGGTTTCCAGCTTGTAATTATGACCATCAATTTTGAAGCGACCATTAGCAATACGGTTAGCATAACGGCCAACGGTTGTGCCCATATAGCTGGCTTGTTTATCGAAGTTCTCCATTGAGTTAACACCCAACAAAACTTCTCTTTTGTTTCCTTTTACTGGCAGGATACAGCTCAACCATGTTGCACCAATATCCATGAATGTCACTTGCATGCCATGCGTATTTGATAGCGTCACTAACTGAGCGGGTTGGCCATCATAGGCTGGAGTCTGCGTCATGGATTGATGCAGGTTTTGCTCTTGTGTCATTCTAAATTCCTTCTAGTGCCAGTAAAAAGCCTCTACCTGAAGTAAAGGCTTTAGCATTTGGCCTACCATGATCTTTTTACTTGGTAAGCTCTATATTAAGTCTCGAAGCCGTTAGATTACTTCAACTAAGCCTGCTCCGTCTTTCGCTTGGCACACATAAATAGATTCTTTTAGACCCGTCGCCGCTTGATATTTCTGTTCAACGGTTGTTTTGATTTCATCAACCAATGCAGGTGGAACCAATGCCACAATACAACCACCGAAACCACCGCCAGTCATACGCACGCCACCTTGTTCGCCGATCACTTCTTTGACAATATCAACCAGCGTATCAATCTCTTTCACCGTGATTTCAAAATCATCACGCATTGATGCATGCGATTCAGCCATCAACTCACCCATGCGTTTCATATCATGAGTGCGCAGAGCTTGAGCTGCTTCAACGGTACGGTCATTTTCAGTAATCACGTGACGAGCACGTTTCGCGACCATTTCATCCAATTCAGACTCTTTCGCTTTAAACTGCTCAATGGTCACATCACGAAGTGCTGGAACACCAAAGATACGTGCCGCTTCTTCACACTGCTCACGACGCGTGTTGTATTCGCTGTCGACCAAGCCGCGTTTCTTGTTTGAGTTGATGATAACCACAGCCATATCTTCTGGCATTGAAACCGCTTGAGTTTCTAGGCTACGACAATCCAAAAGCATCGCGTGGTTTGCGCGACCTTCCGCAGAGATCATTTGATCCATGATGCCGCAGTTACAGCCAACGAATTCGTTTTCAGCTTGTTGACCATTAAGCGCCACTTCGGCTTGGCTGATCTCTAGGTTATAAAGCACCTTGAATGTTTGACCAATCACCACTTCCAGTGCCGCAGAAGAACTTAAACCTGCACCTTGAGGCACGTTGCCCGTTACAGAGATGTCTGCACCTGTAAATTCAAAGCCGCGACCTTTTAAGCACTTCACCACACCACGAATGTAGTTAGCCCACATCTTGTCTTGCTGGAAGGTGATCTCTTGAGTTAGGTCGAACTCATCGACTGCATTACCGTAGTCCACTGATACTACGCGTACAATGTTGTCGTCACGCTTAGCCGCTGCGACTACCGTTTGGTAGTTAATGGCACACGGTAGAACAAAACCATCGTTGTAGTCAGTGTGCTCGCCGATCAGGTTCACACGACCTGGTGCTTGGATAATATGAGTCGCTTGGTAACCAAGGACTTGCTCAAAAGATGCTTTCACGTTTTGGATTAGGTCAGACATAAGTAAACTCTCTGGTTAAACTCTTTGTTCAATTGGTTATGGCCCCTTCACGGCACCACTTTAATTCTTTTAGATTCCCTATCTCGTTCGTCTCTCACGGCAGGGAATGACAACATCAGCTTCTCACCTGCCGTCATTCCAGAATCGAGGGACGAGATATCAGGAATCTCGCTCGTTATCTACGAAGTAGGCTATTCCTGCTCTTTGTAGTGAACATCACTCAAATCACGAAGACGTTGCGCTGCCTGTTCTGCGGTTAAATCACGCTGAGACTCAGCCAACATTTCGTAGCCGACCATGAACTTACGAACCGAAGCACTGCGTAACAGTGGCGGGTAGAACAACGCATGCAGTTGCCAGTGATCGATGTCGGTGCCTTCTTCGAAGAACGGCGCATAATGCCAACCCATTGAGTAAGGGAATGAACACTGGAACAAGTTGTCGTAACGGCTGGTCAGCTTCTTAATCGCAAGCGCTAGATCATCACGTTGTTCATTAGTCAGTTCGCTCATACGGCGAATGTGTGTTTTTGGTAGCAACATGGTTTCAAATGGCCACGCTGCCCAGTAAGGCACCACAGCAATCCAATGTTCAGTTTCAACCACAGTACGAGAGCCGTCTTTCATTTCAGCTTCAACGTAATCCACTAAAAGATTCGAACCTTGTTGTTCGAAGTACTCTTTTAACAGTTTCTCTTTGCGTTCAATCTCGTTGGGCAAAAAGCTGTTTGCCCAGATCTGACCGTGTGGGTGTGGCTGAGAACAGCCCATGGTCTCGCCTTTGTTTTCAAACGCTTGAACCCATAGGTAGTCTTTACCTAGCTCTTCAATCTGTTCATTCCATGTGTCGATAACACCGCGAATCTTGTTTACTGGTAACTCTGGCAGCGTTTTGCTGTGGTCCGGAGAAAAACAGATCACACGGCTCAACCCGCGAACACCTTGAGTCTTGAATAGAGGGTTATCAGACTCTGGAGCATCAGGAGAATCAGGCATCAACGCTGCGAAATCATTACTGAATACATAAGTGCCGTCGTAATCTGGGTTTTCGTCGCCCGAGATACGCGTATTGGTCGGGCACAAGAAACACTCTTTCTCATACGCAGGAAGCTGCGCGGTCGATGGCTTTTCATCTTGGCCACTCCAAGGACGTTTTGCTCGGTGCGGTGATACTAAGATCCACTGACCCGTTAATGGGTTATAACGACGATGCGGGTGGTCTACTGGGTTAAATTCAACTTTTGACATGTTTAGATTGCTCTCAAATTTTGTGTCTTGGTCAATTCACCAAGATGAATAATTCTTCTACAAGGAGATTCCCTATCACGCTCGTGCCTCGCTGTAGGGAATGACGTTCAGAAATCGTAGTTTTTAAATTCGTCATTCCAGAATCGAGGCACGAGATATCTGGAATCTCGCTTTTCTCATCTCTTATCTCTGCTTTCCCAAAGAAATTAGAGATGCAGCCAACAACGCTGTGGCTTCAATTACACTGGCTAGTAGCCGTTCGGGTTATTCGACTGCCAATTCCACGTATCCGCCGTCATCTCCATCACGCTACGCGTCGCCTTCCAGCCAAGCTCGCGCTCTGCTTTTTCAGTGCTTGCCCAACATTCGGCAATGTCACCAGCGCGGCGTGGGCAAAGTTCATAAGGAACCGGTTTGCCCGATGCTTGTGCGAAGGCTTCAACCATCTCGAGTACACTTGAGCCCTTGCCCGTACCTAGGTTGTAAATGTGTAAGCCCGCTTTCTCACCAACCACTTTTAGTGCTGCGACGTGACCGTCCGCTAAATCCATTACATGAATATAGTCACGAACGCCTGTGCCATCGACTGTTGGGTAATCGTTTCCAAAAACATCCAGTTTTTCACGGCGACCGACGGCTACTTGAGCAATAAACGGCATTAAATTATTTGGGATACCTTGTGGGTCTTCACCCATAGTGCCCGATGGATGTGCGCCGACTGGATTGAAGTAACGCAGTAAAGTCACGCTCCAGTCGTTCTCCGCGTTGAACAGATCGCTCAAGCACTCTTCCACCATATATTTGCTGCGACCATAAGGGTTAGTTGTCGCGCCGATCGGTGAAGTTTCAGTAATCGGCACTACTTCCGGGTCGCCGTAAACGGTAGCCGAAGAACTAAATACGATGCTTTTCACGCCCGCTTTCTTCATGCTTCGAGCTAACACCAGTGAACCATTAACGTTGTTATCGTAGTACTCCAAAGGCTTAGCCACCGACTCCCCTACCGCTTTCAGGCCAGCAAAGTGAATCACGGCTTGGATATCGTTTTCTGAAAATACGCTATCTAGAAAAGATTGGTCACGAATGTCGCCAAGATAAAACGTTGGTCGCTTGCCAGTTAACGACTCGATTCGTTCCAGCACTAGCTCTTTGCTATTGCAAAGGTTATCAACAATGATCGGCTCCATACCTGCCTGTATCATTTGAATGCATGTATGACTTCCGATGTAACCCATGCCGCCCGTAACCAGTACTTTCACAATCAACCTCTCTTTGTCGTCATTCGTGGGCTAACTCGAACTGACATTCAGCTCAGTAGCACCGTATGTCAGAAATAGTAGCAGCCATTTTGACTATAATTCTGTGATCAAAACCACGAAGTGTAAACGTTTACACTAACTTTCATCATTGGTACTGTTCATGACATAGAGGAAATGTATAGCTGTTTACCTCTAATTCATTGAATTTTAATAAGATAATTATAGAT
This sequence comes from Vibrio sp. 10N.247.311.51, assembly GCF_041467855.1. Classification (NCBI taxonomy): domain Bacteria; kingdom Pseudomonadati; phylum Pseudomonadota; class Gammaproteobacteria; order Vibrionales; family Vibrionaceae; genus Vibrio; species Vibrio sp. 10N.247.311.51. Next base: position 51,747 of record NZ_JBFSVK010000008.1, on the reverse strand, counting down.
AGTTAGATTTGAGACATCACAGATAAGTTGAGCATTTATTTTACTAAAAGTTAATGCAATGACGTCCAGTTTGATTACAATAGGTCTGTAGAATAAAGAGGTGCATTGCTTTTTTACTAAATACCAATTTCAAAGCAGCGCAATGTTCCAATAACAGGAAGTGAGTATGGCAACGTTAAAAGATATCGCGACTGAAGCGAATGTATCATTGGCTACAGTTTCAAGGGTTCTCAATGAAGATCCAACATTAAGCGTCAAGGAAGAGACCAAAAGGCGTATCTTTGAAATTGCAGAGAAGTTGGAATACAAAACCAGCAGCTCACGAAAAACCGTTAGCAGTAAAAAACAAAACCATCACTTCCTAGCACTGTATAACTACAAGCAAGAAGCTGAGGTTAACGACCCTTATTACCTATCGATTCGCCACGGGATTGAAACCCAATGTGAAAAGATGGAAGTTAAGCTAACCAACTGTTATGAAAGTAAAATACAGATCAATTCAGCGCCAATCACAGGTGTTTTGTTAGTAGGAAGAATGACACCAGAGGTTATCGAGCAAGCTAAAAAGCTGAGCGATAATATTTGTTATGTCGATTTTACCGATCACTCAGAACCTTATGACTCTGTCGATATCGACCTGGCTTTGATCAGCAAAGAGATCACCAACTTCTTTATCAACCAAGGCTATGAGCGCATCGGCTTTATTGGTGGTCAAGACGACGTCAACACCCCTGATATTCGTGAAGTGGCCTTTGCTGAATATGGTGGCCTCAAAAATGTTGTCAGTGAGCAAGACATCTACCGTGGTGACTTCTCTAGCTCATCAGGTTACAAGCTTGCAAAACAGATGCTCGCGACGGGAGACTACCCTAAAGCCATGTTTATTGCGTCAGATTCCATCGCAATTGGCGTTTTACGAGCAGTTCATGAGCACGGATTAAACATTCCTGAAGATATTGCGCTGATCAGTGTAAACGACATCCCAACAGCTAAATTTACCTTCCCATCTTTATCAACTGTTCGTATTCACTCTGAACTGATGGGAATTCAAGGCGTTAACCTGCTGATTGAGAAAGTACGCGACGGCCGAACCATCCCATTGCGCGTCTATGTACCAAGCAAACTTAAGCTGCGCGATACAACAAAATAATTAAATATATCAAGTAGATAAATATAGGCTGCCTTTGTTGAAGGTGGCCTTTTTTGTGCCCATCACATACATCAATCGACACATATTCCCCTCCTTGACCTGCTGCATAAAACAGCCAATAGCATTCTTTTAAGTGGATCACACAGCACCGTAAAAAGACCATAAAAAACGTGATGAAGTTAAAGTAAAACGTTTTCACTAATTTCATTTAGTAAAACTTTTACTAATAATTACCTCAGTCCAAAAATACTCGTATTCACTACGACCCAATTACGCATAAGAACGTCGGTCAGCAAACTGCATTCAGGCCGAGAGAGAGGCAACGTGAACAACTGGGAAAACTTCCTGAACTTACATGAGAACCGTATGGCACCGCGTGCATACTTCTTCTCGTACGCATCAGAAAAAAATGCAAAAACGTTTCAGCGTGAACTGAGCAGCCACTTCCAACTATTGAGTGGCCAATGGAATTTCAGCTATTTCACCAATCCGCTATTGGTTCCTGAAGAGTTCTATTCTCAGGAAATGAGCGACTGGGGCAACATCACGGTTCCAAACATGTGGCAGATGGAAGGCCACGGCGATCTTCAATACACAGATGAAGGTTTCCCATTCCCAATTGATGTGCCTTTCGTACCATCAGACAACCCAACCGGCGCATACCAACGCTCTTTCTTCCTTGGCGAAAGCTGGGAAGAGAAACAAACCATCATCAAATTTGATGGCGTTGAAACTTACTTCGAAGTTTACGTAAACGGCGAGTACGTGGGCTTCAGCAAAGGCAGCCGCCTAACCGCTGAGTTCGATATCTCTAGCCAGGTAAAAGCAGGCAACAACCTACTTTCTATTCGTGTTATGCAGTGGGCCGACTCAACCTACATTGAAGACCAAGACATGTGGTGGACTGGCGGTATCTTCCGTGACGTTTACCTAGTAGGTAAAGAACAACTGCACGTTCAAGACGTTACCGTTCGCACCGATTTCGACGACGCTTACCAAAGCGCGACCCTGTCGTGCAAAGTGGAACTAGAAAACCTAGCAGCAGCGGCAAACGCAACCCTTGAGTACGCATTGCTTGATGGCAGCCAAGTTATCTCGCAAGGCTCTGTAGATAGCTTATCTGTCCCAACTGACGGCAATACGAGTACTCAATTCTCTATCGATGTGGTTAACCCAGTTCAATGGAACGCTGAGAACCCTTACCTGTACCAACTGCTGCTTACGCTGAAAGACGCTGACGGCAAGGTGTTGGAAGTGATTCCACAGCGCGTTGGTTTCCGTGACATTAAAGTTCGCGATGGTCTGTTCTACATCAACAACAAATACGTGATGCTGCACGGCGTGAACCGTCACGACAACGACCACCTGAAAGGTCGTGCTGTTGGGATGGATCGCGTAGAGAAAGACTTAGTGTTGATGAAGCAACACAACATCAACTCAGTACGCACTGCGCACTACCCGAACGACCCACGCTTCTACGAACTGTGTGATATCTACGGCCTGTTCGTGATGGGCGAAACCGATGTCGAAACACACGGCTTTGCTAACGTTGGCGACCTAAGCCGCATCACTAACGATGCTGCGTGGGAAGCGGTGTTTGTTGAACGTATCGAACGTCATATCCACGCTCAAAAGAACCACCCTTCTATCATCATGTGGTCATTGGGTAACGAGTCTGGTTACGGCTGCAACATCCGTTCTATGTACGATGCAGCAAAAGCGATTGATGACACGCGTCTGGTTCACTATGAAGAAGACCGCGATGCTGAAGTGGTCGACATCATTTCAACCATGTACTCACGCGCTCAACTGATGAATGCCTTCGGTGAATTCCCACACGAAAAACCACGCATCATCTGCGAATACGCACACGCAATGGGTAACGGCCCGGGTGGTTTAACTGAATACCAAAATGTGTTCTACAAGCATGACGCAATTCAAGGTCACTATGTTTGGGAATGGTGTGACCACGGCATTCTAGCGCGTGATGAAGCAGGCACAGAATTCTACAAATACGGCGGTGACTACGGTGACTATCCGAACAACTACAACTTCTGCATGGATGGCTTGATCTACCCAGACCAAACGCCAGGCCCTGGCTTGAAAGAGTACAAGCAAGTGATTGCCCCAGTGAAGCTTCGCGATTTCGATGCACAAACCGGCACCTTCACGGTAGACAACAAGCTTTGGTTCTCAAACATTGATGACTACACCATCACTGCGGAAATCCGCGCTGAGGGCGAAACCATTGCCGTGCAACACATCAAGGTTGAAGAGCTGACTGAAAACTCTAGCCGTGAACTGACACTTAATTTGCCAGAGCTTGATGAGCGTGAAGTGTTTGTGAACTTCACGGTTCGCAAAGATTCCCGCACACCTTACAGCGAAGCGAACCACGACATCGCGGTTTACCAGTTCCAAGTAAAAGAGAACACAGCACAACTTGAAGCCTTCACCAACAACAATGCGACAGCACTGAATGTTGAAGAGTCTCGCTTAGCCTACCTAATCAAAGGTCACAACTTTGCTCTGAACTTCTCGAAAGTGAACGGCAAACTGACGTCATGGTTAGTGAATGGCGAAGAACTGATTAAGTCTGAGCCTAAGCTGAACTTCTTCAAGCCAATGATCGATAACCATAAGCAAGAGCACGATGGTTACTGGGAACCTGCACACCTACAGATCATGCAGGAACACTTCCGTAGCATTGACCTTGAGTTCGTGAATGTCGAGCAAGTGAACGGCAAGGTTGAAATCACGACCACCAGCATCATTGCTCCACCAGTATTTGATTTCGGTATGCGTTGTGAATATCGCTACCAGATCAGTGCAGAAGGTCAGTTAAACGTTGAGCTAAGTGGCGAGCGTTACGGTGATTACCCTCACGTGATTCCAGTGATTGGTTTCGATATGGGTATCAACGGCGACTTCGACCAAGTTCAATACTACGGCCGCGGCCCTGAAGAGAACTACCAGGACAGCAAGCAAGCCAACATGATTGATGTTTACCAATCAACCGTGGCTGACATGTTCGAGAACTACCCGTTCCCACAAAACAACGGCAACCGCCAACACGTTCGTTGGGCTGCGCTTTCAAGCCGTGCTGGCAATGGTATTGCGGTGAAACCACAGCAAGAAATCAACTTCAGCGCATGGTTCTACACCAACCAAAACCTGCATCAAGCACAGCATACGATTGAACTAGAGAAGAGCAGTTACATCACCCTAAATCTAGACCACCAAGTGATGGGCCTAGGTTCAAACTCTTGGGGCAGCGAAGTATTGGATTCTTACCGCGTGTACATGGATGAGTTCCGCTACGGCTTAACTCTGATTCCATTCCAAGCAGGCGATTGCGACGCACAACACCTAATCAATCACAACTTTGGTGATGAGTTCTTCACGGCGAATACGCCAACAACTCAACCACAACAGAACGAGGCATAAGCGATGATCGTTTTAGACAACCTAGAGCAATTTAAAGTCGTTTACCGCGACGGTCGTAAATGGCAACGCTGTGTAGAAGCGATTGAAAACATCGGCAACATTAAAGATAGCGTGATGTATTCGATTGGTGACTCACTGGCTTACATGATTGAAGACGGTGTGGCTCGTAACACAGAAAACTTCACCGGCAACCGTCGTTACTTTGATGTGCACTACTACTTGGAAGGTCGTGAAACGGTTGAGTTTGCTGATAAGTCTCAACTTGAACAGACCCAAGCTTACAGCGATGAAACCGACCGTGAACACCTACTGGGTAACGGTGAAACTCGTGAGTTATCTGAAGGCCAAGTGGCGATCTTTGATAACAGCAAAGCTTACCGCTTCCACGGTGATAACCGAGTTCGCAAGGTGGTGCTGAAAGTGACCATTGAAGACGGTTACTTCCTTAATAAGTAAGCAATAACCCTATTAACTCACAGCGCGTTTGAGCCTTGCCGTTCAAGGCTCAAATAGACTGAACAAAACCTCTGTGCTTCTTCCCTACAAAGAAGCATAGGGAAATAACGACTATAATTATGTGATTCCCTGGAGGACACTATGTCTGAATCTGTACGCGGTAAGTTAGGCAAATTTGCCCTACTCTCCATGACATTTGCAGCGGTATTTAACGTTCGCAACATCGTAAACAACAACATCGAATTGGGATTGAGTTCAGCCCCTATCTTTTTGCTCGCTACCCTTATTTACTTCATTCCATTCGTGTTCATCATTGCTGAATTCGTATCTGCAAATAAAAATTCTGAGTCAGGCATGTACGACTGGCTTAAAAAACCGCTAGGCTCAAAAGCAGCCTACCTAGGTTCGTTCCTATACTGGTTCGTAAACCTTTTCTGGTTTGTATCTCTGCTACCAAACGTAATCGCTTATGCGTCTTACGCGATGTTGGGCTATGAATACGCCTTCTCGCCAGTCGTCACATCGGCTATCTCGATTGCTCTGTTTGCAGCAGCGACACACATCTCAACCAAAGGCGCGAGCTGGCTAGGTAAGATTGCCGAGATCGTGGCCTACGGCGTATTCGCCCTGTTTGCAATCTACGTTATCGGCGCACTAATGGCACTGGGCGGCAACCATGAACCAGTAGAACCAATCACGCTTGAAGCAATGACACCGACCATCAACTGGGCAACGCTAGGTATCATGTGTTGGATCTTCCAAGCAGCCGGTGGTGCTGAAACCGCAGCCGCTTACCTAAACGATGTTAAGGGCGGTCACAAGTCTTTCATCAAGGTTATCATTGGTGCAGGTATCGCAATCGGCGCAATGTACGCAGTTGGCTCTCTTCTAGTAAACGTATTCGTTGCTCGTGATGAACTTACCTACGCTGGCGGCATGGTTGAAATCTTCACAGGTATGGCAAACTACTTCGACATCTCACAATCTCTAACGGGTCGCTTCGTCGGTATTATCCTATTCGTTGCCATGTTCGGTTCGATGATGATGTGGACAGCAGCTCCAGTAAAAATTCACTTCTCTGAAATTCCTAAAGGTGTTTACGGCGAGAAAACAACAGAGCTTAACGAACACGGCGTGCCAGTACGTGCAGCTTGGTGGCAGTTCGCGTTTGTATTCGTGATGCTTGTGGTGAACGGCTTCGGCTCTGAATCAGTACAAGACATGATGAACACAGCAATCAACCTAACCGCTGGTACCGCAATGCTTCCGCCTATCTTCATCATGGTGGCGTACTTTGTATTCCGTTTGAAGCATGACGACACACCACGTGATTTCCGCATGGGTACTCGAGTTCAAGGTATGGCAGTGGTTTCGGTACTGATTGGTATCTTCGTTGTGAGCATGACAGCATCGGCATTCCCGACAGGTGTTGACCTTGTTCAAGCCTTCTTCATCAACGTCTTCATGACAGCGGTATTCTCTGGTATTGCATGGTGGTGGATCTCTCGCTTTGAAAAAAAGCAGGCAGGTAAAGACGCAAAGCTAGAAACAGCTAAGCAATCGTAGCTCTCTGATTCCCCCCAACTTTAAAAGCGCCTACCAAGGCGCTTTTTTTGTTTTAAATCAGACAATTAAATGACAAACCAAGAAATAAAAACGACGTTCCGTCAAGGTTTCAGTTCACGAAAAACACCAATTAATAGGTAATAAAACTCGAATAAAAACCAAGGTAAAATATTAACTAAATTTATTTACTCAAGGTCACATATTTGATCAATTTCGATTAACTTCCCGCCGCTTAATCTTTAATCTTCTTGCTGAAGAGACAAACTGATTCATATAAAAAAGCGACACAAAGCCCCTACAAGCCTTATAAATCGTCGCTCATGAAACAAGCAATCTCTTCAATGAACTTCTTAATCTTTAACTCTTTGTTTTGGTAATAACTTTACTGAAAAACCAGAGAGAAAAAGCCCAAAGAAGTCCGATCGTAAATCTATAAAAACAACAATGAGCCAACCCTGACAAAACAAAGCGGGTGCTTGCCAAACCAACATAACAATAAAAGTGCGGCCTAGAGCTTCCCTCTCTAGGACCAAGTTATAACGATCATCAACGTGATTCACCGGAGAACATCATGTCCGAAAATAAACGCAGTACGATAGGCAAATTTGCCCTACTGTCTATGACCTTCGCGGCGGTATACAGCTTCAATAACATCATTAATAACAACATCGAGATCGGTCTTTCCTCGGCTCCGATGTTCTTTCTAGCAACCATCTTTTACTTTGTGCCATTTTGTTTGATCGTTGCAGAGTTTGTATCACTGAATAAAGACTCTGAAGCGGGTGTTTACTCTTGGGTTAAAAGCTCTCTAGGCGGCCGCTGGGCGTTTATTTCAGCTTACACCTACTGGTTTGTTAACCTGTTCTTCTTTACCTCTCTGCTGCCTAGAATCATCGCTTATGCGTCGTATGCGTTCTTAGGCTTTGAGTACATATTCACGCCAATGACCACCGCAATTCTGAGTACGATTTTGTTTGCGGTCGCGACTCATATCTCTAACAACGGTGCGAAGTTACTGGGCCCTATCACCTCACTAACATCATCACTGATGCTGCTGCTAACGATGTCTTACATCTTGTTATCTGGCGGTGCTTTAGTAGGCGGTATCGAGCCTGCTGACCCAATCACCATTGAAGCCATGACACCAAGCTTCAACTGGGCATTCCTTGGCGTAATCACTTGGATCTTCATGGCGGCAGGCGGTGCAGAATCGGTCGCGGTTTACGTTAACGACATCAAAGGCGGTCACAAGTCTTTCGTTAAGGTAATCATTATCGCGGGTATCTTCATCGGCGCGCTTTACTCGGTAGGGTCTGTGTTAGCGAACGTGTTTGTTTCGCGTGAAGAACTTAAATTCACAGGCGGCTCAGTTCAGGTATTTGAAGGGCTAGCAAGACACTTTGGCCTGTCTGAAATCTTGATGAACCGTTTCGTTGGTGTGGTTTCATTCACGGCGATGCTGGGCTCTCTGCTGATGTGGACAGCGACGCCCGTTAAGATTTTCTTCTCTGAAATCCCTAAAGGTATCTTCGGCGAGAAAACCGTCGCACTTAACAAACAAGGCGTTCCAGAGCGTGCAGCATGGATTCAGTTCTTCATCGTAATTCCACTGATGTTCATCCCAACGTTGGCGTCTGACACAGTGCAAGACTTGATGAGCACCATCATCAACATGACTGCAGCAGCTTCTATGCTACCGCCGCTGTTCATCATGATTGCTTACCTTCACTTACGCGTGAAACTGGACCACCTTCCTCGTGACTTCCGCATGGGTTCTCGTACGGTCGGTATAACTGCAGTATCGATTCTTATCGCTATCTTTACGGTTGGCTTCTTCGCCTCTACCTTCCCAACAGGCGCAGACATCATGACCATCATCTTCTACAACGTGGGTGGTATTGTGATCTTCCTTGGCTACGCATGGTGGAAGTACGGTCAATACGAGAAAAGCTTATCTCCGGAAGAGAAAAAACTAGAAGCAAAGCCTGAACCGGCGAACGCTTAGTTTTACCCTGTGCTCTGATCGAAAACTTAAGGCACTCGCATTTGGTGAGTGCCTTTTTATTTGTCGGTACATTCCCACTCAACACCTAAATTTCACCAAAGCCTTCAAGAAACAAGACATTCGAGTCAACAATCGAACCGTCTATAAAGCAATTCACCAACTGAATGTCTACCATCCTAGCCATGCCTCTACACATTCAACTTAAAGTCAAAATAAAAACAAAGTAAACATTTACTAAAAATAGATCACACTTTTAAACTGAATTAATTTTAAACATCAAAATTATCATTAATATCGGTTTTGCGATCGTAAGTAACCTGACCAATACGCCTTGAAGAGCACCCCATATTAGAAGTCAGAACTGCTTACGAATCTTCATTTATAACCCGACACAGAAGTGATTAAAATGAAAAGTAGTTTTACTAAAACCACTCTTATTACAAGCTGTATTCTTGCTGCCCTAAGTACCACTGCCCACGCGGAAGAGTCCGCAGCAAACCACAGTGGTACTCAGCCTCCTAAAACAGAAACTGAAACCCTATTTAACTTTTATGGTGAGCTTGGCCTTGGTGGTCACGTGGCACTAGAAGGTGATGACAAAGGCCGTTATGCAGACGGTACTTACATCGAAGCAGGCTTGGCTATCGAGCACGGTAATTGGTTCGGTCTTGCTTACATGGAAGGCTGGACAGTACAAGCCGATGACGAAGGCAATGCTTGGGCAACTGGCCACGGCTGGGGCGGCTTCGAAGGTGGTTTTAACCGCTTTTACGCTGGCTACCGCACCGACAATAAAACAGAATTCATGATTGGTCGTATGGACTCTTCATTAGATGACGTTCAATGGTGGGGTGACCCTACGGTTGAATACGGTTACGCGATCTCAAACACGCGAGACGTGCACCTTGGTGTGAAGATTCAAAACCTAGAAGGCAAGCTTCGCTACAGCGTTTCTTTCGCGCCAGAGTCTGACTTCTCTGAAGACGATGCTCTGGTTCACTTCGGTAAATACGACAACTTTGCAGACCAATGGAAAGATAAGAACGCCATGGTCAACGGTTACCTCCAATACGATCTGACTGACGACTTAACCCTAATGGGTGGTGGTGAAGTTCGTAACAACGATGGCGGTGAACTATTGCTATTGGGTGCTGAATACAAAAACTTTGCGACTCGTATTTGGCACGACACAGATAAAGGCAACCAAGAATCATTTGGCAGCGAATCCGGTATTCAAACCAGTGCTTGGTACGAAGCGGCTCAGGGCGTTTACCTTTCAGCAGCCTACAACTACGCAAACTTTGATGGTGACAACGGCGACAAAGAAATCACCTCTTACATCAACGCGGGCGTTTGGTACGAATACGGCAACGGCACATTTGCGACTGCTTTCGATAGCCGCTTTGGCGTAGGCAGCGACACTGAAATCGGCGACGCTCAGGTGTTCGCAATGCAATACTTCTACTGGTAATAACAGGAATTGATCATGAAACTGAATAAATCATTCGCAGCTCTCGCTATCGGTGCAGCCCTTGTCGTTACTGGTTGTGCATCAAATTCTATCTCTGGCTCAGGTTCTGACACTGAACAACTGCAAGCCAACCAATTTAAGAATGTTATCGACCGTACTGGCTCGCCAGAATACATGCGAGATTACGACTTCGATGACCACCAACGCTTTAACCCATTCTTCGACCTAGGCGCATGGCACGGTCACCTATTGCCAGACAGTGCAGAAGGCATGGGCGGATTCCCAGGTACAGCACTGCTTACCGAAGAATACATCAACTTCATGGCTGATAACTTCGACCGCCTAAGCGTGTTCAAAGATGGCAAAAAAGTGGCTTTCACTATGGAAGCTTACAGCCTACCGGGCGCATTGGTTCAGACACTAAAATCTGACGATGTGACAGTAGAAATGACGATGCGTTTTGCTTCAAACCGTACCTCTCTACTAGAAACTAAAATCACCACTGACTCCCCTGTCGAATTAGTGTGGGATGGTGAACTACTAGAAAAGACCCACGCCAAAGAAGGCGTTTCGCAAACCGACAAAACCATTGCCGAGACGTACCCAGAGTATGACCGTCAAATCGTCGCAACTGACGATGGCCTAAAAGTAACCTTTGGTAAGGTGCGTTCAACTTGGGATCTACTGACTTCTGGTGAGTCTGAGTACCAAGTTCACAAGTCGATTCCAACACAAACCACAGTCGATGGCCTAGCGTTTACTTCAACGGCAAACATTGAAGCATCGACCACCATCTACACGACTTACTCGCATGTTCTAACGGCAGAAGAAGCGAAAGCTGAACAGCCAGAAATCAAAAAGATCATGGCAAACCCTACCGACTTCTTAGTTGCATCAGCAGAACGTTGGGAAGACTACCTAGAGATGGGCTTAACCAACCCGAACGCAACACCAGAACAAGAGCGTGTTGCGGTTAAAGCGATGGAAACCCTAAACGGTAACTGGCGTGGCGCAGCAGGTGCGATGGAGTTTGACTCTGTAACACCATCAGTGACGGCGCGTTGGTTCTCGGGCAACCAAACTTGGCCTTGGGACACATGGAAACAAGCCTACGCGATGGCTCACTTCAACCCAGATGTAGCGAAAGATAACATCCGCGCGATGTTCGCTTACCAAATCCAAGCCGACGATGCCGTTCGCCCTTGGGATGAAGGCTACGTGCCAGACTTACTCGCTTACAATCTAAGCCCAGAGCGTGGCGGCGACGGCGGTAACTGGAATGAACGTAATACCAAACCAAGCCTAGCAGCATGGGCAGTAATGGAAGTCTACAAGACCACCAGCGATGAAGCTTGGCTAGAAGAGATGTATCCAAAGCTAGTGGCATACCACGACTGGTGGCTACGTAATCGCGACAACAACGGCAACGGTGTTCCTGAATACGGCGCAGCACGCGACAAAGCACACAACACACCTGAAGGCGAAATGTACTTCACCGTGGTTCGTGGCGATAAGCACGAAACAGTCGTAGGCCAAGCAGCACTGGATAAAGTGGTTGCAGAAGGTAACTACGATTACATCGAAAGCCCAGCGCAAACAGCCGCATCTTGGGAGTCAGGTCGTGACGATGCAGCCGCATTTGGCTTCATTGATAAAGACCAGCTAGACGCATACGTTGCAAACGGTGGTAAGCGCAGCGACTGGGATGTTGAGTTCGCTCAAAACCGCGCTGAAGACGGCACACTACTCGGCTACTCTCTGCTGCAAGAATCTGTCGACCAAGCAAGCTACATGTACAGCGATAACAAGTACCTAGCAGAAATGGCTGATATTCTAGGTAAAGACGCAGAAGCGAAAGAGTTCCGTGAAAAAGCAGAGCACCTATCGAACTACATCAACACTTGTATGTTCGACGAAGGCACTAACTTCTTCTACGACATTCGCATTGAAGACAAACCACTAGCCAATGGCTGTGCAGGCAAACCGATTGTTGAACGTGGTAAAGGCCCTGAGGGTTGGTCACCACTGTTCAACGGTGCAGCAACGCAAGGTCACGCTGATGCGGTTGTCTCTGTGATGAAAGATACGGAAGAGTTCAACACCTACGTTCCACTAGGCACAGCAGCGCTTTCTAGCCCAGCATTCGGCCCAGACATTTACTGGCGTGGACGCGTTTGGGTAGACCAATTCTACTTCGGCCTAAAAGGCATGGACAGCTACGGCTACCGTGATGACGCAATTGAAATGGCAGGCGCGTTCTTTGAGCACGCCGATGGATTAGTTCAAGACGGTCCTATCCGTGAGAACTACAACCCATTGAACGGTGAACAACAAGGCGCACCAAACTTCTCTTGGAGTGCGGCTCACCTGTACATGCTTTACAACGATTTCTTTACTGACGCAGAGTAAATCGAACCTATACCTGTCTTCTGGAATTCAATGAAAAGATAACCTCATAAATTTCAGACTTTGGCACTCAGTATCTCGCTGAGTGCCTTTTTTGCACCTGAAGCAAAATAAGCGAACAACAAGCACTTAGACCATTTGGTCTACCATGATCCTTTTACTCAATTCGCTGCACGTTAGCCTATATCACCACAATGGAAGCGCACCTGATAATGGTAATGCTCTTTCAATAGTTTGAATTCATCATGGACACTTGGCGTCCACGAGTCATCACCGCCAACCCCCATATGGAAGCCATCGACATAAACAAACAGCTGCTCCTGTTCGGTTAAGTCACAAGTATGTTTTGCCTTCTGTAGCTGCTGTAACCCAAAACGACTGACTGAGAAATGGAAGTCTCCTTGCAATTCGAATGCGCCCACTTTTGCCTCACGAACATCACAACGCAAGCCGCAATCAGATGGGAAAATATAAGGGGTATGCATTTGTTCAATACGTTGCTGATATAGCCCCATATGTGCGGACATCTTTCGATCTGGGTAGTTTTCGTGTGGCCCACGACCAAACCATTCCACCCCATCAGGCACATGCTTCAAAGCAAACTCAAAACCGACTCGAGGCAGAGACGGCAAACCTTTCGCCGCTTGCACATCCACATCTAATTTGACCTCACCATCGGCAAATAATTGATACCGCCACGTCGACAATAAACGAACTTGATCTTCCACTGTATGGGCAATTCTTGCAGTCACCGACACCCTATTTTTCTGAGTGATGGATGAAAATTCGATGCACTCTGGAGTGAGCCTATCTAGCCTCATCGCCTGCCAGCGTGCGATCCATGAATTGGGGTCTACACGGTTTGCTTCACTGACACCGATATCGTTGTCTAATGGTGCACGATAAAAGTTATCTCGAAGGCCACTAGCAAGTTGTTCCACCCCTTTAATTTTCCAGCTCTCTAATGTCCCAGACAATCTGTCGAACTCTACTTGATAAGCATCACCAATCACCGTCAGCAGCGTGTCGGTTTCAGTCACTTTCGGTGGGTATTGTGAGAGGTTAGCATCCAACATCAATTGCGGTTGAGTCGGTAAGCTAAGCTGTTCAATCGCCGTCATATGGCCTTTATCCGCCCATGCAGTATTGGTGTTTAATACCACTTCGAGATTAAGGTAATTAAGCGCGTTGGCCGTATGAGGAATGGTCACACCATTGAGCTCTATCTGAACACTCTCGCCCGCACCAACCATCAATTCGATACAACCATCGCTCGTCACCACACCATTCTGGGTAACCGTCCAGTTCAACGTTTCAATGCTGCTGGCCACAAATAAGTATTCGCTGTGCACCTCTATCACCAGAGGCGAAGTCGAAACCAGTCTAAACTGATAAAACTGCTGTGCTTTTTTCACTTCATGTAGCGTTGGATGCACCGTCCTGTTTGGGAATACCAAGCCATTAATGCAGAACTGGCGATCATTAATCTCGTCGCCGAAATCACCACCATAGCCCCAGAACTGTTTGCCGCTCGAATCGGTTTTGGTGATCCCTTGATCGACCCAATCCCAGATAAAACCGCCCTGTAATCTTGGGTTGTCTCTAAACGCCTGCCAGTATTTATCAAAGCTACCCAGACTGTTCCCCATTGCATGGGCGTACTCACAGAGAATCAGAGGACGTTGCTCGTTTGGTAGAGCTATCGCTTTACGAATGCCCACGCGAGGTGTCACCTGTGGTTGACTCTCAACCACAGGTAAATCCCAATCAACCCGCGCATACATAGGACATAAAATATCGGTCGCTGCTGTATCTGCCCCGCCACCTTCATACTGAACGGGACGTGTTGGATCAGTTTGTTTCACCCATTGATACATCGCATGGTGATTGCGACCAATACCCGATTCATTACCCAGCGACCAAATGATCACGCTGACGTGGTTTTTATCGCGCTCCACCAGCCTTGTCATTCGTCTCATGTACGCATTCAACCATGACGCATCATCGGATAAACGGCACATCGGAAATTGACCATGAGTTTCCACATTCGCTTCATCAACCAGATACAGACCATACTCATCACATAGTTCATACCACAATGGATGATTCGGATAATGAGCGGTTCTAACGGCATTGAAGTTATTTTGTTTGAGCAGTTTGATGTCTTGAATCATCCCCTCTCGAGTCATGGTGTGACCCAATTCAGGATGATGTTCATGACGATTGACGCCACGAATCAGCAACGGTTTTCCGTTAACTTTTAGCAAACTATCGGTAATTTCAACACTTCGAAAGCCGACATCGTAAGCCTCACAATCGATTAGCTCATCATGTTCATCGAGCAATGACACCACACAGCGATATAAATAGGGTGACTCGGCACTCCACTTGTTCGGGTTCATCACTGAAATGCTGTGTTCTGCGACTTCAGACCACGGCCCTTTTTCATCGACATAACGCTCACCAAAACCCACGATTTGAGGTTCGAAAACCAACTGTCCTTGAGCATCATAAAGTTCAGCTTTCAGCTTAAAGCAGCTTTCTACATCATTGCTGTGCTTGGTTATTTGCGTAGAAATATTTAAAACCGCATCGCGATAGCAAGCATCTAGCTGAGTCTCAATACCAACATCCTCGATTGCGACCTTGGGCTTTCTCAATAAAGTCACATCACGGAATATGCCGCTGAGCCACCACATGTCTTGGTCTTCGAGATAAGAACCATCAGACCAACGCAGCACCATCACTACCAGCACGTTCTCGCCCACTTGCAAGTATTCAGACACGTCAAATTCAGCCGGTAATCGACTGTCTTGCGAATAGCCAACCCACTTGCCGTTGCACCACAAATGAAATGCAGAATTCACGCCGTCGAAGGTCAGCCTATGGGTATCTAATAGCTCCGGTTCCGTACAGTTAAAATGCGTTCGGTAGAGCCCTGTTGGATTATCGCTAGGGACGAAGGGAGGGTTATCAGCGAAAGGATATTTCACATTGGTATAGATCGGTTTATCAAAGCCTTGCATCTGCCAGTTGCTTGGCACTGAAATCGACTTCCATGAAGAATCATCAAAATGTTCCGATACTACCTCTTCGCAAACCAACTCTGGTGAATCGAACAGCTGAAACTTCCAAGTCCCATTGAGAGACATAACACTCGACGAGCTCTTCGTCATAGCCTCAACCAACGAGGTGTAACTATTTAAAGGGGCATGAGCCTCAACAACGTTATGATGGGTGATGTGTTGATTTTCCCACTCACGGGCTGAGATGATTTGAGAGAAAGTTCTCATGACGTGTTCCTTACCAAAAGCCGTTTAACATGAACCATTGCAAGTGATGCTCGGCGCCTCATTGCGTTCAAACATTACGAACGCCAACTAAGCAGCTCTTGCAATAACCCCTTAAGAGAAGAAAGAAAAGCCGCAGCCAGAACACCTGCGGCTATTGAAATATTACTTAAAGGTACGCTTGCTCACTTTATCGAGTTTTTTCAAGATTTTATCGATTCGTTCAGGGTGAACCATAAACTCTTGGAAGCCTTTCATGCCTTCTTTTGCCATCGCAGGGTCGGTGTCTCGGTCATAGAATTGAGCCGTACCATCACTGGATGCCAACATCGCGACGCCTTTGTCTAAGAACGGGTCAGACTTCGCTTTAGCTTTGTTGTTGGTTGGAATCTGTAACAGCATCTCATTGATCAGCTGCTGGTTTTCAGCGCGAGCAACAAACTCTAGGAACTTACGAGCATCTTCTTTGTTTTTCGCTTTTGAAGGTATGTGCAGCGTATCCATTGGTGCATCTTCAGACATAGGAATACTTGGGTCGATCACCGGGAACTGGAAGAAATCCATCTTACCATCTAACTCAGCAGGGAAGTTAGGCGTGATGAAGTTACCCATTAGGTACATCGCCGCTTTACCGTTATACAAGAAAGGTTGAGCTTCTTGCCATGAATAAGACGCGTGGTTTTCTAGGAAATAACCAGGTTCAACTAACTCTGCCCAATTAGCGAAGGTTTTCTTCACTCGCTCATCAGAGTAAGGCACCTTGCCTTCCATTAACTGAATATGAAAATCCAAGCCGTTAGTACGCATGTTGATGTAATCAAACCAACCAGCGGCGGTCCAAAGATACTTGGTACCAATCGCAAACGGCGCTACACCATTTTCTTTAAGTGTTGCAGATGCAGATTTCAAGTCATCCCACGTTTTCGGCTCCGCAATTCCATATTGCTCAAAGATGTCTTTGCGGTAGTAGATACCCCATTGATAATACGTGTACGGCACACCAAACTGCTTACCTTGTACTGTCATCGCAGGCGCGGCAGCCGCAAAGTCTTGCTTCATGTTGTTGTCTGCCCAAATATCACTGACATCCTCAAACAGGCCACGGTCAACAAAGGCTTTCATTCGGTTGCCCGCATACCAAAAAACCACATCCGGCGGCGAAGTGACCAACCAATTACGAATCGTTGTTTTATACGACTCGTGATCGTATAAGTTGTACTTCACCGTAATATCTGGGTTTTCTTTTTCAAAGCGGTTAATGATCTCACCCCACGCCTCTTTTGGCGCAGGATCAGAAGCATCTGAGTTGATAACGAGTGTCCCTGCAAACGATGTTGCAGACATGGAGGCAGCGAGCACTGCACTGGCAGCGATATGTTTCACGTATTTCATATTGAGGTCCTTGTTATGGAGCTAAGCTCTCTAAGTCCAATTCCTATTGTTTTATCTCGTAGGGTTGTTCGTGTTTTAGTTTCTCTTCAATGATTCATCCATTTGGGATGTCGGTAGCAATAACGATTTAAAGCCGTCGCTCTTGCTAGATTCGTGTATCGATTCTTATCTCGTGATTTACCCTTTGGTCGCACCTAATGTTAGGCCTGCGATAAAGTGCTTTTGCATGGTAAAGAACAGCACTACCGGTGGGATAGCCGCGACCACGGCCCCCGCCGACATAAACTGCCAAGACGCCAGCCATTGGCCTTGAAGTGAGCTCAAACCCGCAGTTACTGGGCGAACGTCATCACTCTGAACCAGTACTAGAGCCCAGAAGAAATCGTTCCAAATAAAGGTAAACACCAATACGGCTAACGCCGCTAAAGCAGGGCGAACCAGAGGGAGTACGACATGCCAGAATATTTTCCATTCACTCACCCCTTCAACACGCGCCGCTTCGATCAAGGCATCAGGGATCCCAACAATAAAGTTGCGCATGAACAAGGTACAAAAACCGGCTTGGAAAGCGATATGGAAAAAAATCAATGCCCAGTGAGTGTCGTATAAACCGAGTCCAATCGTTAAATCTCGCACTGGAATCATCAGAATTTGGAAGGGAACAAAGTTACCCGCGATGAACATCGCAAAAATCCACACATTGGCTTTGAAGTTGTATTTAGCCAAGGCATAACCAGCCAGCGTAGATAACGCCACGGCACCAGCAACCGCTGGCAATGTGATGATTAAACTATTGATGAGATACTGCCCCATCGACGTTGAGGTAAATACTTGAGTGTAGTTTTCAATGAACTGAATCTCGCTTGGCCAGCCCCAGTAGTTACCTTTGTTGATGTCTTCCATCGAACGAATCGAGGTCATCATTACGGCGATAAGTGGTAATAACCACATCACAATGGAAATAGGCAGTGCAACTCGGTAGCTAATGTTGGTAAAGCGACCGGCTTTTTGAATTGGTTGCGGAAACATTATTTTTCACTCCTTAACATGCGCCACAAGAAGTAAGCGATATAGATATCCATAATCAGAAATAGCACCACAGAAACCGCTGCACCATAACCCATTCGATAGTTAAAAATAGACTCTTCATACATCTGGTACGCAAGTACTGTCGAGCTACCCCAAGGGCCGCCTGCCGTCATGGTCGCCACTAAATCAAATGAACGCAGAGCACCAATCACGGTGACAACCACGGCGATAAAGGTTGCGGGTCTTAACTGTGGAAGCACCACATACCACAACATGCGCCACTTCTTTGCACCATCAAGTCGAGCTGCTTCTAATTGTTCAGGGTCGAGGTTATTCAGCCCCGTTAAATATAAGATCATGCAATAAGAGATCTGAGGCCATAAGCCAGCAGCGATGATTCCGTAGGTCACATAGTCTTCGTCAGCAAGTATCGAAATTGGCTCGAAGCCAAGCGACCCAAGTGCAATATTGAAAAGGCCAAAAGAGGGGTCATAGAACCAAGCAAATACGAGGCCTACCACCACTTGAGAAATAACGAACGGGAAGAAAAACAGAGATTTTACGACACGAATGCCTTTCACTTGTTGATTGAGGAAAAGGGCAATCGCCAAGCCACAGGGTGGCGCAAGCATAAAGAAGATCAACCAAAGGAAGTTATTCGTTAACGAAGTATAAAAAGCATCTGAGTCAAAAAGCTCACGGTAGTTCTCAAGCCCCACCCACTCTTTTTCACCTAATCCATCCCACTCAAAAAAACTCAGCCAAATACTGTCCAAGATGGGATAGATAACATAGAGAGAGAAGATAGCGATGGCTGGTGCCAAGAACAGCCAAGGCGAGACCTTGGAACTGATGCGCCTTTTCTTCTTCGCTGATGGGGTGCGATTTTCTGGGTATATCGTTTTCACAGATTGCTCCATTTCCCAAAATTCCTTGTATTAAAAGCTTGGTTTACTTCTTGGTTAACTTCCATCTGAATTTATAAATCCCAATCAGTAGCTCAGCATTTATAATGATTACGTTCAAATATTAGGCTTATTGATAACATTACGCACAGTTATGTTTTATTTATGTAAACGTTTTCACAAAAATCAGTATAGATCGCAGGATTTATATGACAATGATCAATAAATCATGCGAGGCACCTAACAAATTTCTGATGAAAGCGTATGTTTTAAAGGCAAAGAGATGTAGTCCAACGAAGCAAGGAGAGAGCATGGCTGATATCAGCTTAAAAAAGGTCATCAAACGATATGGTGATATACAGACCATCCATGGTGTTGATCTAGAAATAAATAATGGCGAATTCGTCGTATTCGTTGGACCATCAGGTTGCGGAAAATCAACCCTCTTACGCTTAGTTGCTGGCTTAGAAGAAATCACTGAAGGCGAGATTCATATTGGAGACGATCTTGTTAACGATGTCGATCCTGCTGAGCGCGGTGTAGCAATGGTATTTCAATCCTACGCACTCTACCCACACATGACCGTGGAAGAAAACATGGGCTTTGGCCTCAAAATGAATGGCGTAGCGAAGGAAGTCGTTGAAAAGCAAGTCACCGGTGCGGCAAAGACGCTCCAACTAGAACCTTTATTGAAACGTAAACCGAAAGAACTGTCAGGTGGGCAGCGTCAACGTGTAGCGATCGGCCGAGCAATAGTTCGCAACCCTCGCGTATTCTTATTCGATGAACCGCTCTCGAACCTCGATGCTGAACTTCGCGTCGATATGCGCTTACAAATCGCCAAATTGCACCAAGATCTGCAAAATACCATGATTTATGTTACGCACGATCAAGTCGAAGCCATGACGCTTGCAGACAAGATCGTGGTATTAAGAGATGGTCGTGTTGAACAAGTCGGCTCTCCACTCGATCTATACCACTCTCCTCAAAATGAATTTGTGGCTGGCTTTATTGGCTCACCGAAAATGAATTTCTTACCGTGTGTTGTTAACAGCACCTCAGAAACACACGCCCAACTCGCCGTTAACGGTGTCAGCCAAATTACCCTCCCCTTACCAAGTGATGGATTAAAAGAGGGACAAAGCATCACGCTGGGCATTCGACCTGAACATTTAGAGATTAACAGTGGCTCCGATATCACCATTGAATTTCAAAGTGAGGTGGTCGAGCGACTAGGGAACAGCACTTATATGTTTGGCCAGTCTTGTGGCGTGGATAGCTTTAAGGTACACCTACCAGGAGACCAAGAGGTGACTCGATACCAATCGCTTGAACTGAATTTCTCCTCAAAAGATTGCCACCTATTCGATGATCAAGGGCAACGAATTAACTAGACTTTAAAACGGTAGAGCTAGCTCGATGTCGCTAGCTTTGCCACTTTTCAAACTCACTTTCCGTTCGTTTCAAGCAATCACTTGCTCCCATTTTGTTCCTCTTAATGGCTTATGAAATCCCACTCAAAAATTTCATCACTCTCACTGAAATATTGGGTTCTGAAGACTTATTCGAATTTTATTTATCCTTATTAGCCTTCCGGACATTAATTTGATAGTCGTTTACTAAATAATCGCTAAACTATAGTGTCGCCTACCCCTTTTTTGAGAAAACCTAAATGCCTAATGCTGATTCCACCCTAAATAAACGTATGGGAATCGTTGCGCTCACCTGGCCAATTTTTATCGAAGTTCTTTTAAGAACCGCACTCAACACCAGTGATGTATTCATGTTATCGGGATACTCGGACAAAGCCGTGTCTGCCGTTGGTGTTATTTCTCAGATATCCTTTTTCCTGATCATTGTCTCGACCATGGTCAGCAGTGGTACGGGTATTTTAATCGCGCAATACAATGGTGCCTCTCGCACTCAAGAGAGCGCTCACGTGGGTGTAGCAAGTATCATTCTGGCCATTATTGCCGGTGTGTTACTGAGTGTGATTGCTGTTCTTGTTGCTGAATATTTTATCCCGCTTTATCAACTCGAACCTCAAGTCGAACAGTATGCGCAAGAATACCTGTTCATCAGTGGTGCTCTCACCTTCAATGTAACCATAGGTGTGGTTCTCACCACTATTTTGCGCAGTCATGGCTATTCAAAGTCACCGATGGTGATCAACATGATTGCAGGCGTTATCAACGTATTCGGTAACTACTGTGCCTTATATCAACCTTTTGGTTTGCCTGTATACGGCGTGCAAGGAGTTGCGACCGCGACCGTCATTAGCCAAGTGATAGGGATGTTGATCTTGATTGGTGTGGTCAGAAGCAAAGGTATTGATCTACCAGTGAAGCAGTTTAAATCTGTGCCGAAAGCCATCTATCAAAAAATCATGAAGATCGGCTCGATGAACGCCGGAGAAGTGCTATCTTATAACATGGCTCAGATCAGCATTACCTTCTTTGTCGTGCAGATGGGCACCTCTTCACTGGCTGCGTTTACTTACGCACAAAACATCGCTCGCCTCTCTTTTGCGTTTGCACTGGCGATTGGTCAAGGCAGCCAAATCCAAACAGGCTATTACATTGGTAAGGGTTGGATCGACGAGATCACCAAGCGCGTGCAACGCTACTTTGTGGTTGGCTTTATCGCCTCAACCGCGATTACCTGCATGGTTTATGTGTTCCGTTTTGAAATTCTCGATCTGTTCACTCAAGATCCAGAGATCATTGCGCTAACTGCTGCACTGATTGCAGGTTCCATCATTCTTGAAGCTGGCCGAGTATTTAACCTGATCTTTATCTCTTGTCTAAAGGCCGCTGGCGACATTAAATTCCCGATCAAAATGGGTATTCTCAGCATGTGGGGCATTGGGGTTGCCATGAGCTATTTGCTTGGCGTTCACTGGGGTTATGGCGTATTGGGTGCATGGATGGCAATCGCGATGGACGAGTGGTTCCGCGGAATCATCATGGCCTACCGCTGGCGAGCTAAGAAATGGACTCGATTCTCGTTTTAGACTTTTTAGCCTTCCATTTATCTTCACAAGATCGAAAAACGCCGCTCCTATTTCCAAAGAACGGCGTTTTTGTTTTTAATTGCCCGAACTCATCTACGCGATCGCAAGTGCTTTCTTACGCTTTGCTAATCGGCCAAAAATACCGACTAACATCACGATGCCACACACACCGTAAACCTGCATGATGGTTGGATCATCAGAGACAAAGCCCACATCAGAGAACATCACGTAAGCACCTAATACCATGTAGAGAATGATAGCCGAAGCCTCGAAACGGAACGCCCAAGGTGTCACATCAATATTCTCATTGACTGGCATCACGTACTCAGATTCACGCGGCATAAAGTAACCAATGATGAACATCAACGCAGTACATACCACGAACAGAATCGCCAATTGATGTAGGAAGTGAATCGGTGTTTTAAATACTAGCTGCATTGCTGCGTATGAACTTACAAACACCACCAACGCCACTTTCGCTGCTACAGCTGGTACACGTTTAGAGATATAGCCGACAAACACGATAGTGAAGATTGGCACACTGAAGAACCCCGCCACCATTTGTAGATATTGGAACAGACCTTCTGGCGCATACATGATGAACGGTGCGATACATACCGAGATAATCGCAATCACGACACCAAAAATACGCCCTTTACCCACTAGCTCTTCGTCCGTTTTACCTTGTCCGAATAGCGGCTTATACACGTTCAATGCAAACAGAGTCGTTGAGCTATTCAACACACCATTAAACGTACTCAAAATCGCACCAAACATCACCGCAACGAAAAAACCCACCAACGGCTTAGGCAAAACTTCATTAACTAATCGGGTGTACATGGTGTCTGGATTACCGGCATCAGCACCAAACATATGGAAAGCGATGATGCCTGGAATGATCAAGAACAGTGGAGAGATAACCTTAATCGCACCAGCAAGGATGACCCCTTTCTGACCTTCTTTCAGGTTCTTAGCACCTAATGCGCGTTGAATTATGGATTGGTCAGTACCCCAGTAATACAAGTTCACCAATAGTAGACCTGTGAACAATGTCGAGAACGGCAGTGGATCGCTTTCTGTACCCACAGATTGAAGCTTCTCTGGCGCGGCATAAAGCAGAATATCTAAGCCAGCACCGAAACTCCCCTCGCCCAACACCATTAAACCAAACACAGGGATCATCATGCCGCCGACAATCAAGCCTACGCCATTAATGGTATCTGCAATCACAACCGCCTTTAGGCCACCATAAATCGCATAAAAGAAGCCAAGTAAACCAATCGTCGCCGAAATTAGTGCGATTGAGCTAAACTCTGAAATATTCAGCAGAGCCTGAACATCGAAGATTTCACCCAAAACAACGGCGCCCGCGTAAAGTGTGGTTGGCAAAATATTGATCACGTATTGGCACAAGAAAAGTAACGTCACAAACTTCTTCACCGACATGTCGTAGCGGCTCTCTAAGAAGTCGGGAATGGTGGTGATGCCTTGTTTCAAATAACGAGGTACTAACATCAAAGCGATGATCACCAAGGTGACACCAGAGGCCACTTCCCACCCCATAACACTCATGTTGTGGGTATAAGATTGTGCGCTCATGCCCACGAAACTGGTTGCGCTCAAGTTCGTTAAGATAAGTGAGCTGGCGATTAAGCCGCCGGTTAAGCTTCTTCCGCCAAGAAAGAAACCATCTTGTGAGGTGTTTTTGTCATTTTTCACTTTGTTGTAGGTAAACGCGACTACAAACCCAGTAAATAACAAAAATGACAGCAGAACTGTAATAGACATTTTGTTTTCCTTAAGTTGAGTTATTGCGGCAGCAATACCTCGCTGCCGATTATAATTTTTATATTTAGATTTTTATTTGTAGGGGTACTCAGGGTCAGAGATTCACATCTTTTTTAGATGTACAATCAAGGCTGACTCCGGGTCGAGAATAGGTAAGGTCAATCCAATCTCTTTGAGGTTATCGCCGCTTAAAGTCAGTGTTTTATCTAACCATTGAGGGCGTTGCTTCATGAGTTGGAAACTGGTTTGTGGCATCTCCACTAACTTCACTTGATACAGCGCACTGTCTTCCACGCAGCTAATACGAAGTGGTGATGGCAGAGCATATTCAGGCATCGCCAACTGACACACGGTGATCAGCATTTCATCATCATTTTGCACCCCATAGATGTTCTGGTTTTTGTCCGCAGGATCCATGCGGAAGCTGCGGCCTGAGTGCAGAATATGGCGGAACTGTTTATGTAGAGCGATGTAGTGAGAGAAAGCTTGTTTCTCTTGTTGCGACTCTTTAACCGGATCAAGCTCAACGCCCATGTGTCCCATCAAAGCGGTGACACCACGCATATTGATACTGTGACGACGATTGGTTGAGTGACACTCAGCAGGGCCAATGTGCGCACCCATCACTTCTGGAGGGAAGAAGTAACTCATGCCTTTTTGAATGGCTTGGCGTTCCAATGCATCGTTACAATCGGATGCCCAGAATCGATGTGTTCTCTTTAGGATTTCAAAATCAATGCGACCACCGCCTGATGAGCAAGATTCAATCTCGACCTTAGGGTGTGCTTGATTCAGTTGATCAACGAGACGATACAAGGCTTGAGTTTGACCATGCACCGCCGCCTTACCTTGGTGGCCCGGCTGAACTAATTCACGGTTCATATCCCACTTTAAGTAGCCGATATTGTACGTAGTCAGAAGCGCATCAAGGCGAGAGAACAAGTAGTCAAAGCACGCTTCATTCTGCAAGTCTAAAACATACTGCCAACGACCAGAGGGTTGATGATAACCTTGTAAACCTAGTACCCAATCAGGGTGGTTACGGTATAGGTTTGAGTCTTGGCTGACCATCTCAGGTTCAACCCACAACCCGAACTCCATGCCCTGCTGGTTAACGTGTTCAATCACAGGTTCTAAGCCATTTGGGTATTTCACTTCATCAAGATACCAATCGCCTAATGCCGTTCGTTCACCATCACGACCAATAAACCAACCATCATCAATAATGAATCGTTCAACACCCATCGCACCGGCTTCGGTTGCCATTTGCATGATGTATTCCGGTTTATGGTCGAAGTAGATCCCCTCCCAAGTATTCAAGTGCACTGGACGAGGTTTATCGGTAGGGAATTGAATAATGTTGTCACGAACAAACTGCTGAAAACGTTGAGCAATACCGTTCAAACCAGAATTGCTGTAACAGCCGTAGAGCCAAGGTGTCTGGTAAGTTGCCTCTGGTTCTAGAATCGATTCACCCGCTAGCAATAGCTCTCCTGCCTGAACAAAACGGCGGCCATCACTGCGGACATCAGCACGCATTTGGTGGTTGCCACTCCAACCTAAATGGAAGCCCCACACCAAACCGTTCTGCTCTGAGAAACCTTGCGTTCCTGCAAACATGCCAGGGAAGTTTTCATGTGAAGTACGGCCGCGACGGTTCTCTTGCATGAAGCCACCATGCTCAAAGCGCTGACGTTGCGTTTGGAACTCATGACACCAACGACCATGGAACGTCATCAATTCATTGGCGTGGTTTGGCAGCGGCAACGTTGATGACAGCTTATTTAAATAGTATTTACTGTCCCCTTTATTGGTTACTGTGACGCGCTTTTGAACCACATCAGATTCGTAATCCAGTTTAATTTCAACCGTCAATTCAAGCTTAGACACGGTGTCTTCTAGAACAAAAGTAACTTGCTGATCCTGAGCTTCTGCGCGGACGGTGTTAAAAACGGGAGCCCAATCAAAACCATCACGATGCCCTTCTATTCCCGGCGCATTAAAATGACCGCTACCCAATTCAGGACAAAGAGAAAGCGGCACATCGACATCAAGGCGTGCTTGAGAGATCGGTCTCTCGGTTGATAACAAAAGATCTTCATCAATACTGGCGATCTTAGCGCCCCAGTGAAGAACCTCTGGAGTACGGCCCGATTTGATGATCAAACTGTGGTTTTTACTTGTTAGATGAATAAATTCGCTCATAGCCAATCTCATATTGTTTTCGTAAACATAAACTAAGATTAATAGTGAACTTGAAGACTGAAATTAGTACTAAAATGGCTAAATAACGTGATCCAAAAACACCTATTCGTTGCTAAAATTTGCACAAGATCGACTGTTTTCGGAAACATATTTAATGTTTCAAATGACATTTTTTTGAAAGGGAGCAGAGTTTCATTTCGCTAAATTGGATAAGCTCATCGAACGACGGGAATATTCGATGGACGGTGTGATGAGTGTAACTTTTAAAGATGTGGCGAAGCTGGCTGGCGTATCGACTCAAACAGTATCAAGGGTGACGAACGGCTCGCAAGATGTCGCAGAATCCACTCGAAACAAAGTAAATGCCGCGATAAAGAAGCTTGGATATGTGCCCAATAAAGGTGCCCAAATGCTCAGCCGTTCCAAGTCCACCAGCATAGGATTAGTGACTCTCGATATGGCCTTACACGGCGCCGCAATGATCGCCAATGGTGTGCGAATGCAGGCTCACGATATGGGGTATGGCACCGCTTTTTCTGTGGTATCAGAACCGAACCTCACCAACACCCGCGAAGCCATTCGTGAGCTGATCGCCCAACAGGTCGACAGCATCATTCTCAATGTGCCTTTAAAGAGTGCAGACGCCGAATTGCTGGTAGAACAATATCAACACTTAAACCTCATCTTCATTGATGTCCCTTCTAACAGCCAAGTTAACTATATATGCGGCGATCATGCCGAGGGCGCAAAGCTGGCGGCTCAACATCTTATTGAAAATGGTCGCAGTGAATACTTGTTGATCAGCGGGCCTAATGAGTCCAGTGCCTCACAAATCCGTCTTCAGAGTTGGTTGGGTGTGTTATCAGATGCAAACTGTCAGGTACAGTTTAAACATCAAGGAAACTGGCAAGCAGAAAGTGGCTACCTTGGCATTCGAGACGCCGTCGCGAAACAAATCCAATTTGATGCTGTGTTGGTCGCCAGTGATCAAATGGCATTAGGGGTTTTACGCGCACTGCAAGAACTGCAGATACCAGTCCCTGACAAGGTTGCGGTCGTCGGCTTTGATGGCATTGAAGACAGCGCATTCTTCAATCCGCCTCTTACAACCATCAAACAAGATTTCACAAAAATAGGCCAGCAAGCAGTGAGACTTGCAGAGAAGCTCAACGCCAACTCGCAAGATGCCTTGTTACAACACCATATCGAAACCACACTGCTTGCGAGAGAAAGTAGCCAATCTAAGGTGACTGCCAATTATGAAAAACAAGAGATTGAAAAACTGCTGAAGAGGATTCAGAGCCTATTACCAGAATCCAACTGAAAGAAAAAAGCGCTAGGGGGAGCTAGCGCTTTTAAGACCAACTAAGTCCGTTTAGCCTGGTAGATTTTTAAGCTATATCATGAGGATATAACCAATTTTTTTACTTAGGTAAATCAAAAAGCCTATTCTTTACGACTGCTTTGAGTCGTAAATTAAGTATAGTCGGGTTCTTATAATAAACCGTATTTTTCTAAAATTAATTCATATGAATTTGACGATTAACCGACACAATAAACTATTCGGAAATCACAGATGAGATCGCATTAGTAATCAGCTTTCTAAGTAGTTTATTTTTATCATCTAAATGCTTTGCCTTTCTATAAACAAGCTGGATATCAAAATCTGGAACATCAATTGGTGGCTTCACAGCGAGTAAGGTTTCTTCACTATCTATATCCTTGCGCGCGACTAGCTTGGGGACAATACACAATAGTTCTCTACCACGAATGAGCCGCTTAACAGTTAAAAAATTACTCGATGCAATCGCCACTTTTCTCGTATAACCGAGTTCCGCTAATTTAATGTCTACGCCCGTTTTTAGAGAACCATTGGGGGAAACTAATGCATGCTCGACAGACACAAATGTCTCTAGCGACATCGGTAGTTCAACACCAAGCACTGAGCTATCAAGTAAGCAAACATGCTGCTCGGTGTAGAGTTGCTCAATACCAAACAGCTTAGGCACCTCTCCAAAACTACCGATCGAGATATCCAGCTTTGCCTCTTCAAATACTTGCTGATAGTTGCTTCGATTAACATTAAAAAATGCGACTTGAGAGTTTGGTGAAGCTTCTTTGATCAAATCGAATATCATTGGTCCAAACATCTGCTCTGCGTAATCCGTCAGCCCTATTTTCCAGCTCCCTTTGAAACTCTCGGTCTCAAAACGTTTAGATAATAGAACTTCAGACTGGATGGTATTCAGTAGCGCGTCCACGGTGCTTGATAGTTCAATGGCTCGGTCGGTCGCCTCCATCTTGCTACCTACACGCTCAAACAAAGGGTCATCAAACAACTTTCGTAGCCTTTGTAAGCTATGGCTCATCGCAGATTGGCTGACATAACAACGCTCAGCAGCCTTACTCACGCTATTCGTTTTATACAAAGCTTGCAGTGCAATCAACAAGTTAAGGTCGATCCCTTTCCAATTAAAATCAGCCATACCAAATAACCCATTTCATTCATAGTTATAATTAAAACAATTAATTTGAATCATAGTTCAACTCCACCTAAATTACGCTAAACATTTATCTGGAATCGATCATGCTTTCAATTTTTAAAACCTTTTTCTGGCTTGGCTGGATTAGCTTTGGTGGACCAGCAGCACACATTGGCTACTTCCGTAAAACCTTTGTTGAGAAACTGAATTGGTTGTCCGACGAAGAGTACGGGCAGATTGTCGCTCTTAGTCAATTCCTACCGGGCCCAGGCTCAAGTCAGGTTGGCTTTGCGGTTGGCTACAAGAAAGGTGGACTAACAGGTGCTATTGCTGCATTTGTCGGCTTCACTTCCCCATCTGTGATTCTGATGCTGATATTGGCGTTAGTCAGCAACCAGCTATTGGAAGCACCACTTTTCAATTCAATCATTCACGGGCTTAAGTTATTAGCGGTAGTGGTTGTGGCTGATGCTACCTTTGGTATGTACAAGAACTTCTGCCAATCGAAGATAGCGACCGCCTTATGTGTGATTACCGCGATTGTACTGCTACTGATTCCAGGCATCTGGCCTCAAGTGTTAGTGCTTCTATTTGCAGCGATGGTTGGCAGTAAGTTCTTGACGTCTCAAGAGCTAAAAACGACACCTTCAACACAAAAGATATCGGTAACGCCTCTCGTGATTTTTGTTGCTTTGCTGGTTGGCCTGCCTCTATTCAGTGCTTACTCTCAAGGTATTGAAGTGTTTGGCCTGTTCTACCAAGCAGGTAGCTTAGTATTCGGTGGCGGCCACGTGGTACTTCCGTTGCTACAAAATGGTATTGGTGACCAACTGTCTCAAGATGCCTTCCTAACAGGTTATGCAGCAGCACAGGCAGTACCAGGGCCTATGTTTACACTTGCGACTTACTTAGGTTATGTATTGATGCCATCGGCACCGATCACAGGCGCACTACTCGCAACGATTGCGGTGTTCTTACCGGGTTTCTTATTACTACTCGGTGTGTTGAAAAACTGGCAAGCAATCGCGAGTAAACCTTTAGTGGCTGGTGCACTTACAGGTGTGAATGCGGCGGTTGTAGGTTTGTTACTGGCAGCGCTATATCAACCGATTTTCACAAGCGCAGTGAGTAGTGGTTTAGACTTCGCTTTGATCATTGTTGGTGTGTGGTTATTGAAAACCGTGAAGTTACCTATTGTAGGGCTTGTCGGATTATTCATGGTCTTTGGCGCAATGACAGGTTTAGCAGTCTAAAAGATTTATTGTAAGAAGTGAGCGAGTCGCTTGCTTCTTACTTCTTTTCAGAACTAGAATCAGGCTTAATTCCGTGAAAATTGAAGAATAAATTGCAGTCAATAAGAGGCACAAAACTCATCGGCCAAAATGATTTTTGATGTTCAGGAAGATAGTACCTTAAGAACGCAATTAGATTATTACATGGATTTACATGCTCTCTTGCCATTATATAATCGTAATTCCAACCTTTTGCCAGACCTTGCTTCCTCGTCGTACAGTACCGACCAATCTTCCATGCTATTCCAGGATCAGTAGGAATCAGAATCGAAAGAGTCCCTCCGGGCTTTAACACTCTTAACCACTCTTTGATAACTAAATGGGGCTCATACAAATGTTCCAATATATGAGTTGCAATCACTCGATCAAAGCTATTATTTTCAAAGTTTAATTGCCTAGCATTGGTCACATCGAAAGTAAGTTTATCGTAAGAGTTGATATGATTGAGCTGCTTTTGGGCCAACTCAAGCGCCGCAGCATCACCATCACTTACAATATATTCATCAAAAGTGTGATTAACATGCAGTAAGTGTTCACCCGTTCCGGATCCCACTTCTAACACTCTCGAAAAGTGTTCACTTTCACCAAATGGCTTTTCGCACGCTACATGGCCAGCTCTCATCACATAACCCGTTGTATTTCCGCTGTAAACCCGCTCATCATATTCGTCACTGAATCGAGATAAATAGTTGAGCCATTCTTTATCTTCGTCCTTACTTATTCTCATACCTGAACCCTATTTTGATAGCTTGTGATCGTGACTTCTTAATATTGAGAGGATCCTCATCTCTCGTCTGCCGCGCGACACGTTGTCGAGTATCAAGCCGCAAAAGAAAGACATCACCGCGATAAGTGCAATTGAACTAGACAGAATAGCTGTTGGGACTCTTTCAACGAGCCCGGTATCAATAAAATCGATAATAACGGGAATCCCTAATCCCAATGAGATAAAGCAAAGCAACACCGACAAAGCACCGAAAAAAAACATCGGCTTTACGTCTCGTAGCAGGAACAAAATAAAGTTGAGGATTTTGATCCCATCACTCAATGTATTCAGCTTACTCGCCGTGCCTTCAGGCCTTGAGTGATAATGAGTGGGTACTTCTTTGATCGACATATTATGGTGCAATGCATGCACGGTTAATTCCGTTTCAATTTGAAAGCCATCACTAAAAATTGGAACTGTTTTAACAAACCTATGGCTCATAATTCGATAGCCAGAAAATACATCATTCAATTGCGCATTGAATGCCAAGTTAATCAGAGATGAAAACATCTTGTTCCCAAGGATATGTCCTTTAGGATAAGCCATTGAAGTTCGCTCGCGACTGCCAATGATCATATCGAGCTTTTCATTATTTAGTTGGTCGATCAGCTCGGGGCATATTGAGGCGTCATAGGTGTCATCACCATCAGCCATCACATAGATATCGGCGTCGATATCAAAAAACATCCGCCTCACAACCTCCCCTTTACCTTGACGCGGCTCATGTCGCACAATCGCCCCAGCTTGTAACGCCTCGTTGACCGTGTTATCGGTTGAATTGTTGTCGTAAACATAAATGGATGCATCAGGTAAGGCTTGTTGAAAAGACGTCACGGTTTCACCAATGGCTCCGGCTTCGTTATAACATGGGAGTAATATTGCTACTTTCTGTTTATTCATGCTCACTCCTTACTTTAAAAACTCGATAACCATCCTCAATTCCATCATATATAACGTCTAACCAAGCCGGAATATTATCCCCATGAAGCCTTCTAACTAAAGAGTCCTCGCTTCCAGAATCCTTTAGGAGAGTTAAATGAGGGTCATTACCGATCAATATGTAATCAACCTTTTTATCGACTATTTTGTTTCTTGCTAGAAGCATGTCCTCTTCTAACATCACTTCGATTAAAAATTGGTTACCCACAATATTTCTATGATAAGGCGCGGCGATTATACTGTTGTTCGTTTTGGCCAATACAGGTGCACCCGTTTCTATTCCTGAAAGAATTGTATGAGAATTGATACCGTTATCTTTTAGCACCTTAAAGATGACTGGTAACTTATCGGTCTCATCAAGTTTGGTAGTCACTTCCTCTACTGGAGAAAAAGCGAGAATGACAAACGCTAACGCCAATGGAGTACCTGAGAAAATAATCAGCACTTTCAGTAGTGAATACCTAACGTATTCAGACACTTTAATTACAAAATATGCTTGAAAAGGTGCCGCTAAAACAAAACACAACCTCATAACTCTAATCTGCCAAAACATCGCAAGAGCTAAATTAAACATAAAAATGAGATACAAGATTGCACAGTGCGAGTTTTTATTTCGAAAGAATGGATACAACATTGCGGGAACTAATAGCAACACATAATTATCCACTGAAAAAAAGCCATTCATTGCGATGTATGTTGCGACAGATTTAGCTTCGGCAACTTGATCAAGCCAATACAGCTTTAGTGTCGGTGGGTAATAAATAAACAAAGCACTGGTAAGTGAGGGGTAAAGAATAACAACCGGAAGTAAACACAACAAACCAAGAAAAACAAACAATAAAAATCTTTGAGTTAAGTTTTTTCTATTATTAGTCAATCGGTTGTAAGCATTGACAAACACCCAACCACTAAAAAAAAGAATGATGATAATAAATGAGATTTCATCATATTTAAAAGTAAAGAACTCATCATAAGGCCTATTTAATAAAACAGCACAAGCTCCAAAAATCGAACAAGTTACGTATAACTTAGAGACATAACTAAACCACTCGTCACGAATGAAGCAGTAATACACTGTATAAATAATTAAGGAAATCATAAACAACAAAATATTATCCATCCCAGTCCATAGAGATAGAGGTAGGAAAACGGCCTGAGCATACACTCGCCATGATTGCCTTAGGTTGTCGATAGAAGTCGGTGTTACTGATAAGAAGAGCGTTGCTAAAATAAGTTGAATATTATGATGGTCAATAGAACCAGGTAAGAAGTGTATTATTGCAGGAGAAAAAATAGCAAACATAGTGCTGATAAAGCGGTACTTAGCGCCTAAGAAACGCTCACACAAATAAAAGCACGATAACGCGAAGAACAATAAATAAAGCAAAGGGACAATAGAAATCGAGATAGCATAAGCAAGACTATCACCAACCATAAATAGCAATGGGAAAGCGATCAAAGAGAGCATTAGATCAGGAAATCGAGACCAATGAATAATAATACCATCATCGGCATTGAAGTTGGTCATCGGCTCTAGGTACCAATGGCCGTTCTTCATCCACTCTTGAAACTGGACAAAACGCATATAGTCGTCATTGTCATTCAAGTTGAGTATTGAAACGCTTTCCCACTTATAGATAAATATCACTGTGGCACAAACTAGCCAAAGACCAGAAATTACAATTATATCTTTATTAAAGCTTTCGCTTTTAGGCAATATGAATATCCTTTTCATTGAGCCAAAATCAAATCCGTATTACTCCATCTCTCTCACTTCCGCTAGTGCTCTGTTTAAGTTTTCATTAGCCACTTTATAGTAAGATGATTTTTTATTGATAGCTTGTTGTAAATAAGGAACTGCCTGATCGGGCTTTCCTTGTAATATCAAGAAGTAGCCGACATTATTTAACGCCTCCGGCGCTTCCATATGCCTCATGAATACGTTGGTTGCTTTTTTAATATCCCCAGACGCTAAATAAATAAGTGCCAGATTATTCTGAGCTTTTTCATTATTCGGATCCAATTCTAAAGCTGAACGCGTATACTGATAGGCTTCCTTGTAGTTACCGTACATATAGTGAGAATAGCCCATATTCAGCAAAGCTTTGACTGAACTTTTATCTATCGTCAGTGACTTTTTAAAGTACTCTTGTGCGATCTGATGCTTTCCGTCAACATCTTCCAGTACGCCAATCCCCATATAAGCTAGCGCTGGAGACATACTATCGACCTTCAAACTGGCCACTTCACTTTGGTTCAATGCTTGGTAGTTCTGGATAGTTTCACTGCTTTTTAAACGAACTTGGTCTGAATTAATCGCTTTAAAGAAATAACTCCGCCCTTCATCAGTACGACGTTGTTTGGTGTATAGAACGCCTAACTGTTCCAGCACTTCAGTGTGCGCAGGGTTAAAATCTAGCGCTGCAAGGTAAGCTTTCTCGGCCAACGCATAGTTACCGCGAGACGAATGTATTTGGCCAATAGTGAACAGAGTTTTATCGTGAAACTCTTTTTCAGGGAAAGACAAAGAGCGTATGTATTCATACAACGCCAAGTCTATATTGTTGTCTCGCAGAGCAATGTCACCGCGCATAATTGCTTCTTTTTCATTTAGCGGTGGATCATCACTAGTCAAACTATCGATTGGTTTACCCGAATACAATTCGGCATCAAATTGGTTGGTTGGTTCATCAGAAGATGCACAACCAAGTAGCAAAATTGGCAATAATAGAAGAAGAAACTTATTGTATAAAATCATAAACTTGCTCCCGGCGCAGTTAATGCGTCCATTACGATCAAGATTCCAGGGCCAAGTGCGACAATGAAAAAACAAGGCCAAATAAATATCAACATGGGGAATAACATTTTAGTCGGTATTTTCGCCGCGATTTCTTCAGCGGCTTGCTGACGCTTATCTCTAAAATCTTCAGTATAGTCACGGAGCGTTTGCGCTAAGCTTCCGCCCATTCTCGATGCATGAGAAAGCAAAGAAACCAAACCTTCCAATTCGACTAAACCGGTTCGTTCGATAAGCTGCCTAAGTGCGTCAGGCATGGTGACACCCGCTTGAATTTTAGCAAATACCGTCTCTAGTTCATCCGCGAGTTCAGGCTGAGAGACATAGAGCTCTGATGCAACACGACCAAGAGCCGCATTAAAACCAAGTCCAGACTCGGTACATACAACAAGAAGATCAAGCGCATCAGGGACACCGTTTCTTATTTTTTTCTGACGCTCTTTTTGAAACTTGTTCAGAACAATATTTGGTGTGAATGTTCCGAGAAAAACACAAGTCATGATGAGCAAATTATTGTAATCTCCGCCCAACGATATGTAATAGACCATAAAAGCAGCGACGATGCCTATTAAGCTAGATAAAACCTTCAACGCATAGAAAACTGATAATGAACTCTTCTCATGGAACCCAGCATGCATCAGCTTTTCTGAGTAAGTTTCATTATCCTTTTTGTTACCTTTACTTAAAAAAGGGCTTAATGATTCAAGCGTATTTGAGAAATCATAGGGTTTTCGGCCACCGACACTTCCCTCTTCAGATATTTGTCTTAGCTTCTTGTCTAAAGGAGATCGAGCACCTAAAAACAGAAACCCAACAGTCAATGTTAACAAGACAGTAGTGAGCAAAATCATCGCATAAATAACTACTTGAGAGCTGATCCCAAACTCTTCTAACATCTGCTTCCAGACTTCAATATTGAGTAGTTCCATAAGTTAAATCTCTATGCTGATGATCTTTTTAATCCACAAGGCTCCGATAGCCAAAAGAACTATACCGACACTCACCATAGAGAGACCGCGTGGATCTGTGTAAAGTGGCTCGATGTATTCGGGACCAGCTACCCGCATAGCAAAAAACAAACCAAAGGGTGATAACGTTAAGATCCATGCTGACAACCGACTCTCAGCCGAGAGCGTTTTGACTTTCCTTTCCAGTTTAAAACGCGCTCTAAGTACTTCAGATACCTTTTGCAAATTCTCGGATAAGTTTCCCCCAGTCTCTTTCTGCAACATTACGGCGCTAGAAAAAGCTAGCATTGAAACGGTTGGGACTCGCTCTGCCATTTGTAAAATTGCCAAACGTAAGTCATAACCATAGTTGAGCAGGTTATAAGTGTTCTTAAACTCGGCACCTATAGGATCAGGAAGCTCTTCGCCAACCTCGTTAAATGATTGAACCAACGGTTGCCCGGCTTGCAATGCTCGTCGGATAACATCTAAAGCCTCGGGAAGCTGTTCCTCAAATCGAGCCATTCTGTAGGTCACTCGATTTTGCACAAATAGATAGGCGACAACCCAAACAAAAATGAATGCCGCGACACTAATGAACCATACTTGGTTGGTCATTATCGCTATCAATGTAAGCGACACACCACAAAGAGAAACTATGAGTAAAAAGCGGCTCAATGCTAATTTAAAGCCGGCTAGTTCCAACATTTTCTTTAAGCCAGCAAAATATGGAATGACGATTAACTTGCGGTCTACTGGAGATAAATCTTTGTTATAATGTTCTTTTAGTAATGACAAACTCTCTGCATCGATATTACGTTGCGTCTCTTTCAAGCGACGAGACAGCTCTTTATGCTTCGCTTTCTTACCTGCAGCAGGTAACAACAACGCTTGGGAAATAAAAAGTACTGCGATAAACAATAGACCTAATGAAACGCTTACATTGTCCATAATATATCCTTAGCCTTTGGTCTCACTAAAGAGCTCGAAAGGCAGGTCGAGTCCACGTTTGACTAACTGGTCATGGTATTGAGGCACAACCCCCGTTGCCGTGAAATAACCGATAATATTGCCGTCTTCATCAATACCTTTACGCTGAAAACGGAATATTTCCGACATAGTAATCACCTCACCTTCCATGCCGTTGATCTCTTGGATACTCACCATACGACGCTTGCCATCTTCTTGGCGTTCCATTTGAACAACAAGGTGGATAGCCGAAGCAATTTGAGCTCGTAAGTTTTTGGTGGATATGTTCCACCCTGCCATCGAGAACATATTCTCGACTCGACTCAAGGCATCACGGGGGGTATTCGCGTGAATGGTAGCCAGTGAACCATCATGACCGGTATTCATCGCTGCTAGCATGTCAACGGCTTCGCTACCACGCACCTCCCCAACCACGATTCGATCTGGTCGCATACGCAAGGTATTTTTAACCAATTCGCGCTGGCTGATTTCTCCCTTCCCTTCTAGGTTAGCAGGGCGGGTTTCGAGACGAATAACATGTGGTTGTTGCAGTTGTAATTCGGCCGAGTCTTCTATGGTAATAATTCGTTGGTCTCGCGGAATGAAACCAGAAAAGATATTCAGTGTGGTTGTTTTCCCTGACCCCGTCCCTCCTGAAATCAATATATTGAGCTCACCTTTCACAGCAGCCTCCACAAACTTAGCCATTTGAGGCGAGACTGAGTCGTAACCAATTAAGTTATCCATCGTCAGTCGATCGACAGCAAAGCGACGGATCGAAACGGAAGGGCCATCGAGTGCGAGAGGCGGGATAATCGCATTAACACGGGAACCATCAACTAAGCGCGCATCTACCATAGGTGATGCTTCATCGATACGACGACCAACCTGACTTACGATACGGTCAATAATGTTTCTTAAATGGCGATCATCAAGAAAAGTATAGGGCGTTTTTTCGAGTTTACCCCGTCGCTCAACGTAAACACTTTTAGGGCCGTTGACCAATATATCCGACACAGTTTGATCAGCTAATAAGGGCTCCAACGGCCCCAGACCAAAAACTTCATCTTCTATCTGTTTGATGACCCGCTTACGACCTTCTGCGCTGAGTGCATGACTACCATCATCAGCCATCAACTGAACGATAGCTTCATGCAAATCTAGCTTGGCGCGCTCTTTCTCCAAGCTAGAAAGTAACCCTAAGTCTAACGTTTCAAGCAACTGCTTGTGAAAGAAGTGTTTGATTGATAATTCTTGCTCGAGTACTTTGCGAGCCTCGTCAATCGCCTTCTCTTTTTCAACGCTCGCCTCTGTCCGAGAGTGACTGGACATCTCAACACTTGATAAACGTTCAACAGGATTGGCATCTTCTGAATCATGCGAAATCTGTTCTACTTTTTTTTCAAACTCTGGATTTACATTTTTTCGTTTAAAGAACATCACAATCCCTCGTGTTTACTTTTCATCAACCCATTATGAAAACAACTTTTTCAGCCACCCTTTCTCTTCTTGTTCAGGTGGTGAAAGAACATGAGATAAGTCGATGATAGAGCGAGTAATAGAGCTTTTTTTTCTCGACTGAACTAACGGCTGCCCCAAGTTGGCACTCTCTAGCGCGACTTTAAAATCATTTGGCATAAGGTGTATGTCGTGGTTGCCCACGGCTTGTTCAATGTCTTTCAACTTAATTGAATGTCGCTTTTCATAACGGTTGAGAATGACCTCTATTGAGTCACTTTGTAAGCCGTACTCAAACTTCAGAGATTTAATTAGTCGGCTTGTGTTTTTTACTGACACTAAGCTCTGTTGCAAAACCAAAAGTACTTTAGTCGCTGGTGATATTGCTGATGCAAATACGTGGTCTAAGCCTCTAGACAGGTCAATGATCACATAAGGGTAGAAACGACGCAGAATTGGAAGTAATCTGCCAATTTTCTGAGCCTGTTCGAAATCATCAGCGTTATTTTCATGTTTAAAGCTTAGAACATGGAGACCTGATTCGTGTTTATTTACTAACGATCCCAAGGACATTTCATCCAAATCATTAGAACTGTTGATCGCATCAGAAACACTGTAAGTCGGTGCTATGTTCAAGTAGTCGGGAATCACGCCAAATTGAAGGTCGATATCGAGTAAAAGAACTTCGTTGGGGTGTTGAGTGGCCATCTCAATGGCAGTATTTAACGCCAAGGTAGTTGCTCCCATTCCTCCTTTGGTATTCAAAAACAAGATAAACTCTCCGTAACTGGAGTTCTCTAGCTTTTCGGAAGCGGTTTTCTTCAATAGTGGAAGTAAGTCCGATAGAGTCACATTGTGAGACAAAAAATCTGATGCCCCTAAGCGAAGTGCAATTTTTAATGACCCATTATCACTTTCATCACCAAGCACAACTAAAGACAAGTCCTTGTCTTCTAGAGACAAATCATACCCTTGCAACTCAACCATTTTTTGCGCCCAATTCCCGTGAGCTTCAACGAAAATAAGCTCTGGAACATCTGCACTTTTTAAATATTCCTCACTCATTGCCGCAAGTGAAAACGACGTCAAGTGCACATTTCGGCATTTTTTTAACTCTTGGGTCATATGCGAATGAAAGGTGTCAGTACTGTAAACTAACCAAACCTTTAGATTTGTTTTTAAACGCGGCATACCCTTATCACTTTCATTAGGCGTTATTTTAATCGCTTCCCCCATACATCAACTCCTGTATTAAGTGCCTTATAGGCACCGATTCCGTATGTTAGTGCTAGTATCAGTTTCAGGCCTCACCACTCCCAAACTTTCTGCTGGCAGTATTGTTTCAAACGCAGGAGCGGCTAGAAATCCATTATTTCCTAGAAAGCTTAGGTTACTGATTAGCTGAATGCCATAACCCGTAGCCCTAGCACGCACAAATTTAATATCACCAAAGTTCGCTTCAAAATCAGAAGCAACCTCTACCCCGCTCGCGTCTAAGTAAGCCACTTCTAAGTTCGCATTAGTAAACCCAACAAGAGGAATATCATCCACCACCATTCCGGCAATATTATCTCTATCTAAGACGTAACAGACCGTCGCTAACCTAGCAGCCTTCCTAGTTGCTTCACTGACCATTTGCAGCGAAAATATATAGGCACCTAACGCTAAAATGAGGAAGAGCAGCAGAAAAATTAATGATGAGACCAAAGTGAACTCAATAATGGCAAGCCCTTTGGTTCGTCTTTTAAGTCTTATCATCACAGCACCCTCATCACGGAAGTCACACTTAATGGAACAGCAAAACTCTCGTTCGAAAAAGGAATAGACAAGAAGAGTGGAACATAATCATACGTCACACTGACTCGTACATAACTGTCTCCTGAAGGAGGGGTTACAGTCACATCCGATGTCGTCAGTGAAGATAATACAGCTGTTCCTACGCTGTTCTGACCATAGACCACGACATTCTGAATTTCAGACGTCGGTGCGATGGTTCCACCAATGGTTCCATACACTTCACTAACCGCATAACGAGCGCCATTTTGCACAGATTTAGAGATAACATTGTAGTGAATAAGAATATTGCCAAGCTCCAGAACTAAGACCAGAAAAAACAGTAAGATGGGAGTCGCGATGACCACCTCTACAGCAGCCAAGCCCTTTTGAAATTGATTAGATTGCGTCATGATCAAGACTCCCCACTATCGGGGTCCTTATACAGAACAATCTTATAAGTCCCTTCCGTTGTCGACGTTGTACTACCAGAACCACCAGTAACACTGCAAGAGTGGATAAACTCACCAAAAACGGCTGGTGTACCTGAGTTGTTAGTTGGTGCTTTTTGCAACAAGAAAAAACAGCCTATTTTGTGTACGGTAAAGTCGGTTGCACCGCCACTTTTACCTGAGCAATCAACCATAGGAATGGGCAAAATTCTTCTCCAAGCAACACCATTAGATGCACACCCAGAACCGCCACTTGCTATACAGGCGTTGGTATCTGACTCATATTGAGCATAGGTATAACTTCCGTCAGAATCGATATCTCCTGTACCGGCATCAATCGTGATTTCATTGGTCGGTTCTGTGGTTACATAATCTGAAGGGTAATCGGATGCCGATAAGCCACCGCCATAATCTCCAAAACGAGTATTCAAACCATCGCCTGTGGGGCCAACCGTACCACCAGGTTTGGTTGTGATATCTTCACCAATTTTGACTGGCTGGTCATAACTACCGCCTAAACCTTCTTTAATTGTTTTACCACCAGAGCCGAAATCCAATAGGTGATAATTACCGTTGCCCATTTCTGACAAGCTACTGTCACCCACCTTCAATGCGTGGACCGTTCCGACTTCATATCCAAATACATTAACTATCTCTTCACCTGTCACATCGTGATAGCCATCTTCTGGATCAATATCGTTATCCGAAGTGCCATCACCAATACATACGCCAATGGGCACAACGTTATTAACTACTTCTTGCCCAGAGCTTGGCCCAGCAACAGCACTTGCCGATACCACTTTTTCAAGACCAAACAGTTGAATAAAGAATTCATCCATCTCTAGTGCATCCACGCGAACTCGCACATAAACATCGTCACTTGCACCGAACGTCGCAGTGCCCGTAAAGTCTTGTGGATCATTGGAATAATCAATGTTTATAGAAGCAGTAGAGAAATCAATTTCTTGATTCCCAGTTGAAGCCGCCATGGCATTGAGCGCCGTACCAACTTCTGCGTCTACCGCGTCTTTATCTTTACTATTGTCTAATATGGTTGCGGCAGCCAATGCTGCAGAATCGACTGCATTTTGTAAGCGCGTTTTATTTACAACCATATGGTTTATGTCTACAGCTAGCGCTGAGACAGCAAGAAAAACCAGCAAGGCAGCAGTAATCATCACCGCAACTAAGCCTTGTTGTTTTTTAGGGCTTTGTGATACTCGATACAACATATGAGTACCTCCAGATTTAGTTAAAATCTTCTAAGATCTGGCTACTACTTCCGGACAGATCATTTTCACCTCTGCCCACATATCTGTCGTAACCAGTCTGCATCCGCTCCCCTGTACCATCAGGTACTTCGAGTAAATTCTCTTGGGTCGCATTAGGGTTATACGTTTGCTCTGTTTTCACTAGTGCGACTGAGTGCCCTAAACGAGCATCGTTCGCACAGCCAACCAATAACATTGTGAGAAAGATCATCATTATTTTAGTCATATCTATCCCCTTATAAATCATGCCCAAATGAGCCTTCGCTACCACCATCGGTCGGTGATATATCCTGTGAAGCTTGAGATTGTTCTGAATCAGATTCAGACGGTTCAGCGATGTAAGCGCTTCGGCCTAACAAGTAATATTCCAAATCATTAGGATCAACAAAGGCATCAGTTGGTAACGTCACTTTCGTTCGGTCAATAGGTTTAGCGAGTCGAGGAGTAACAAGAATAACGAGCTCTGTTTCACCAGATACGTACTCTTGGCTATTGAAAAGCTGACCTAAAATCGGCACATCGCCAAAACCTGGCATCTTGTTACTGATGTCCCTAACATTCTCACTCAACAACCCCGCAATACCGATGGTTTGACCGTCGGCTAACTCAAGCGTCGACGATGCACTTCTTCGGGTAATTGGAGGGATAAAATAAGTCGCATTGGTGGTACCAGGATCAATCGTTAACGAGCTACTATTGGCAATCTCACTCACATCAACCGCTAAGTTTAGGTTGATTTTTTTGTCACTGAGTACCGTGGGGATGAACTTTAAACCTACACCATATTCTTTATATTCAATGGTAATACCATCTTCATCAGGCACCGGAATGGGAAACTCCCCCCCCGCTAAAAACTCAGCCTTAGAACCACTTAATGCGGTTAAGTTCGGTTCAGCCAACACCTTAGCAACCCCGTTTTGTTTCGCTACGTCCAGTGCGAAAGTAAACAATGTATTACTATCAATGAAAGAACCTAAAATGCCGTAATCAGTAGAGGTTGGAATATTGAAAATAGGGGTCGCACCTAACACACCAGCAGGGACTGAAGACGCCCCCCAAGAGAAGTCAGATCCACTGGTTTGGAAGAAATGGAAGTTCGCATCAAACTTTCTTACCAAGCTTCTTTGAACCTCAGCAACCGTCACCTCTAACATCACCTGCTGAGCCCCTCCGATCGACATCAAATTAATAACACCTGTCGCTGCAGCTTGTTCACTTCCACTTTCTTTTGATGCGTCAGCAGCCTGCCCTGACGAATAGGTTTCTGCGATTCGCATCGCCACATTCATTTGTTGTTGGTTGCTGACCTGACCGCTCAATAATAGACGGTTTTGCGCACTGTGCACTTCGATAGTTTCATCAGGAAGGAACTCATATAATTTAGCTTTAAGGCTATTAAGATCATGAGTAACCTCAATGTTAATAGACTCAATTAACCGACCTCGAGAGTCCCAAGC
Source organism: Vibrio sp. 10N.247.311.51 (assembly GCF_041467855.1). NCBI lineage: Bacteria > Pseudomonadati > Pseudomonadota > Gammaproteobacteria > Vibrionales > Vibrionaceae > Vibrio > Vibrio sp. 10N.247.311.51. Next base: position 9,020 of record NZ_JBFSVK010000008.1, on the reverse strand, counting down.
CATTAGGTTTGTCGCACCTAATTTTTTACCAATTAAAAACACTTCATTTGATTTTAAAATTACAATATCTAAAACTTCAGGATCACCAAGAGAAACCTTCGCCGCTTTTCCCGACAGCACGACATGCGTAGATTTATGATGTGGAACCGTGACTGTTTTTCCCGTTTGTAACGCCGCTACACTGGCCGTCGAAATACAAATCAGGCTCAAAACACACGCAATTAATATTCTCATATTTCACCTCAATCCTTGACGCGCACATTAGATGTTTCTGTACCTTTGATAATAGTGACACTCGGTCTAGGCACATATCGACGAACCACTTTTTTCTCAACTTCATGTGGGTTTCTCAAAGTCAGCTGAATATCGCCTTTGCTTTTAGCCGTGAGAAGTTTCTCTGCCTCTTTCGGCGTCATCTCAAGTGTTACCGCTCGTACAATAATCGGACTGTTTTCTTTCGTTTTAGCCGTTTGGTCGACAGCCAAAACCTTAATGTCTTTTAATACTGTTTGAGTCGCTGCAGAATTTTTTCCGTAAGAAACCGTATTAAGAATATCAACCTTGTTACCCGGTAATAAGAAACCCGCCACACCAATAACATCATCAACACGTATCGTTACCGCACGTTTATTCTCAGGGATAAGAGCTGCAAGCGTTGACCCTTCTCCTGGTACAGTAAATCGTAGCTTGTGAAGGACCTCTCCCGCATAGACAGTATTCGCAACAACCTTGCCAATCAGCTCTGCTTTATCCGAATAGTTATTTTCATTAATCCAATCAACTTCCATCAATCTGGTGGTTAAAAACTGATCCTCGATAATAGTTCCGGCTTCAATTTCTTGTGATGCGACAACAACGGGGTGACGCTCGACCGTTTCAACTTCAACGGTTGGCTGAACTTGATCATCCATCCACTGCTTAGCAAAAAATACAGCCGCTAAGCCGAATACTACGGACAGTAAAAACAGTAGGAAAACTTGACTCTTATTCATTATTCTCTTCCTCGTGTCCATCAGAGGTAAAATAAACTTCCCATGCCATGGAAAGAATATCGAATGTGATAACAGGTGGGAGTTGCTCAAACGAAAGAATGTCTTTGCTTATACCAACGAGATCTTTCGGTAAACATGGGAAAAGTGGCACTTTTAGAAGCGTGTGCATTTGAGACAAACGCTCAAAAAACCCGTCTTGAAGCTCTACCTCTTTATCAGCAACGACGCTCATCCATAAAGCTTCATAATCTCGCTGATTAAGTGGCTTGAATTCAATCTTGTAACCTAAACGACGTAAAAAGGCAGGATCGCTTATTTTCTTGGGGTTTAGATTGGTAGAAAAGGCAAGAGTTAATACAAATGGCATCGTTATCTGCTGACCATTAGGCAACGACAAATAGTCGAAGGAATACTCCATCGGTACAATCCAACGATTAAGAAGCGCATCCACTGGCATGGGCTGACGACCAAGGTCATCAATGATAAAGATCCCATTATTTGCCATCATTTGAACTGGGGCTAACCAGACTCGACTATTCTCTGAATGATTCACTTCAAGCATATCCATAGTGAGCTCTCCCCCAACCTGAATATTAGGCCTTTCACAATTAAGCCAACGCTTGTCGTACTGATCTTTGAGGGAAATGCTTTGATCGCTGCCGTTACTATCCAACGGTTTATGATGTTGCGCCGAGAACACCTTGATAATGTTACCTAATGCATAGACTGCATAAGGAATAAATACAGAGGTGTGCAAAGCATTCACAATACGGCTCGCGACAAAGGTTTTACCAGTACCAGCGTGCCCATATAACAACAAAGCACGTCCAGAATTGATTGCAGGCCCTAGCACTGAAATCATTTTGTCGACACCATATACATCATCCAGAGCAGCTTCGACATGTGGTCTAGTGACTAGCTCTACTCTCAGGTCTTGCTGTTTGACCACATCACTGTATTGGGTAAGTGAAACTGGTGCGGGACCTAAATAAGCATCACGTCTAAAGGCAAGATCAGCTTCTTCCAGTCCTTTCTCAGAAAGGGAGTAACGGACATGGCTATGGGACGCTGATGAGAGAGAAAGATCTGAAGTAGGTTGAAATACCTCAATTAACGACTTTTTCCTTAAAACGGCCAGAGCACTTTCCACAATATGGGTAACAACACACATATAATTAGAGAGTTCTAACACATCCGATTTAGGGTAAGCAGACAAATGCTTGAGTACGAGGTTTTCAATAACGACTTCAGGAACACCCAACATATCAAGAGATGTCGGAACGGTAGGGGCTGAAATTTGAGGCTTCAAAGTTGTTGGAGCAGTACGCCCTATAATATCCATATATTATTCCTCTCCACAAAGCTAACCAACAACAGGTTTAAGTAAAGTAGCTATACATCGCTAATCCCATTACAACAGAGGGTGCAAAAGGCATCGTCACTTTATTTGAATACCTAGCGTGCAAACTCGCACTTTCATCTAATACTGGTACCACCCCACCAAGCACGATCAGCTTATTTTCAAAATAGCCTTTGATACTCAGACTGTTCGAGTTGGAAAAATTATATAGCAGGTAGAAAGTCCCGATCACTCCAGAAGAAAGTAAGATAAAGTACGACGCATCAAGTAATTGTCCCCACCCGAGATACATCCCTACAATACCTAATAGCTTCACATCTCCTGCAGACATAGCTCTTAAAAAATATAAGAGTAATCCAAAACAAAAAAACGCCACGAATCCAACGAAGGACATTAAGAAAAAGTCAAAGGTATAATTACGGTTAAACATCGATAAAAAATACACAAACAAAAACAGAATCAATATTTTATTTGGTATGCGATGTTTCTCAACATCGCATACCGAAACTGTAATTAGTAATGCCCAAAAAGCTGAAGGCTCATTAATCATATATTCAACTCATATACTAGATGTAACGTTCTGGAGTTTACTGATTAAAGCTGTTCCCATCCCAGAAAACACTAATACAATGAAAAGAACAAGCGAGGCTGCACCTATCACATACTCAATCGTTGTCAACCCTGCTTGCCGTGTCATGCTTGTACTATTCATAGCGAAGCCATCCTTCACAGTTACGCGAAGCCACTAGGTACCATCACCAATATTTCCAATAATAGTATTCAGTTTGGTTGAAAGTTGTGTGCCTAAACCTGTAAATACGGTTGTTATCGCGAGAACCAACAATGCTGCACCGATTACATATTCGACAACAGTCAACCCTTCTTCATCTTTCATGAATTCTTTACAATTATTCAAAAACTTATCCATGAGAACCTCTCCTTGATTTACGTATCAGGCTTTGTTTACCTGTAAACTAAATCTAGAGGTGAGAGATATATTAGGTTAGGATTTTCTTGCCATTTACTTGCACTTTTTTGTGGTACTTCTAATCTAATTATTATGCATCTTAATTTATCTATTTTTAAACTCGAAGTTGAATATGAAATAGAGTTGGTATTTATATGAAAGTAGTAACACCTTTATTATCAGATAAAGACAGTGAATTTAATGCTGTTATTATCAATAAAATAAACCACTACTTCCCCATTGAAAATTATAAGCAAGATATATCTATAATCAGTAACTTAGATGTCAGACTGGTATTTTTTATCTTGAATAGACCGGATAAACTTCAACTACTTACAATGGCATTATCTATTTGTGAAAACTTGAACAAGCGAATAGTCATTATTTGCTCGGACCAGTTACCTAATATCGTTCGAAATCATAAGAATATATTTTTCATTATCGAAACAAATAGTAATCATCTGACCAGTACATTCGAAGAACTTAAGCGTAAAACACAGCATATCTTCGAACCTCACTTCGATTTCGACAGAGACATAAATAACAACAATCAACTGCCTACCAAATTGTTTACTTCTGAGGTTGTTAACTATGTTATGGATAACATAAACAAAGAAATCAGAGAAACGGAGATCGCCGAGAAGTGCCATTGTTCAACAACCTACTTTTCGAAAAAGTTTCATCTACACTTTGGGGTAAGCTTTAGAGACTTTGTTTGTGATAAAAGAGTTCTACTAGCTAAAAAATTGATTGAGGCGGATACCGAGTCAAAAATTGCTGTAATTGCCTATCAATGTGGATACAAGGATGTGTCGTATTTTTCGAGAATTTTTAAGAAAAGGACAGGTGTAACCCCAGCAAGTTACAGGCGTGCCTGCACAGATAACAGAAAACGCTAATTTTACTCCCTAAAAGAAAAAATCATGGTACATTTAACATGATTTTAACAAAAATAACTTAGCGAAAAACATGGAGTTAGACAATGATTCAGCCTAACGAGTTTAGCCAAGAACAAGCAACAGCTCTCCCTACACCCAATGACATGATTTTAAAATGGGCAGAAGAACGCCCAAATGAAGTCTATTTGAAACAGATTATTAACCGCCAATTTGTCGAATTTACTTATAAAGAAGTAGCCGATAAAGCACTGAAACTGGCGTCAGCACTAGAAGGACTCGGAGCCCAACCTGGCGATCGAGTCGCTCTCGTATCGAAAAACTGTGCAGAATGGTTCATCTGCGATCTTGCGATGATGTTAGGAGATTTTGTCAGCGTCCCAATCTTTCCAACAGCAGGTGCAGATACCATTCAGTACTGTATTGAACACAGTGAAAGTAAAATTGTGATTGCGGGTAAGCTTGACGATCCTAAAGCCACTCAAAAAGTACTTGATGACAATCCGAGCTTAGTGAGTATTTCTCTGCCATACGACAGCGCAGCGAAGTGCCAACACACTTTCGAGCAGCTCATTGAGACACATGAACCATCAACCAAACGCCCTCAGCATCACGACGATAAGCTGATGTCACTTGTTTATACATCGGGTACATCAGGGTTACCAAAAGGCGCAATGCTCACCTACGGCGCGTTTACTTGGTCTGTTCAAAGATTGATTGACCATATTGGGATCCAACCTGGCGATCGCCTGTTTTCTTACCTACCACTAGCTCATATTACAGAACGCGTTTACATCTTTGGTTCTTCAGTGATGGGGGGCGTGGTTACGGCTTTCCCTGAATCTTTAGACACCTTTATTGATGATGTGAAAATGCATCGCCCTACACTGTTTATTTCAGTTCCTCGCTTATGGACTCTGTTCCAGCAGCGAATCCAAGACAAGTTGCCACAGAAGAAACTGAACTTCTTACTTAAGATTCCGTTTATCAACAACATCATTAAGAAAAAGCTAGCTGATGGTTTAGGGTTAGACCAAGCTCGTGTTCTCGGCTGTGGTTCTGCACCCGTATCACCCGCTCTACTCGCATGGTATGAGAGTGTTGGCCTGCACATTACCGAGGCATGGGGCATGACAGAGTCTTTCGCCTACAGCACGCTCAACTACCCATTCAGAGCCGATAAAATTGGTACGGTAGGTAATGCAGGTCCGGGGATCGAACTCAAAATAGCTGAAGATGAAGAGATTCTAGTTCGAGGCAAAGGCTTATTCTCTGGTTACTACAAGAATGATATTGCAACCCAAGAGTCTTTTAACTCGGATGGTTGGCTTCATACCGGTGATATCGGTGATATCGATAGTGAAGGTTACCTAACGATTCGTGGACGTAAGAAAGATACCTTTAAAACCGCTAAAGGTAAGTTTGTTGCCCCTGTACCAATCGAAAACAAACTGTTTGAGTACAGCCGCGTAGAAATGATGTGTTTGATAGGGCTTGGCCTACCAGGTCCAATCCTACTTGTGGTACCGCATGACTTCCCTAATTTCGATAGAGCTCGCTATGAGAAAACGACAAAGCGCGTTATCGAGAAAATGAACGAGCAGCTCGGTTCACATGAGAAAATCAAAGGTGTATTGATGATTAAGGAGCCATGGAGCATTGAGAATGGCGTGTTAACCCCGACTCTCAAAATCAAGCGACATATCCTTGAGCAGAAATACCATGAAGTTGGTCATAACTGGCCGAAAGATAAATTGGTGGTTTGGGAAGAATAATCAAAATCGAGAGGGAGCCATTATGGCTCCTTTTTTGTAAGCTCTGATTATAAGTACTTAGTATAATCCGCAGCATCACTACTCTCGTAATCTAAGCCAACATCCTTTCTCATTCGATGACTTAACGATTCCAAGCAAACAAATTGTCTAGATTTAGTCGCCTTCCTCACCTTAGTATTATCATTGATTTTAAGTACCTGAGTAACAAATATACCGACCCAACAGGTTATTGCTTTCATGTTCTCTCTCTTGTATTCCCTGTTTATTTATCGCTATTATGAAAACAACCTGTTCGATAATCGAACAACCATTATTAACAATAACTATAAGCTGAGATTATGGACAATATACTGCGTCACCTTTCAGGTCTCCGTTACTTTGAAGTTGCGGCTCGCTTGAGCAATTACAGCAAAGCGGCTGAAGAGCTGTTCGTCACTCAAGCAGCCGTCAGCCAGAAGATTCGACAGTTAGAAGAACAGGTTGGATGTAAGCTCTTTATTCGTAAGGGGCGTGCAATGACTTTGACGCATGAAGGGGACACACTTTTTAGACATGTCTCTGATGGGTTTCAAGAGGTTCTGCTGGGGTTAAACAAGATCCAATCAGAACCTATTCAAGGGCTGCTTGTTGTTAGAAGTCCCCCTTCTTTTGCTTCTCGTTGGTTACTACCTAGGCTATGGAAGTTCTCGGTAAAGCACCCAGAAATCCCAATTAAGGTGCTCACAGGGTCTGATACCCCAAATTTAAAACATGGTGAGATTGATGTGGCTATTCTGCAGGGCGAAGATCTATGCGTTGAAGAAGGCTTGACTCTTGAGATGCTAATCAACGAACCGGTTTACCCTTTTTGTTCCCCTGAACTCGCAAACTCTTTGAACTTCACATCACCCGAACAACTCCTCAAATGTTGGCTGATTCAGTTTGATAGCGGTTGTTTCCCGTGGGAGGAATGGTTTAGGCAAGCAAACATATCGACTCAAAGCAGCACTATTCAGTGGATGGAAGTAGGCACCTTTGATATGGGGTTAACCACGGTCATGGCGGGACATGGGGTTTGCTTGGCAACAGACAGCTTAGCTGGTGACTTCATTGAACGCGGCTTGCTAGTGAAGCCCTTTGATATAGGCATGACACCTGGGGTTCAAGTCAACCTATGCTTTGATCCTAACTCCCCGAGAGAAGGGCGTATTACTGCGTTCACCAATTGGTTGCATGAAGAAGTAAACGAGCTATTGGAGAATTAGATCTCATCTCCCACTTCTTTATATAAACCATAAACCTAACTCAACATAGAACGGTAACGTAAACCTCCCGACACCGACAAAACTATGTTGAGTTAAAGCAACGTCGAGTTAAAAGCTACGTTGCCTCGAATCACTCCCAAAATGACTTCTTCAGTTCTTTCTCGACTTGTTCCGACGTAATCCCGACATCTCTCAGTAAATAATCGGGTAGCTCAGACAGCTGCTTTCTGGTTCTACGATTTTGAAAGTACAGGCCTAATTTAGAATAGAATTTCTTAATTGATAATGATGACAAAAATGAATGGTTGGTATTTGCTGTTGCTGTGATCGTATTCATAGCCTTTCTCCTGTTGATCTTTTGCTTTGTTATGGTCAATAATCGACCAATAGAGCAACATCGACAAACGATAGATACTGGCATTCAGTTAAGGAAAACTAATGTGAGAGAACGAACTCCACCATTCCAAGGGATCTATTACTTTTACACGGCGGCAGAAACAGGCAGTTTTAAACTCGCCGCACAAAAGCTATTTGTTACGGCTGCAGCAGTCAGCCAGCAAATTCGCCAACTTGAAGAGTGGTTAGGCGCAGATCTGTTTATTCGCCAGCACCGAAAAATAGTATTAACCCATGAAGGCGAAGTACTTTACCTGCAAGCGAAGAAAGGCTTTGCCCATATTCAAGATGGGGTGAGGCGCATCAACCAAGACCCTAACCCGACTCAGCTGTCGATCTCTACCGTGCCTTCCTTTGCTCAGCATTGGCTTGTACCGAGAATTGGCGACTTTCGCGATCGCCACCCTGATCTATCTATGTTAATTGAGCCGACCAATAAGCTAGTCACATTTGAAGATTCTAATGTCGATATCTGTGTTCGATATGGTCATGGAAATTACCCTAACATCGAATCACGCTGGTTGATGGACGAGGTCATTTACCCGGTTTGTCACCCTATCTATCAGGAGAAACACGGTATATATGACATCGACGATCTGCATAAAGCGGAACTGATTGAAGACCGTTGGCCTGATATGGATTGGAATCTCTGGTTACAAGTCGCAGGAGTAAAAGCTGGCCGCACATCATTGCAATTTGATGGCTCTCATTTTGTGTTAGAAGGTGCACTATCCGTTCAAGGTGTCGCGCTTGTTAAGCACAGCTTGGTATACCGCTATTTACAAGAAAAGAAATTGGTGCGAATCGGAAACATCGCGCTAAAGCCTAAATACAATTACTTTTTGTGTGCGCCTCCAGGTTACTTTCATCGAGAAAAGATAAAACGTTTCGAAGAATGGATGCAGGCTCAGGTTAAATTGTTTGGTGATACAGGTAGAGAAGAGCTTTCGATTATCCACACCGATTACGAACTCAAATGGTCGGATAATTCATAAAGCGAAACTGGTATACTTAACTCAAATAAATGGCGAGAACATCTCATGACACAAGACAATAATCCACTTCACGGTATCACTCTACAGAAGCTACTGACTGAATTGGTTGAACATTACGGTTGGGAAGAATTGAGTTACATGGTGAACATCAACTGCTTTAAAAAAGACCCGAGCATTAAATCGAGCTTAAAGTTTTTGCGTAAAACGGATTGGGCTCGTACCAAGGTAGAGCAGATTTACATCGACTTAAAGCGTTAGTCTCTCCCTGTTTTATCAGTCCCGTGTTGATTAAATACGGGACAACCCCTGTGTCTACTTTTTAGGGGCCATATCAATATCACATCTCGCATCTCGCATCTCGCATCTCGCATCTCGCATCTCGCATCTCGCATCTC